>NZ_JBGLYQ010000080.1:0-14986 GCF_047304105.1 Duganella sp. Dugasp56
CCGCTACCACCGCCCCCCCCGCTGCCGCCCGACACGCCGCCGGACGAGCTCGATCCGCTGGCGACGGTGGCGGTAAAGGTTGAATCGCCGGGAATGGCGTTGATCTGGAAATTACGCGCTTCGGTATGGAAGAACTGGATGGTGCCGTCGACGAATTTCCACGACACGCCAAAGCGCGCCGCCGAGGTGTCGAGCAGGCCTTTCAACGGACCGTCGCCATAGGTGATGCGCACGCCGTGCGGCACGTCGGCAAACGAAGCCTGGCCGGAAGTGGGTGGACGCGGCAGCGCCGGCGGCGCGGCGTTGTCGCCCGGCAGGCCGGCCGGCAACGGCGGCATGCCGCCGTTACCGCCAGCGGGCAGGTTGACCCGCGAACGGAAGGCGCTGGCGGCCACGGCGATCGCGTCCGGCGTCACCTTGCTCGGCACGCCGGAGCGCAGCGTGATGCGCTCGGCCAATTCGCTCAGCGAGCTGATCGTGCGGTCGAAGGTGGTCGGCGCATAGAACACCGGCGGCAAGGCCGGCTGGCCCAGCTTGATGACATTCTTGCCCAGCCAGATGCCCTGCTCGTGCGTCACCAGCGGCACCGCCGGCAACACCGCGCCGGGCGCCGTGCGGCCCACTTCGGCCACCAGGCTGTGCGCCTTCTCGTCGGCCGTGCCGATCTCGCTGTCCAGCTTGCCGGCCATGCCGCTGCAACCGGCGACGAGCAGGACCGTCGGTGCCAGCATTGATAATTTCCAGGCCATTATTCGCTCCCTTTCACCATGATGCGCAGCACCTTGTTACCTTGGTAGAACACTGCCTTCATCGGTATCTCCGCCGACTCCATGCTCTTGACCACAGTGTTGACCGCCTCGTCGAAATTGCCCGGGACCGTGGTCCTGGCCTCGACCGCGTAATCGACCGGCAGCTCCCACAACAGCTGCCAGCCGGCGGCGGCGGCCCAGCGCTGCAGCGCGGCGTTCAGCGTCTTGTCGGAGACCATGATTTCCCACACGGGCGCGGCCGGCGGCGCCGGCACCACCGGTTCCGCCGGCGCAGCGGCGCGCTCGACAGCCCTGGCTGCGGCGCGTGCCGGCTTGCGGACGGCCTTGTCCGTGTCCAGGCTGGCCAGCAACATGTCGCGGTTGTCCGCCAGCGCGTTGGCCAGGCCCTCGTCGAGCGGCGCCGGCTCGTCGCACTCGTCCTGCTGCCCGATGCCGGCGGCGAACAGGCCGGAAGCGAAGCTGCCGCCCAGCGAATAATTCAGCGCCGGCGCGGCGTCGGCGGCCATCGCAGTGGCGCCATGAGCGGCCGCCACCGTCAGCAGCAGCGAGGCCGTCAGCCTGCCGACGCCTGCGTGCATGGATCTTGTTGACATACGTGAGAAATACATGACCTTCCCTTCCCTGCCGTACATTGAGAATCAACCGGCGCCGCCCACGGGCACGCCGCTTCCTGGCGGTGCCGGCGTCGCCGCCGCACCGCAGACCTGATGACTTGACTGATGGTAACGAAGTTGGCGCGACACATTCTCAAAAAATATGACCGTGCGCGCCGTGCCGCTTACAACATGCCGACGCGGCGCGCCGGCGTGCACTTGAACTTGCGTGGCGGCAGACGCAGGCCGCTGCCGATCACCACCGAGTCCTGCACCGTCGACGGCGCCGTCGACAACAGCGGCGCCGCCTCGACGGCCACGCTCTTCTCCAGCACGGTGACCGGCTTCTCCTTGACTGCCGCCGCCGCCACGGGCCGGCCCGACATGGTCTTGTGCTCGATGCCGTCGCTGCCGGAGATGCGCGGCGTGATCAGGAACAGGCGTTCCTTGGTGCTGTCGGACTGGGTCTCGCTGCGGAACAATCCTCCCAGCAGCGGCAGGTCGCCCAGCAGCGGCACCTTCTGCTTGTCGCGCTTCAGCGATTCGGCGTGGTAGCCGCCTATCATCAGGGTCTGCTGCGCGTCGATGATGGCCTGGGTGCTGATGGTCGAACGGGTGACGGCGGCGGAGACGCCGCCGGCCTTGCCGTCCGCGCCGGACACGCTGTCGGGACTGTCCAGGGTGCCGTCCTCGATGTCGACTTCGAGCCGCACGCGCGTCTGCCCGCCGTCATGGATGATGCGGGGAATCACGCGCAGCATGGTGCCGGCGGTGACGTCGGCCAGGTCGGCCACCCGCTCGCCCACCAGCGACACGTAGGCGCTGCGGCTCAGGTCCAGCACCGCCGGCACATTGTCCAGCGTCAGGATGGTCGGCGTGGCCAGCACGCGCGCCTCGCCGGTCGACTGCATCGCCTTCAGCCGCGCATAGAAGCGGCCGGCGTCGCTGATCAGCAGCGTGGCGCCCGGCAGCGGCAGGCTGGTGCCCTGCGAAGACTGGGTGGTGCTGTTGAACACGCCATTGACGACCCCGGCCCGCACGCCCCATTCCACGCCCATGTCGGCCAGCTTGGAGCGGTCGATGTCGACGATCATCGCCTCGATCTCGATCTGCTGCGGCTGCACGTCCAGCTCGGCGATCAGCGCCGCGTACATTTCCTTCTTGTTGATGTTGTCGTAGATCATGATGGCGTTCAGCGTCGAATCGGCCTCGATGCGGGGCGGCGCCTCCTCCTCGCGCGGCTGTTGTTGCTGGCTGCGCGAAGACTGTGCGCCGCCGTCCTCGGCCATGACGCGGTTCTTGCCGGCGCTGTCGGGCGCCGTGAACAATGGCGCCAGGCCCTCGCCGCCGCTCTCGGCGGCCTCGCCCTTGCCCAGCTTCGGCAAGCGCGAACGCTTGCTGCTGTCGGCGTCGAAACGGCGCTTGGGATCGGTCACCTTCTCGGCGCTGTGCGGGCCGAACAGCAAGTTGCCGAGGATGGTCTTGACGCCGGGGATGGTCTCGCTCTTGCCGCGCGAATTGATGGTGCGGTCCGTCGCGCTGGCATATTTAAGGCGGAACATCATGATCTGGCGGCCTTTGCGCGGCGTCTTCTTTTCCTTGGGCAGCAGGGTGTCGCGGGCCAGTTCGACATAGCTGCGCGGGCCGCTGACGATCACCACGCCCTCGTCCGGCAGCTCGCCCCAGCCGAAACGGTCGTCAAACAGGCCGAGGCCGATCAGCGCCGATTTGGCGTCCTGCACCGCATCCTCGCCGACCTCGATGCGCAGCGACGTGCTGGCACCGGCCGGGGTGACATACAGCGTGTCGTTGTAGACGAACCAGCGGAAGCGATGGATGCCACCAAGGCGGTTCAGGAATTCGACGCCGTTGTCGGCCTTGATCCGGCCGCCCTTGACCAGGCGGTCGCCATCGATCTCCATCGACAGGCGCACGCCGTACGCGCGGCTGAATTCCTCGAACACGCTGCGCAGGGTCATGGCGCCGGCGTTGATGGAAAATCCGCTGTCCTTCCACGAAGCCGGCGTGGCGGCCCGCGGCGCGGCGCACCAGAACAACTGCAACAGCAGCAGGCCGGCGATGGCCAAGGTCCTGACACAGGCTTGACGGCTCATCGTGTTTCTCCGGAAAACAGTTGGCGGATGCGGTCGGCGTCGCGCCGAGTTTCGGCCGCGGGCGTGGAAGCGGCGGGCGCCATCGCCGCGCGCCACATCGCGACCTGGTTCAGCAGGCCTTCCAGCGCGTCGCCGGCGTCACGCCAGGATTCCGCCCCGGGCAGCCACTGGGTCAGCATCAGCGAGCCGTCGTCGCCGAGCGAAAGGCCGGCCTCGAATTCCAGCGCGCTCTGGAAACCGGTGCGCATCGCATCGGCCAGTTGCACCCCGGTGGCGGCGCGGGACAGGTGCGCGCCCAGTATGGCGCCGCCGGGCTGCAACGCCAGCAAGACTGTTTCGCCGTCCACGTCGACCGGCTCGTCCAGCGGCAAGGCGTCCAGCCATTGCTCGATTTGTTGGCTCTGCATGGCCTATTTGCTCTCGTTGAGCACGGTTTTCAGCGGCTTTTGCAGCAGGTTGAACTGCGCCATCATGGCAGTGTGGGTAACGGACTGCTTTTGCAGCAGATCCATGAAGCGGGCCGGGTCGGGCGTTTCGCCGTCGGCCTGCTGGCGGCTGAAGTCGTTGATCTGCTGGCCTATCCCCTCGAACTTCTGATTCAGGTGGCGCAGGTTTTGCAAGACCGGGCTGCTATGCTCTGACATGGTTTTCTCTCCTCGATGGCGGTGGAACGTGGCGCTGGACCTTGACGCTCCAATGAGTGGCGGGAGGAAGAGAATTAGTTCGCCATGCCCCAGTTTTATTTTTCGCCGGCATCGGCGGGCGGTGGCCCGACCTGGGCGATGGCCGCCCGCAATTCCCCGCTGGCGAGCTGGAACTCGGCCCGCCATTCGCCGCTGGCGGCCTCCAGCCGGCAGGTTCCGGCCGTCAACCGCGCATCGGCCTTGCGCTCCCAGACGCTGTCCGGCGCCAGCGCCAGGTCGTCGGGATGCAGCCATACCACCGGTTCCACCAGTTTTCCCGGCGCCTCCTGCTGGACGCGCCGGAACATGGCGGCGATGCGCTCGCGCGGCGTCAGCTCCAGCAGCAAACGGTCGTAGACTTCCTGGGCCAGCTCCACCACCACGTGTTCCATGCGCGCCAGCATGTCCTGCTGCGCCTGGCGCAGCCCATCCAGCAGCTGCGTTGCCTGGCGCACCACGTCCTGGCGCTGCTGTTGCACGGCCTGGCCGGCTTCCTGCCGGGCCTCAGCCAGGATCAGGCCGGCCTGCTCGCGCGCCTGGTCGAGCAGACGGGCCGCGGCCTGGCCGGCGTCCGCGCTGACGCGCAGCGCCTGTGGCCGCAATACGCCGTGCTCGGCACGCAGTATCGCCGGCACGCTGATACGTTCGACACAAAAATCGTTCATCGACATTCTTTCCTAGGTAGGGGCTTGTGCGCGCGCCAGGCAAAGGCTCCAGCACCGCTGCGCGCGCGACAGTGCCGCCGCCGATGCGGCAGCGCCGGACAACGTAGGGGATGGCGCGGCGGGAACGTCGTGCAGCAGGCGCCGCAGGCGCGGCCACATGCCGGGGAATTGTGCGTCCAGGCGGCATGCCAGTTCCAGCATGCCGCGCTGCCCGGCGTCGCCGCCGGCATGGACGGCTCCGCCTTGCAGGGGCTGCGTCATCGCCACGCTCAGGCACCAGCGGCGATCGTCGGCGAGGAGCGAGCGCAGCACGGCGTGATCCTGTTCGCGGGCGGCGAACAGGCCGCCATACAGCGCGCAACAGCGGCGCAGCGCGGCGCCATCCTCCAGCGCGGCGGCTTGCCAGCCGGGATTGCCGGCAGCCGGCAAGTCCGGCGGCACGCCGGCCTGCCGGCACCAGGCGCGGTAGGCGGCGCGCCGCGCCGGCGGCGCGTCGACACCGGCCAGGACCGGATCGCCGCCGCCCAGGCGCCACGGCGCGAACCACCAATCCAGGAAGGTCGCGGACAGCGCGCTCACGGCTGCGCTTCCGGCGCAGGCGCCGGCACCGCCTTGCGGCTGGCCCAGCGCATGGCCAGCCGCATCACCAGCGCGGCCACCCTGGGACTGCGCATGGCGTAGCGGAACAGCAGGTAGCCCAGCCCGGCCGACGCCATCGCGCCCAGCACCGCCAGGGTGAAGGTTAGCCAGCCGACCGAATCCTGCGCCACCACGAACGGCCCCAGCATCGTCCATTGAATGCCGACCGGCGGCGGCTCGCCCGGCATCAGCACCACCGACACCTTGCCGCGCCCGTCGTCGCCGCCGAGGCCGGGAATGCTGGAGGCCACCAGCTTGCGCATGCGCGGCAGCACCGCGTCCTCGTCCAGCGGCGGCCGGTATTTGACAAACACCGCCGCCGACGACGGTTGTATCGGCTCGCCCGGCGCGATGCGTTCCGGCAGCACCACGTGCACGCGTGCCGACACCACCCGGTCGAATTGCTGCAGCGTCGATTCCAGCTCCTCGGACAAGCCATGGATGTAGCGGATGCGCTCTTCCATCGGGGTAGAAATCATGCCCTGCTTCTTGAACACCTCGCCCAGGTTGGACAGGCTGCGGCGCGGCAGGCCGGCGGCATTCATGGCCTCGGTGGCGCGCGACAGGTCGCCGTCCTTGGTGATCAGCGTCACGCCCTCCTTGGTTTTCTGCTTTTCGATCTCGATACCCTTGCGGTTGAGTACCAGGATGATGTCGTTGGCGTCGGCGTCGCTCAGGCCGGCCTGCAGCGTGACCATCTTGGTGCAGGCGGCCAGCATGACCGGCAAGGCCAGCATGCAGGCCAGGCGCAGGCAGCGCGATAACCGGTGTGGGTTCAGGATATCCATGGGCGGCCCGGAGGTGCTTACTGCAGTTTGGTCAGGGAGTCGACCGACGACGCGGCCTTCGACACGGTCTTGGAAACGGTCTGCACGCGCAACTGGTAGTCGTTGAGCGCCATCATGGCTTTCATCAGCTGCATCGAATCGCCGGTGCGGGTCGATTGCTCCAGCAGTTTGGACACATACATCTGGTCCTGCTTGAGCTGGCCAGCCAGATTGGTGGCGCGGCTGGCGATGACATTGCCCAGCGAGGCATTGTCGGCGCCGGTCTTGCGCGCGCCGGCCTGCATGTGGTGTTCCAGCCGGGCGCGGAACTGCGCGCTGTCGGCCGCGTCGGCGGGTTGTATGTCGAGCGACAGGGAATTCTTTTGCTGCGCGCCCGGCATCGAGGCCGCCGGGAGGGTTGCCGCTTGGGTCGTTGGATTCATGTGTTCGGCTCCAGGATTGAGTTGATCCGCAGTAGTTAAGTGGCGCCGGCGGCGCCGAGGG
Organism: Duganella sp. Dugasp56; assembly: GCF_047304105.1. Lineage (NCBI taxonomy): Bacteria > Pseudomonadati > Pseudomonadota > Betaproteobacteria > Burkholderiales > Oxalobacteraceae > Duganella > Duganella sp. Dugasp56. The sequence goes on from NZ_JBGLYQ010000080.1 coordinate 6,736, forward strand.
TTCCCTCACAACGGCTCGTAGCGGCTGGCGCAGTATTCGCCGCCACAGCCGAGATCCGACGACGGATCGCAGAAGCCCGCCGTGCCGCAGCGGCGCTGGCAATCGGCGCGCGACGACGGCCGCAGGCGGGGCAGCGGCTGCGGCCGTCCCACCGGCGCCTGGCGCGGCGCCACCACCACGTGGCTTACCTTCAGCGCCATCTGGTGCGCGCGGTCGCCGACGCCGGCGATGGTGTGGTCGACGGGTTCGCCGGCATCGTCGTGCAGCCAGTCGCCGAAGCCGGCATTGGCGATGGCGCCGGCGGCGCCGATGATGTCCGGCACCGGGGGCGCGGCGGCGCCGATCGCCAGTTCCGGCGCCACCGCGCAGTCGAGGCTGCCGCCCTCCTCCTGCGTCCTGGCCGCGGCCCGCTGGCGCCGGTCGGCCTCGGCCGCGGCCTGCAACCGGATCCGCACGCGCCGGGCACCGTCGGCGACGGCCTGCTCACGCGCCGCGACGGCGTCGATGTCGGCGCTCTTCATCGGCTGCCTGGCGGCGCCATGCCGCTGGGCGGCTCGCCGAGCGATTCCAGCTCCACCTCCAGCCCGGCCTGCCCGCTCGCCATCAACTCGTGGACCACGGCATACACCTGGGCCACCGCCTCGTAGCTCGATGTCGGCACCGGCGTATCGTCCCGGCATGTAGCGTACAGCGTGCGCGCCAGCCACACATGGCGGATCACCGGAATGCCGCATTCTCGGGCGCGCTGGATGATGGCCTGCGCCACCTCGTCCTTGCCCTTGGCCAGCACCTGCGGCACCATCACCTGTTCCGCGTCGTAGTACATGGCCACGGCGAAGTGGGTCGGATTGACCACCACCGCATTGGCGCTCTCGGTCTTGGCGGCCGGGCTCTCGTTGGCCCACTGCCGCGCCAGCTGCTTGCGCTTGCCCTTGATCATCGGGTCGCCCTCGGATTCCTTGTGTTCGCGCTTGATCTCTTCCTTGTCCATCATCAAGTCCTTTTTGTGGAAATACTTCTGGACCGCGAAGTCGATCATGCCCAGGCACAGGCAGACCACGACAATCACATGAAAAATCGAGCGCAGCAATTCAACAAAGGTGTGGAACACATCTTCCGGTTCGCCGCCGGACAGCGCGATCATTTCCGGCAGGTGGCTGCGGATCAGGTTGTAGACGATCCAGCCGATCAGCGACGCCTTGCCCACGGTGACCAGCAGCTCGATCAGCTTTTTTTTCGAGAACAACTGGGTGACGCCGTTGACCGGGTTGAGCTTGTCGAACTTGGGAACGATCGACTCGGTGGAGATCAGGATGCCGAACTGACCCCAATGGGCGGCCACGCCGACCACGATGCAAACGACAAAGAAGCAGCAGAAAATCACCAGCAGAAACAAGCCGGCGGTGGTGGCGATCTGCCCCATCTCCAGCCGGAAGTTGTGGCCGATGCCGAGGATGGCTGAATTCATCATGTTGAAAATGGCGTCGCGCCACAGCGACTGGGTGGCGAAGGCCATCTCGGCCACTACCACCAGCGTGGCCAGCCGGGCCAGGTCGCGGCTGACCGCGACCTGGCCTTTCTCCTCGGCGTCGTCGATCTTCTTCTGTGTGGGTTCTTCGGTCTTGTCGTCGCTCACTTGGGCACCTGCATCAGGCTGGCGGCCAGGTCGAGCAGATGGGAGAAATCGCCGGTCACATAGTGCGAAAAGGTCGGCCAGTAGGCCAGCATCAGCAACAGGCCCACCAGGCCCTTGATCGGCGCCGAGGCAAACGATACCTGCAGATTGGAGGCGAACACGCCGACGATGGCGAAGCCGAACTCGATCAATATCAGCGGGATGATCACCGGCGCGCCATACACCACGGTGTACCACAGCAGCTCGCCGAAGCGCTTGATCAGCACGTCGAAATGCCCCGGTTCGAACGGTGGCAGCAGCGTGTACGCCGGCCACACGGCATAGCTTTCGATCAGGATGCGCGCCAGCGCCGAGAACAGGCCGGCCAGCACCATCACCAGCACCACGGCCTGGATCAGCATGCCGCCGATGGCGCTGGCGTCGCGGTCGACGCTGGCGTTGTTGGCCTGGATCTGGATCGGCGAACGCTGGGTGTCGAAGATCGAGCCGATCGACTGCGCCACCCACAGCGGGATCGACATCATGACGCCGAACATCAGCCCAATGATCGCTTCCTTGAACGCCAGCATGCCCGACAACAGGAAGTCCGGGCCGTTGTGCTGCACAAAATAAAACGTAGGCAAGGCTGCCGGCAGCGCGATAGCCATTGCCGCCGTGTTCCGGGCCATGCCGGTCAGCACGTTGAGGCCGAAGCCGGGCAGGATCGACAGGCACACCAGCACCCTGGGCGTAATCAGCGCCAGGGTCACCAGCAGCGCCTGCATGTCCAGCAACAGCGAAGCCGGCATCACGCCGCTCCCGAGCGGACCGGGGCCTCAGCGGCCGACATCGGGCACCATGCGCATGGCCAGTTCGGTCAGTTGTATCAGTTCGACGCCGATCCAGCGCCCCATGCCGGCCAGGGTGACGGCGACCGCCACCAGCTTGACCACATATGGCAGGGTCTGGTCCTGGATCTGGGTCACCGCCTGCACCAGCGACACGGCGACGCCGCACAACGTGGCGATGATCAGCGGCGGCGCCGACAGCATGATGGCCATCCACAGTCCCTGCTGGAAGAAGTTGAGCGTATCACCCATGGTCTGTTGCTCCGGTTTATAAATAGGGGTTTATAAATACGACATCGCAAGCGCGTTGAGCAGCTTGCCCCAGCCGCCGACCACGGTGAACAGCAGCAGCTTGAGCGGCGTCGTGATAGTCTGCGGGCTGACCTGCTGCATGCCCAGCGCCATCAGCAGGTTGGAGATCAGCAGGTCGATCACGACGAACGGGATATAGATCAGGAAGCCGATCTCATATCCGGTCTGCAGCTCCGACACCACAAAGGCCGGAATCAGGATCAGCGCGTCGCTGGGCTTGGCGTCGCGCGCTGCCTCCTTCGGCCACAGCTTTCTGGCCGACGCCAGGAACAGCTCGCGCTGGTCGGCATGGCTAACCTTCAGCATGAACTTGCGCAAGGGCTCGAACGATTCCTGTGCCTTGGCCAGCAGCGGCATGCTGCGCGAACTGGCGGTATTGGTCTCCAGGCTGAGGGCGGTCTTGCCGATCTCCTGCACCGTCGGCGCCATCACGAACACGCTCAGCGCCAGCGAGATGCCGTAGATGGCCAGCGTCGGCGGCACCTGCTGCACGCCCATGGCGCTGCGCAGCACCAGCAACACCAGCGAGATCTTCAGGAACGACGTGGTCGTCACCACGAACAGCGGCACCAGCGCCAGCATGGCCAGCAGCACCGAGAACGAGACGACATCATATTGTCCGTTCAGCATGCCCCGCCCCACTGCGTGATGCGGATGCCCAGCACGCCGTCGACATCGACCACCTCGCCGCTGCCGACACTGCGGCCACCGCAGACGATGCCGATCGCTGCCGGATTGCCGCCGTCCAGCGTGAGCACCGTCTGCGGCCCCAGCGTGCGGACTTGCCCCAGCGGCAGGCTGACCCTGCCAAGCTCGAACACCAGCGTCACGGACACCTGGTCCAGCACGGCCTCGCCGGCGCCCTCCTGCGGCGTGGTTTCCTGCCAATCCTCGGGTCCGTCGCCGGGCGCCGGGTCAAGCACCTGCTGGTCGTCGCCGTCGCCGGCCTCGTACGTCTGTTCGAATTCCAATCTTTCCTCCTTGGCGATGAGTTGTAAGCTGCCGGGCGCGCGATAGCACACCCGCCACGCCTGGCCGGCCAGGCGCAGCATGCCGCCGCCGTCGATGGCAAATGTCGCCTGCGCGGGCAGGATGATGTCGCCGGCTTCGATGCGGCGCAGCGCCGCCAGCGGCAGCCGGTGGCGCGCCAGCACCACGGTCGCCGTGGCCGGCCAGTCCAGGCTGGCGGCGAGCGGCGAGCGCAACGGCGTCCAGTCCGGCTGGCTCAACAGCTCCAGCCAGGTGGCGCCGGCCGCGCGCAGCGGCAGGTCGAATACATGGTGTTCGTGGCTGACCCGCAGGCGCATGGCATGCGGCGGCGTGGTGAAAGCGGATGCCGGTGCGATGTCTTGCGTGGCGCGCAGCGGCGTGCCCTGCAGGCGGCCAAGCACGGCAGCCACCAGCCAGTCGGGATAGCGGCCGGCCTCCATCTCGACCGATTCCAGGTCGATGCCGGTCAGCACGCGCAACAGGCGGGCGCCGTCGTCGACTTCCAGCGGCCCGGCAGGACCGGACAGCCACAGCGGCACGGACTGGCCGCCGGCGTAGCCGTTGCTGACGCCGCCGGGCCGCAGCGTCAGGCTGGCGCCCTGTTCTAGCGGGCTATGCAGGCCCAGCCCCAGCTTGCGGCTGAGCAGCGCGTCGTCGGCATGCAGGCGCGGCGCCCCTTGCAACAGGGAGCGCGCCGGCACATCGCCGGGATTGCGGCAAATACCGGGCACGGGAAAAACGGTGTCGGACATGGATGCTTGGTTCCTCTGCGGCGTTCATCGGGGGCAGCGGCATCCGTGCCCAACTACAACACGGCGAGCCTGACCGGTCTGCTCATACGTCGCATCAAGCCTGTTTGCAGTTCCATTTGTTTGCGCCGCAACCAGTCGCGCAGCTTGTCCCCACCGGCCGACAACAGAAACGAGGCCGAGTTGCGGCTGACGTCGGCCATCACGCCCAGTTTGTCGCCATTGGGCAGCAGGATCTCGAAGATGCCGCTGTCACCGTCCGTCGGCAGCAGATCCAGCAGCATGTCGCTATCGAATTGATCGCCGCCGGACGCTGCCGGCGGCGCCAGGCCGGTCTGCTGTCCGTCGTCGTGACCGTCGCCATGCCCGCCGCCACCGTCAAGTCCGGGCGGGATCGCGACGCTGATCGCCGCCCCGGCCGGCTGCTGCTGGGATGCATCCTGCCGTGCCGGCGTACCGGACGTGGCTGCGCCGGTCGTACCGCGCTGGGCGACCGGGCGCGTCGCTGGCGCGGTGGCGGGCCGCGCAGCGATGCCGGCGCCCTGCGCCGGAGCAACCGGCGGCGAGGCCGGCCTGGGCGGCAAGGATGGCGGGCGCGGACGGGGTGCGGGCGCCGGTTCCGGAGGATCCGGCAACGCGGCGCCTAGCGGTAATACGGCCATCTCAATCCTCCCCGGCGCGCGCCAGGGCGCGGATCTCGTCACGCATCACGGTCAGTTTTTCCTGCTGGCGGCTGGCCTCCAGCATCCGCCGGCAGGCCGTGAAAAACTCGCCGCCGGCCTGCCGGCTGCGCTGCAACTGCTCGCGGCAATCCAGATACAACTGGGCCGCCTCCTTTTTCATGCGTTCATAGGCCGCCTTGGCCCGGCGGAACTCGCCGCTGGTAATGACCATGGACAGGAACTGCTGGCGCGCCTCCATCCATTGCTGTTTTGCCTGGCGCAGGGCCTGCTGCCAGCTCTGCTTGATCTTCCGCAACGCCGCGCGGCTCCCGCGCCAGCGCTCGCGCGCCTCGTTGCGTTCGCGTTCGAAGCGTCCCAGCCGTTGCTTGCGCATATGCAGCAGCTGGTCCAGCCGCTTGTCCTCCGGCTTGCGCTCGGCCACGTCGACCGGTTCGCGCTTGCTGCGTTTGGGGCCAATGCCGGCTTGCTGGGCGGCGCTCATTACTGCAGCTCCATCATGGCCGCAAGCGTCTGGTCGTAATCATCGCTGCTGCTGGTGTCCTGGCGCAGGAAGGCCAGTTGTTCCGGCCGCAGCCGCACGGCCTGGTCGGCCACCGGATCGCTGCCGGACTTGTATTCGCCCAGCCGTATCAGCAGCTCCATCTCCTGGTAACGCGACATCAGCTCGCGGAACCTGGAGGCCGACTTGCGGTGCTCGCGCGTGGTGACGTTGCTCATCACGCGGCTGATACTGGCAAGCACATCGATGGCGGGATAATGGCCCTGCTCGGCCAGCTTGCGCGTGAGCAGGATGTGTCCGTCGAGCAGGGACTTGGCCTCGTCGCCGATCGGGTCGGACGACGATTCGCCGTCCACCAGCACCGTGTACATGGCGGTGATCGAGCCTTGCGGCGTGGCGCCGGCCCGCTCGATCAGGCGCGGCAGCATGGTGTAGACCGACGGCGTGAATCCGCCGCGCGCCGGCGGCTCGCCGGCCGCCAGGCCGATCTCGCGCTGGGCGCGGGCAAAGCGGGTCAGCGAATCGACCAGCAGCAGCACCTTCTTGCCGCGGTCGCGGAAGCCTTCGGCAATCGCGGTGGCGGTGAACGCGGCGCGCGAGCGCTCCATCGAGGTGCGGTCCGAGGTGGCGCACACCACCACGGTCTTGCGTATCAGGTCGGCGTCCAGCTCGTGCTCGAGGAATTCATTGAGTTCCCGCCCGCGTTCGCCGATCAGGCCGAACACGATGGCTTCGGCCTGGCAGCCGCGCGCGATCGCCGCCATCAGCGTGGTCTTGCCGCAGCCGGGGCCGGCGAACACGCCGATGCGCTGGCCCACGCCCATGGTCAGCAGGCCGTCGATGGCGCGCACGCCGGTGGCCAGCGGCGTGGCGATGCGCGGCCGGTCGGTGGCCTTGGGCGCGTCGCGTATCACCGGCGACATGGCGCGCCAGGTCGCGACATTGTCCACCGCGGCCGGGGCGCGGAACATCCATCGGCCGAAACCGTCCAGCACGCAGCCGAACAGGTGGTCGCCCACCTCGATCGTATGGGCGCGCCGCAACGGCACGATGCGGGTGCGGTTGGACACGCCTTCCAGCGGACTGAGGGCAGAGAGGATGGCCGATTTCTCGGTGAAGCCTATCACCTCGGCCAGCATCGGCTGGCCCGGCAGGTCGGGGTTGACCAGGTCGCACAATTCGCCGATCCGCACCGGCGGCATGTGCGCTTCAATCAGGGTGCCCAGCACCTGCGAGACCTTGCCGTGGCTGATGAAGCCGGGCTTGGCGGGCAGCCCGTCGCGCCACGGCTGCAGCCGCGCGGCCAGATGCTCGAGCCGCTGGTCCACCATGGTGCCGAAGGCGGCCGTCACCATGTGACTTCAAGGTGGTGTTTGCCGGTAAAGCTGAGCTGGTTGCCGCCGATGGCCGCCAGCCGCACGCCGCGGTATTCGTCGCCCACATACAGACGCTTGCCGTCGTCGGTGACGATGCTGGCGTTGTTGCCGGTAATAACTTGCTGTATGCGGAAAGGCAGCATCGCCTCGGCGCCGCCGACCTTGACGTCGACCGGGAAGCGGATGTCGTGCTGCTTGACGAACGCGGTCAGCATGCGCCGGAAGCGCTCGGCATCGTCGTCGTCAAGCACGGCGCGCATGGTCCAGTGGCCGTCGGCCAGTTGCAGGTCGAAGCGGTTGAGCAGATCCACTTCGGTCAGGCGCTTGCGCAGCGCGCTGCGCAACTGCTCCTGCGACAGGGGCTGGGCCGGTTTGGCGCCGTCCTGCAGCGAGGCCGGCATGGCCTCGGCTCCGGCGTTCACGGCGGCGATGCGCGCCATGGGATCGGGCTGGCCGGGATGACGGTTGGTGATCGCATAGGCGGCCGACACCACCGCCGCCAACGCCACCGGCGCCAGCAGCACGAGGCGGCTGCGGCGCGCGGCCCGGGGCGGCGGCACGGCGGCGGCCTGCGCGGCGGCAGCGCCCTCGCCGGCGCCGTCCGCGCCATCGTCCATATAGTGCAGCGCGTCGGCCGGCGCGCCCTGCTCCGGGTCCGCCGATGTGGCGGCCATGTCGGCTGCCGCTTCCTGCGGCGCCGGCACGTCCACCGGGGTTGGCGGCGGTTCCTGCCATGCGCTGTCCTGCATGGCCACCGTCAGCCAGATCTGGCCGACGCGGGCGGCGTCGCCGGGGTTCAGTTGCAGCTCTTCGCGGGTCTGGTTGTCCTGGGCGCCGCGTATCTCGCCATCGAGCACACGCAGCGTCCAGCCCGAACCGGACAGCGCGACGCTGGCGTGACGCTCGCGCACGCCGGGGTCGGCCAGCACCACGTCGGCATCGTCGGCGCTGCCGACGACGTGTTCGCCTTCATCCAGCCGCAGCGGCAGCGTCGCCCCGCGGTGGTAGCCGTTTAAAATTCTTAATTCATACATGATCGTGCTCCATCTGAATTCACTGGGAATATCGATGAGTGGGAGTTGGGCGGCGCCCGGTGCCCCCCCCCCCCCAGCCCCCACACCCCCGCGCCCCCCCCCCCCAAAACCCCCCCCCGCGGCCCCCGCGGGGGGGGGGGGGCGG
>NZ_JBGLYQ010000081.1:0-14710 GCF_047304105.1 Duganella sp. Dugasp56
CCCCCCCCCCCCCCCCCCCCCCCCCCCCCCCCCCCCCCCCCCCCCCCCCCGCGGGGGGGGGGGGGCGCGCCCCCCCCCCCCCCCCCCCCCCCCCCCCCCCCCCCCCCCCCCCCCCCCCCCCCCCCCCGCCCCTTGTGCTAATGTCGGCACTGACCCCGGGGTGGGGGCTGCGCAGCTGACGCTGGAGGCCGGCGGCAACCTGGCGCTGCTGACCCTGAAGGCGCAGGGTTCGGCCGGCGCGGCAAGCGGCGGCGGCACGCTGGCGCTGGCGCCGTTCGATCCCATCATCCTGCGCGCCATCGACCTCACCGGCCACGACCTCGATCCGGCCGGCTTCAACACCGGCTGGCCGCAGGCGAAGTTCAGCCTCAAGCTCAGCGCCGCGATCGCGCCGGACCAGAAGCTCTCCGGCCAGTTCGCCCTGCAGAACCAGGACAAGGCCGCGCCCATCGACCAGCATGGCCTGCCGCTGCAAACCTTCAGCGGCAAGCTGGCCGGCACGCTGACCGCCTCCGTGCTGGAAAACGTGCTGCTGGACCTCGGCCCGGCGGGCCGCTTCACCGGCGGCGGCAACGTGCAGCGCAGCGGTCCGGAAGCCGGCATCGACGCCGCGCAATTCAAGCTGCACACCGACCGCCTGGACCTGAAGAACATCCACAGCGGCATCAACAAAACCAGCGTCGCCGGCGACATCGTCCTCGCCAGCACGCCCACCAAACAAAGCCTGACCGCCAACCTGGCCCAGGACGGCCTGCGCCTCGACGTGCAAGCGACACTGGCAGACGCGCTGCTGCAATTGCATCAGGTACGCCTGCTGGCGAAGAAAGGCAGCATCACCGCCACCGGCCAGGCCAGCCTGAAAGACAAGCAGGAATTCAGCGCCAAACTGCGCGCGGACCACTTCGATCCATCCGCGCTGAGCCCCGGCCTTCCAATCGCCGACCTGAATGCCGACATCAACGCCAGCGGCCACATCGCCCCGGCATGGCAGGTGGCGGCGAACTTCGAATTAAAGACCAGCAAACTGTTCGGCCAGGCGCTGTCCGGCAAAGGCAAACTGAATGCCGACGCACAGCACGTCAGCGGCGTCGACGCGCATCTGGCGCTGGCGCAAAACACCGCCGACATCAGCGGCAGCTTCGGCGCCCCTGGCGAACAGCTGCGCTGGAAAGTCGACGCCCGCCAGTTGTCGGCCGCGATGAGCGATCTGCAGGGCGCCGTCAGCGCCAGCGGCACCATCGCCGGCACGATGGCGGCGCCTCGCGCCAGCTTCGAAGCGGACGCCAAGGGCTTGGCGCTGGCCTCCGCCAAACACCCTGCGGCCGATAGCCTGATCCATGCGGCAGGCGACCTCGCGCTGACCGGCCCGAAGAAAACACCCGAGTTGAAAATAAATGGCACCATACAGCGCCTGAATCCAGCGGCATTCGGCACGGCGCAGGCAGGAGCCGTCAACGCCACCTTTGCCGCGAACGCCAGCCTGGCCGCCGACTGGCGCGCTGGCCTCGATCTGAGCCTGCAGCCGTCCACCTTCGCCAACTCACCGTTGTCGGGCTATGCGAAATTCAACGCCGCCAAGGGCAGCATCAGCAACGCAGATATCGATCTGCGGCTGGCGTCCAACAGCCTGCAAGCCAAGGGCAGCTTCGGCAGCGCGCTGGACAAGCTGGAATGGAAGCTCAACGCGCCGCAGCTGGCCGCGCTGGGTCCGCAGTTCGCCGGCGTGTTGCGCGCGAACGGCACGCTGTCCGGCACCAGCGCCAAGCCGGCGCTTGCGCTCACGCTGGACGGAACCAACCTGCGTACACCGGGGCAGCAGCAGATCGGCACGATACGCGGCAGCGCCACGCTGGGCAGCACCATCGCGGCACCGGCCACCACCACCACGGCCGCACCTGCCCTGGCCGCAGGCGGCACGAATGCCCGGGGCGCGGCGCCGCGCGGCACAGCCAATGCCGACGTCATGGCCGACGTGCCGCTGGTCAGCGACATCGAAATCACCCGCTACGTCTCGCCGTCGCTGACGCTCGACAAGGCGCGCCTGCAAACCAGCGGTACCCGCAGCGGCCACACGCTGCAAGTTGGCGCCAGCAACGCCGACTTCGACGCCGTTATGCGCGTCAAAGGCGGCTGGGCCAACGACAGCTGGACCGGCACCATCGACACGCTGCAAAACCGTGGCCGCTTCGCCCTGACGCTGGCCGCGCCGGCGCCGCTGAAACTGAGCGCCCCCGCCGGCAGCGGCGTGGCCGGCCTGCTGCATCCGGAGCAGATCGCACTGGGCAGCGCCACCATCAAACTCCCCGACGGCAGCATCCGCATCGACTATCTCGAGAAAACCGGCCCCGCCTGGCGCAGCAAGGGCCTGGCCGCCGGCGTGCCCGTCAACTACCTGGCCCAGCTCTCCGACGCCTGGCGCGAAAACGTCCGCAGCACAATGACCATCGGCGCCGAGTGGGGCCTGACCCTGCAGGCGGCCGGCAAGACCACGCCGCCCGTCCTCGGCGGCATGCTGCACGTCTACCGCGAGCAGGGCGACCTGACCATCACCGGCGCCGACCTGCCGCAGCCGCTCGGCCTGCGCACGCTGGACGGACGTATTGACGTCAACGACGGCACGCTGCGGCTGCAGCTGAACCTCGACGGCACCCGCGCCGGCCAGGCCCGCATCGACGGCACCGCGCAGCTGCACGACGGACGCCTGGACGAGAGCAGCGCCATCACACTGAGCGGCAACGCCAACATGGGATCACTGGCCTGGCTGGCGCCGCTGGCCGGCCAACCCGGCCTGGAAATCGACGGTACGCTGAAACTGGCCGTTACCGGCGGGGGCACCCTCGGCGCGCCGCAACTGAACGGCGACATCACCGGCGACAAGCTGGTGGTGAACTGGGTCGACCAGGGCATCAAGCTGCGCAACGGCCAGCTGCAGGCGCGCCTGAGCGGCGACCAGCTGCAGCTGCAAAAACTGGCCTTCGACGGCGCCGAAGGCCACGCCCAGGCCGACGGCTGGATACGCTACGCCGGCAACGAGGCGACGATGAACCTGAAACTCAGCGCCGACAAGCTGGAAGTGCTGGCGCGGCCCGACCGCATCCTGGTCCTCAGCGGACAAAGCACGCTGACGCGCGACGCCAAGCGCTTCCAGCTGGACGGAAAATTCCGCGCCGACCGCGCCATCATCGAGCTGGCCGGCGAAAACACGCCCACCCTCAGCGACGACGTGGTCATCGTCGGCAAGGGCGCGGCGCCGGTCAAGGCCGCGCAAGGGCAGCCGCTGAGCATCGACCTGGAGGCGGACCTCGGCGACAACTTCAACCTCAAGGGCAAAGGGCTGGACGCGCAGCTAGCCGGTACGCTGCGCATCCGCGTGGCCGACCGCCGCCCGCCGCGCGTCAACGGCAGCATCCGCGTGGTCAACGGCACTTATGCGGCGTATGGACAAAAGCTGGCGATCGAGCGCGGCGTGATCAGCTTCTCCGGCGCCTACGACAATCCCGGCCTGAACATCCTCGCCGTGCGGCGCGGTCCGGAAGGCGAAGCAATCAGCGAGACCAATGTGGAAGCCGGCGTGGAAGTGCGCGGCACGGCGCTGGCGCCGGTGGCCAAGCTGGTGTCGACGCCGGCCGTGTCGGACAGCGACAAGCTGGCGTGGCTGGTGCTGGGCCACGGCATCGACAGCACAGGCGGCAACGACATGGCGTTGCTCAGCGCCGCGGCGGGCGCGCTGTTCGGCGGCGGCCAGGGCAAGCTGGCCAACGCGCTGGGCGTGGACGAACTGGGCGTGGGCCAGGCGGCCGGCACCACGGCGGGCGGCGCCGCGACCGGCTTGCAGACGACGGTGGTCACGGTCGGCAAGCGGCTGTCGTCGCGCGCCTACCTGAGCTTCGAACAGGGCGCGGGCACGGCGACCAGTCTGGTCAAGCTCAAATACAAGCTGAACCCGCGCATCACGCTGCAGTTCCAGACCGGCACCAACAACGCGCTGGACGTGCTCTATACCTGGGCTTTCGACTAACTCGGATTGTGGTCCGGTACCGGGTCATCCTGCGGAACGGGATGCGGAACGGCCGGCGGCGTCGGGTCGTCCGCAGGGACGGGATCGGGGGCGCGGTGAGAGGTGGCATTCATGGTCAACACTCCGGGAGGTGGCTCGTCAACCATTCTACGCCGTTACAAAATTAAACAAAAAACAGTTGTAAGGTTTCGTCACCGGTCTCAGACCAAGCTGCAATTCCTTGCGCGAGGGGTTGCCTCTTAACCCAACCTGAGATCGATATGACCACCAAACCATCTACCGGCATGGCGCTGCGCCTTGCCCTGGCAAGCGCATTGGCGCTGGCCACTCCCGCGCTGTTTGCATCCGACCTGACCGTCAGCGTCACCAACCTGACGCGCGGCACCTGGTTCACGCCTTTGCTGGTCAGTGCCCATCCGGCCAGCTTCAAGGCATTCACCGAAGGCACGGCCGCCAGCGCGCAGATACAGAGCGTGGCCGAGGCAGGCGACACCACCGGCGTGCAGGCCCTGCTGCCGAGCGGCGCGGCCAAGGTGATCAATCCGAACGGCGGTCCGCTGAAGCCCGGCGGCAGCGTCACCAGCGCCGTGTTCCAGGGCGGCGCCGGCACCGCCAACACGCAGCTGACCATCCTCGCCATGCTGGTACCGACCAACGACGGTTTCATGAGCCTGAACGCGATCGACATCCCGACGGCACCGGGCACCTATACCTACAACGTCTCCGCCTATGACGCGGGCACCGAAGCCAACGACGAAAAGGCTGCGGCGGCGGGCGGCGTCAACCAGCCGGGCATGATCTTCCCGGCCTTCCTGAACGACGCAAGCGGCAAGCTGGCAGCCAACATCAACACCGGCGCCACCGGCTTTACCAACGCCACCAAGGAAGGCTTTGTGCACATCCACCGCGGCATTGTCGGCAGTGTGCCGGGCGGCCCGAGCGCCCTGGACAACACCGTCTACCGCTGGCTCAATCCAGTGGCCCGCGTTGTGCTGACCGTGAAATAAGGGGGCGACATGACGCATTCCTCACAACTCCGCGCGCCGCTGGCGGCGCTGGCGGCGGCGCTGCTGCTGGCGGCCTGCAGCGGCGGCTCTTCGATGCCGGAACCGGACATCAAACCGCCGCCGCCCGTGGTCGTCGCACCGACCACCGCCATCTATGAAGTCACGCTGGTCAACCTGACGGCGGGACAGCCGCTGTCGCCGATGGTGGCGGTGGCGCATAACGACGGCTTCAGCGTCTTCAATGTCGGCGAAGCGGCCAGCGTCGCGCTGGAGCACCTGGCGGAAGCTGGCGAATCCGCGCCGCTGGCGGCGTTGGCGAACGACTCCAAGTCGGTGTATGCGGCGGCGGTCGCCGCGGGCGGACCGCTGGTGCCGGGCGCAGACAACAAGGCAACCGTGACGCTGACGGTGCCGGTGGCCAGCCTGCCGACGCTGCGCCTGTCGATGGCCAGCATGCTGGGCAACACCAACGACGGCTTTGCGGGCCTGGCCGGCCAGTCGCTGGCGGCGCTCGACGTGGGCGCGTCCACCACCGTGCGGCTGCTGAGCTATGACGCCGGCACCGAACGCAACACGGAGAGCGCAGACACCGTGCCTGGTCCGGCCACGGCCAACTCCGGCGGCAAGCGCGAAGGCTTCAACGCGACGCGGGACGACGTGATCAACACGGTGCACCTGCATCCGGGCGTGGTCAGCAAGGATGACGGATTGCCGACATCGGCGCTGACGCAGGCGCAGCGCTGGGACAATCCGGTGGCGCTGCTGACCATCAAGCGTACGCAGTAAACCCTTCAGCTGCTACGTCGCCTTCGCGTGGCGGACGTATTTGTCCAGCCACGCGTTGGTCTCGTACAGCATGTGCAGGATCGATTCGCGCGCGCGGTAGGCGTGCGATTCGTTCGGCAGCATCACCAGCCGCGCCGTGCCGCCCAGGCCTTTGATGGCCTGGAACATGCGCTCGCTCTGCAGCGGGAAGGTGCCGGAGTTGCTGTCCTCGGCGCCGTGGATCAGCAGCATCGCATCCTTGATCTTGTCGGCGTTATTAAACGGCGACATCGCCTGGTACACTTCCGGCGCCTGCCAGAACGGCCGCTCCTCGGACTGGAAGCCGAACGGCGTCAGCGTGCGGTTGTAGGCGCCGCTGCGCGCGATCCCGGCGCGGAACAAGCGCGTATGCGCCAGCAGGTTGCCGGTCATGAAAGCGCCGTACGAGTGGCCGCCGATGGCGATGCGGTGGCGATCGGCCACGCCGCGCCGCACCACCTCGTCCACCGCCGCCTGCGCGTCCGCCACCAGTTGCGACAAATAGGTATCGTTGGGTTCATCGTCGCCGCTGCCGATGATCGGGAACGAGGGGTTGTCCAGCACCGCATACCCCATCGCCAAAAAGGCCGCCGGCCCCCAGTAGCTGACCGCGTTGAAACGGTACGGCGAACCGGTGGTCTGGCTGGCCGCGCCGGCCGATTTGAATTCCTGCGGATAGGCCCACATCAGCAGCGGCAGCGGACCGTCGCGCGCCGGGTCATACCCCGGCGGCAGCATCAGCGTGGCCGTCAGTTCGACGCCGTCGTTGCGCGGATAGCGGATCTGCTCCTTGCCGACATCTTTCAGCTGCGGCGTCGGATGCGGATAGTTGGTCAGCGCCGTCAACTGCTTGTGTTCCGGCTTGCTCAGGTCGCGCAGATAGTAGTTCGGCCGCTCGGTCGGCGATTCGCGCGTCGTCAGCAGCAGCGTGCCCTCGTCGTTCAGCACCGCCGCGACGTTTTCAAAATACGGCGCGGCGCTCTGGAACAGGCGCACCTTCTGCCTGGTGGTCAGGCTCAGGCGGTCGATGAACGGCCGGTCGCCTTCCGGCGTGGCGCCGGCGCCGTCCAGCAGCACCGTCGTATCGGGACCGATCAACAGGCGCGGGAAGCCGCAGGCGTCGGCCCGCATCACCGGCGAACCGGGGCTGCTGTAGCGGTCCTCGTACGAGCCGGCATAAATCAACTCCGGCGGCGCCGACAGGTGATCGGGCTGTATCATCCACTGCTTGTAGTCGCGCGTCTTGTGCCAACGCTCGTTGATCAGCGCGACATCGCTGCGTCCCCAGGCGATGCCGGCGTAGCGCATCGTCAGCCGCGCCAGCACCAGCGGCGGTTCGTGGAACGGCGCCGCGTGCATGTAAACCAGGTCGCGGATATTGTCGATCACCGGACGCGCGGGATCGCCGCCATCCTGCGCCTCGGTCCACACCAGCGTGGCCGGCGCGTCGGCGCGCCACGACACATGGCGCACGCCTTCGGACACCGCGTCGTTCCCCGGCGGCAGCCCCTCCTCCAGCGGCAGCGTCGCCACCGTGTGCAGCAGCTGTCCGTTCAAATCGCGCACATCGATACGCTCGCCGAAACTGGACGCGGGCACGATGTAGGAATACGGCCGCGTGATGCTTTGCGTGAGCAGGTACTCTCCGCCCGGCGCGATCGAGGTGCGCGAGTATTGGCCCGGCACACCGATCGGGCGTGCCTTGCCGTGCAGGTCCAGCAGCACCATCTGCACTGTCACGTAGTATTCGAACAGGCGCGCGTCGGCCTCGTTCTTCAGCAGGTCCTGATAGGTGCGCAGCTGTCGCATGCTGCCACCGGGCTCGCTGTCCTGCTGGATCGGGCCGAACGGAACGCCGTCCGATTGCGGCGGCTTGCCGATGCCGGCCGGACGCCAGTGCACCAGCAGCCCGCTGCCATCCGGCAGCCAGTTGAAGCCGCGCGTCAGCACCGCCGACAGGGGCTGCGACGACAGCCGCGTGGCCTTGCGCGCCGCGATATCGACCAGCCACAACTCCACCGCGCCGCGTTCGCCCTTGTACGCCACGTGCGAGAACGCCAGGTGGCGCTGGTCGGGCGACCAGCTCAGGTCCGCCAGCCGCAGCGCGCGCGGCAGGCCGCGGATGCGGCTTTCCTTCTGCGTGGCGATATCGAGCAGGCTCAGGTCCGTGCCGAATGAAAAACGGGAAGAGGAACAGGTGCGCGGATTGATGCGCAGGCCGGCCAGTTTCAACTCCGGCTGCGCCACTTCGGCGATGCCCGGCAGCGGCGGCGTCTGCACCACGGCGGCGAGGTTGCGTTGGGGGCTGAGGCTCAGCGCCGGCGCGCGCGGCGCGTCGACGATTTCCAGCAAGGCGGCGGGAGGCAGCCGGTAACCGCCCTCCTGTGCGCCGGCTTGCGGCGAGGCGGCCATCAGGCCGAGATTGAGGGGCAGCATCGGTAACGGTTTGTTCATGGAATTCCTTTCGGTCCAGAAGCGGGGCTGCTGCGGTTCAGTTTGCTTATGCTATCCCTGATTGTCAATCACTGCCGCTTATCTGGTGACAATCTGTAACGCTGGCGTACAATCGCTGTTCCTGAAATCACGCTGTACGGAATCGCTTATGGAAATGACTACTATCACCCTGTTGCTGCTGGTGCCGCTGGCCATCTGGCGCATCTACACGCGCCTGAAGCGGCTGATGGGCCGCACCAGGTCCGAACTGTGGCGCCACTACTTCGCCGCCGTGGTGATGTCCGGGGTGCTGGGGGTGCTGGCAGCGACGCTGCTGGGCAAGTGGGATGCCTTTGCCGCACTGGTGGTCGGCGGCGTCGTCGGCGCCGCGCTGGGCTACCGCAACATGCAGCTGACGCGCCTGGAAAACACGCCGGAGGGTTTCTTCTACACGCCGAACCGCCGTCTCGGCCTGCTGGTGGCGATGCTGTTCATCAGCCGCCTGATCTACCGCCTGTTCGAGGCTTACCTGCACATGCACGACCACCTGCCGATGGACCCGGATTTCGTCGGCAATCCGCTGACGGCCGTGCTGTTTGGCCTGCTGGCCGGCTTCTACGCCTGCTACGGCGTGCTGCTGATACGCTGGCGCCGTGCCACCAAGCCGGTGCCGCGCCCTATCGACATCTTCGACATCAAATAAGCGCCGCATTTTTAGCGACAGTGCTACTGTAATCGTGTTGTGCGCGGGATATTTGGTGGTATGCTGAATGTATCCGCAAGGCAATTATTTGCACTGTTATGAATACGTCCATATACGATAAGACCGCAAAAGGCAGGGAGGAGATCGCGACGCGCAAGTATCAGCTTGCGCCGCGCCTGCGTACCTTGCTGGTGTTGGTCGACGGCCATCGGTCGGAAGAGGAACTGCTGCGCAACGTGGCGGGGCTGGGACTGACCGCCAGCGCCATGGCCGAGCTGCTGGACGGAGAATTCATCGTGCTGTCGACCAGCTATGCGTCGCTGGCGCCGGTGCCGGAAATGCCGGCCGAGCCGGAGGCTCCCGCGGCGGTGCCCGCGTCTACGGCCGCACCCGGGCCGCAGCTTCCCAGCGCCGCGCATATAGAGCAATTCCGTTCACTTTATGATTTCTACAACAAGACCATCAAGAGCACGATAGGCCTGCGCGGCTTCACGCTGCAGCTCAAGGTGGAGAAGGCCAGCTCGGTCGAGGATTTCCGCGAGCTGCGTATGCCCTACCTGGAAGCGGTACAGAAAGCCAAGGGCAACTTCACCGCCGCCTCGCTCGCCGAGCAGCTCGATCAGCTGCTCGACGGTCCGTCCGCTCAGGCTTAAGCCACTTTCGCCACTTCGACAGGCCGGCGCTGCAGCACGAAGATAGGCGCCGCCCACTCCGTATCCTTCTTCTTTTTACTCGTGATGAGCGTCAGTTCCGAAGGATCGTAGACGTCGGTGTTGTGCGTCAGCGGCGTCGTCATCAGGTACTGCGCGTCGGTGTTCTTCAGGAACTCGCCGACCAGCTGGATGTTGCGGATATCCAGGTGGGCGAACGGTTCGTCGATGAACACGAAGCCGCCAGAACCGTCTTCCGACTTCAACAGGCCAATCAGCAGCACCAGCGACTTCATCACCTGCTGGCCGCCGGACGCTTCGCCGTCGTTCATGCCGATGATGCCCTTGCCGTCGAACTTGAAGCGCACGTGCAGGCCCGCCTGCGACAGCTGCGTATCGTCGTTCTCCAGCCGCACCGGATCCGAGTGCACCTCGATGCCCGCCAGCTCGCCCAGCTCCTTGATGTTCTTGGAGTAGGTCTTGATGGTGTAGCGCAGCCGCTCGATGTAGGCGCCGCGCGCATTGCCGGTCGCCTCGATCGCGCGGTTGTTCTGGTAGCGGCGTTCCTCGGTCTCGGACTGGCGGCCGTGCAGCTGCTCGTTCAGGCGCTGGTACTGGTCGATGACGGTGGCGTCCAGTTCCCAGTCGCTGCGCGCCAGGCTGGCTTCCAGCGCATGGATGCGCAGCACCACCTGGTGCGAGTTCTGGTGCTCGCTGACCAGGCGCGCGCGGCGGTCCGGACGGCGCCAGCTTTTCGGCAGGTGGCGCCAGGTCTTGCGCAGCGCCAGCAAGGCGCGCGCGTGATCGGAACGCTGCTCGATCTGGCGCTTGTTGTTCAGGCGCAGGCCGGCTTCCGATTCGGACAGCGCGAAGCGCGCGTTCTGCCACGTCGTGTCGGCGCGCGTGCGCGTGACGACGGCGTTCTTGATCAGCGATTGCAGCTCGCCCAGGCGGGTGCCGACTTCGTTGCGCTCTTCCTTCAACGGCACGGCGTTGCGCGCCGCTTCGTCGAATTCCTCCTGGCGCGCGGCCAGCTCCTTGGCCGCGTCGACGCCGGCCAGGCGGGTCTTCAGCGAACTGATTTCCGACGCCAGCTTCGATACGATCAAGGTCAGCGCATCTTCCTGCGCCTCCAGCGCCGGCAGCGACTTCTGGATCGCTTCCATACGCTGCGTGCGGCCGGCGGAACCGAAGCGGTAGCGCGACGCTTCGACGAACAGCGAGCGGCCGCCGCGGCGTTCGCGGTGATAGGCTTCCGGCGTGATCCACTCGTCGTGGCTGCCGAGTTTTGCGCCGGCGTCGACGTTGTCCACGCGGGTGATGCGCGACAGCTGCTCCACCAGCCAGGACGGCACCTTGGCCGAGAACTTCACCACCGACATCAGCGTGTTGTCCTTGACCGTCGGCGCATGCACCAGGTCCGGCACGATGAAGTGGCGATAGCGCTCCTTCTCCGCCAGGCGATACGCGGCCGAAGCGTCGGACGATTTATCCAGCAGCACCACCGAGGCATAGCCGCCAAGGACGCCTTCGATCGCTCCCTGCCAGCGCGCATCGGTCACTTCGACGATATCGGACAGCATGGCGTGGCCGATGCCGGCGTCGTTCAGCGCGCGGCGCATGCCGCGTTGCGCTTCCGGTTCCGGCATCGCCGTCTTGCCCTGCAGCGCGGCGATGGTCGACAGTTCGCCCGCGATCTTCGAGGCGATGGCGTCGCGCGACTGGCGCTGGCGGGCCAGTTCGATTTCTTTTTCCTGCAGCTGCTGCGCCACTTCGGCCAGGTCGGCGCCGGAGTCGGCGGCCAGCTTCTGCAGGCGCACCTTCTGTTCCAGCAGGCTGTCCAGCGGCTTCAGCTTGCCGTTGATCTGGTTCAAACGGCTTTGCAGCGCGGTCGATTCCTGCTCCAGCACCGTTTCGTGCTGCTGCGCCTCGGTCAGCGCCTTCGCCTGCGCGGCCAGCGCGTTGCGCTTGTCGGTCAGCTGCTGGTCGGCCTGCATCAGCGGCTTGCGCGCGTCGCGCAGCTGGCGGCTGACGTTGCCGTGCTTCTCACGCGCTTCGTGGTACTCCAGCGTCGGCAGCACTTCCTCCTGCAGGTTGCGGCGCTCCTTGTTCAGGTCTTCCCACTGGTGGTAATTGGCCACGCGCAGACGCAAGCCTTCCAGGTTGGTCTTGGAAGCTTCCAGTTCGGTTTCAAAGCGTTTCAGTTCGACTTCGGTGTCGCGCTGGTGGCGCTTGGCCTCGTCGTACGCATCGAGCACCTCCTTGTCGCCGAAGACCTGGAACACCAGGTCCAGCAACTGGCGCGGCGCGTATTCGCACAGCTTGTCGGTCTCGCCCTGCTCGAGCGCCAGCACTTTCGCCATCGCCGGCGACAGGCCGGCGTTGGCGAGGCGCTTGCGGTAGTTCTCGACACCGAGCCAGTCGTTGCCGGCATCGCCGATGTCCTCGATCTGCACGTTACCGGGACGCATCAGGTACTGGCGCTTCCAGTCGCCGCCGTTCTTCTGGATCTGGCAGAACAGCGTGACCTCGTCGTCGCTGAAGAAGCCGGAGCTGCGGAACGGGCGGTTCGACAACTGCTTGCCGACGTTCTTGTTGTCGACCACGGCGCGCAGCCAGGCGGTCTGCTGGCCGCTGTGGCGGGCGTAGTGCTTGTAGGTGCGGCCCATCGAGCAATCGAGGCCGAACAACGTGCGCAGCGCGTCCAGCAAGGTGGTCTTGCCGGAGCCGTTCTGGCCCGCGATGGTGATGATCTTGGCGTCCAGCGGGATGTTCTTGATGCGCTGCCAGTAATCCCAGTGGACCAGTTCTAGTGATTTGATGTGAAACATGGCTTAGTCCTCGGCTGGATGTTCGGGGTCGCCGGCGGCGGTGCCGGTGTCGGCCACGTCGGGCATGGCGTCGACCGGCGGATCGAACGCCGGTATGGCGTCGCTCTCGCTGTCTTCGATGCCGGCGGATGCCGTCGCTTCATCGTCGTTGGCGGCTATCGGAGGCGAGCTGCGCGGCACCGGTATGATCTGCGCCGGCGAGCGCTTGAACACGTCGGCCAGCGCGCCGTTGATGATGCGCTCCTTCAGCTGGTCGGTATCCATCATCAGGTCCAGCAGCGGGCCTTCGACGATGATGTCGCCGCGGCGTTCGATGAATCCCAGCTTGGCCAGGATGCCGAGGTTCATGTCCAGGCGCGTCTTCTTGCCCAGCTTGTCGCCGAAGTCGGCCAGCAGCGCCTTGTAGGCGATGCCGATCGACGTCTCCTCGGCGCGCGGCAGCGGCTTCTCGACGCCGAACATGTCGTTCTGGTCGTCCGACGCGTGCTGGTGGGTTTCCTGGCGTTCCCGCTTGGGCAGGATGATCTGCGCCCACAGCACGACCAGCAAGGCCACGCCGTCGCGCGACAGGCCGAAGTTATTGTTTTGCCAGACGTCGCGCGCGCCGAAGATCTTCGGCTCGATGGCGCGCGTCAGCGCCAGGGTCACATGGTCGGCGTAGACGTTGTCGAGCAGTTTGAGGCCGGTGGCCAGCAGGCGCGCGTCGACCTCGGCGCGGAACAATTCGTCCGACAGCACGCGCTTGACCAGCTTGTCGTCGCGGCGCAGGGTTTGATGCGTCAACAGGCGCGCGATCAGGATTTGGGAATCGTCATTCATCGGACTTGTCGCCTTCCGGATTCAGAATAAGTGAGAGGGAGGCTAACGACATCGCTGCCACGTGCAGGTCGGGCAGCTGGACCATTTCGTCGCTCGGCATGAACTTCACCGGCAGGCGCGCCAGTTCGGCGGTGGCGCCCTGCAGGCGCGCCTCGTCGGCGTCGCCCAGCAGCGGCAGCAGCGAGGCGCGGTACGAGGCCACGGCGAAGGTCGCCGGCAGCAGCGAATCCTGCACCGGGATCGATTTCGGCGCCTCCTCGGCGATGCTGGGGAAGTTGCCCAGCGCGGCGAAGTCGGACAGGCGGGCCAGCCAGTCGTCCAGCTCCTGCTGCATCTGCGGGCCTTCGCTGATGGTGGTCGGCGCGTCGGTGCCGGTGGGCAGGCCGCCGGCGACGGCGGAGACCGCGCGGTCGGACAGCAGCTCGGTCTCGGCCACGTCGATCATCTCGGCCGGCGTGATAAACAGCGGCACCACCGGCTGGTCGATGGCGCCTTCGGCCAGCGAGGCCAGGTCTTCGTGCAGCAGCAGCCAGCGCTTGATGTCGGTGGTCGACAGGCCGGACTGGCCCAGGTGCACGCGCTGGCGCTCGATCTGGTTGAGCGCGCGCGAGAACATGCCCTGCATGTTGAGCAGCGCCGATTGCGCGCGGCCGATCGCCTGCGCGGCGCGGTGGGTGGCGCTGTCGGCGTTTTCATCGGAGGTGATCGCGCGCAGGATCTCCGAGCCCTTCTCGACCCAGTCGCAGGCCATGTGCCACTTCGCCTGCGACGCGCGCAGGCGGAACTCGGAACCGGAGGCGATGGCGTCGGAGAACTCCTCGGTCAGGTCGACCAGGCGCCCCAGCAGGTGGTTCAACTGGTCGACGGTGACGCCGCCCATCACCTGGGCGCCGGCCACCTGCGACAGCAGGAAGCCCATGTCGGCTTCGTCTTCCTCTTTGCCCAGCGTCAGCAGGCCGTCGATGGCCGACAGCACGTTGCGCGCCATCGGCGTGACGCGGTACACGGCTTGCTGCGCGTCCCACGCCAGCAGCTGGTTGGAGCGCAGGCGCATCAGCACCGTTTCCAGCGACTCGGGCAGCAGGTAGGCCAGGCGGGTGTTGATGTCGGCGCGCGAAAAGGTGGACGAAGCGGTGTCCGCCGCCAGCTCGCGCAGCACCAGCAGGCGCACCAGGACGCCGTCAAAGCCGCCGTGGAACAGCGCCGTGAACACCTGCAGCAGGGGCTGGGCGCGTTTCAGGTGGTAGACCTGCTCGATCTCGTCGGCCGAAATATTCGGCTGGAAGTGCGCCTGCAGGCTGTCTTGCTGCTGTTGCTGATCCAGCGCCGGCTCCGGCGCGGGCTCACTTGTCATAGGTTCTATCATTCTTTGCCATAAAACAGCGGGGGTCAGAGCTGCAAAGCGGGGTCAGTTCCGGCAATCGGACACGCGTGTCCTATTGCCG
>NZ_JBGLYQ010000082.1:0-14621 GCF_047304105.1 Duganella sp. Dugasp56
GCCCCCTCCGGGGCCCCCCCCGGCCCGCGGGGCCCAATCGCCCCAACCCCTACGGGGGGCTCCCCCCCCCCGCCCGGGGGGGGGGGGGGGGCGCCGGCGCGGCCGGGCCGGCCATTGGCTGGCCGGCCCGCTCCGCCAGCGCCAGCTTGATGCGCCGGCGCAGCCGCGCGGTCTGCGCCTCGAACGGCAGGTGGAATAGGTAGGACAGCAGCACGCATACGGCCAGCATGGCGGCATACACCGCGATGCTGGCCGGTTCGTTGGGCGACAGCAGGGCGCCGCCCCGATAGTCCCACAGCATCCGCAACAGCGGCACATGCAGTACATACAAGGTGAACGAGAAGCCGGCGATGAAGTTGCTGAACGACGCCAGCCGGCGCCTGGCCGGCGTCGCGTCCCGGCGGCCGGCGCTGCACAGGCACAGCAGCAACAGCAGGCTGTAGAACATATCCTGCAGCCAGGAATTCCGGTCCAGGTCGCCATTCTGGCCCAGCAGGCGCAAGAACAGCGCCACCAGCAGCAGCGTCAGCGCGAACAGCCAGCGCTGCGTGCGGCTGGCCTCCAGCCGCACGCGCGAGGCGGCCACCCCCATCAGCCAGACGGTGAAATACAGCAGGATGTCGGTGCGCAGGCAGGCCGCGATCGACAGCGCCAGCGCGGCCGCGCCCAGCTGGCGGGTGGTGTTCGCGCCCCGCAGGCTCAGCACCAGCAGCGGAAACAGCACGTAGTACCAGGTTTCAAAGGCCAGGCTCCACAGCGGGAAGTTGCCGCCGAACGAGGGCACGGCCATGGTCTGCAGCCCGGCCAGGTTGCCGAGCAGGCTGGTGAGCGACCACGGGTTGGCGGCCGACAGGCTGGGCGCGGCCGGGTCCAGCGCGCCGCTGCCCAGCGCAAGCAGCAACATCAGTAGCATGCCTGGCAGCAGCACGATCCACAGCCGGGTCATGCGGTCGACCGCGTAGTCGCGCAACGCATGCGGCTGTCCGATGCGGTCGAGCAGGCTGCCGCCGACCAGCCAGCCGCTGATGACGAAGAACACCACCACCGCCTGGTGGGCGAAGCCGGTGGCGAAGGCCAGCGCCTGGTACCACCACGAAGGCGCTTCCAGCGTGCTCAGGCCCGGGAACACCTGCGCGCGCAGGTGGGCGGCGGCCACCTGCAGCGCCGCCAGTCCGCGCAGCAGCGCGATCAGCAGCGACTGCCGGTCCTGCGGCGCCAGCCGGCTTTGCTCCAGCCAGCGCAGGCGTGGCTGGACGGCGGCGTCCGCCTCCTGCGCGCGCCCGAGCAGCAGCGTCCTCAGCGTGCAGAACAGGATGCGCAGGTCGCTGCGGAAGCTGCGCTGCTGGACGTAGCGCACATAATAGTCCAGCTTGGCCGGCAGGATCTGCAGCAGATAGGTCTGTTCCGGATCCGCGGCGCGGCGCAGGATCTCGCCCTCGTCGCGGAAGTGCAACGCGGCCCAGTCGGTGATGCCGGGCGCGACCGACAACACGATCTCGCGCGCCTGCGGCGGGTAGTGGGCCACGTAGCGCGGCACCTCGGGCCGCGGTCCTACCAGGCTCATCTGGCCCAGCAGCACGTTGACCAACTGCGGCAGCTCGTCCAGCTTGTGCCGCCGCAGCAGCGCGCCGGCGCGGGTGGCGCGGGGATCGTCGGCCAGCGACAGCTGCCCCACATCCTCGGCCGCCGCCTGCATCGTACGGAATTTATAGATGTTGAACGGCACGCCGTGGCGGCCGACGCGGCGCTGGCGGAACAGCACCGGGCCGGGCGTGTCCCACTTGATCCAGGCCGCCAGCAGCAGCAGCAGCGGGGCCAGCAGCAGCAGCCCGGCCAGCGCGGCGGCGATATCGAACAGGCGTTTGGCTAGCATAGCAGCTCCTTCAGCGCGGCGATCACGCGGCTCTGGTCGGCGTCGCGCATGCGGGTGTACAGCGGCAGCGTCAGCAGCGACTGGTAGCTGGCGTCGGCCTGCGGGAACTGTTCGGGACGCAGGGCGTAGCGCTCGCGCCAGTAGGGCTGGCGGTGCAGCGGAATGTAGTGCACGCTGGTGCCGATGCCGCGTTCGGCCAGCAGCTCGATCAGGCGGTCGCGCGCCAGCGGCGCGGCGGCCGTCAGGCGCACCGGGTACAGATGCCAGGCGTGCTGGCAGCCGGGGCCGGCGTCCGGCGGCAGCCGCAGCGGCAGCCCGCGCAAGCCCTCGGCGTAGCCGCGCGCCAGCGCCTGGCGCCGCTGCAGGAAACGCTCGATCTTGCGCAGCTGCTCGCGGCCGATGGCGGCGGCGATGTCGGTCAGGTTGTATTTGTAACCGGGCGCGACCACCTGGTAGAACCAGGCCGGGCGCGGCGACGTGTAGCGGTCGAACGCATCCTCGCTGATGCCGTGCAGGCGCATGACCTTGACGCGGCGGCACAGCGCCGGGTCGCGGCTGACCACCATGCCGCCCTCGCCGGTGGTCATGGTCTTGTTGGCGTAGAAGCTGAACACGGCGGCGTCGCTGTCGAGCGTGCCGACCAGGCGCCCGCGGTGGATGGTGGGGAAGGCGTGCGCGGCGTCCTCGACCACGCGCAGGCCATGGCGCCGCGCCAGCGCCAGGATGGCATCCATGTCGCAGGCCAGGCCGCCGTAGTGGACCGGGATGATGGCGCGCGTGCGCGGCGTGACGGCGGCGGCGATCGCGGGCGGGCTGATGCACAGCGTGGCGTCGTCGACGTCGACGCAGACCGGCTCGGCGCCCAGATAGCGCACCACCTCGGCGGTGGCGGTGAAGGTCATGGTGGGCACGATGACCTCGTCGCCGGGGCCGATGCCGAGCGCCTCCAGCGCCAAGTGCAGGCCGGCGGTGGCGGAGTTGACGGCGATGGCGCTGACCCCGCCGCCCAGCCAGGCGGCGAAGTCCTGCTCGAACTGCCTGCTGACGGGGCCGCTGGTGATCCAGCCGGAACGCAGGCAATCGAGCACGGCGTCGGCCTCTTCCTGGCCCAGGTCCGGCAGCGCGAAGGGCAGGAAGTCGCGCGCCGGCGCGGCCGGGGCGGGTTGCTGCGGATGGGACGGTTTCATGGCGGTCTCCTGGAGGGCTGGCGGGTTTGGTCGCTGTGCGCGCCGCAGGCGGACAGGAAGCGGTCGGCCAGCAGCGCATAGTTGAGGTGGGTGCGCGCGTGCTCGGCGCCACGCCGGCCCAGCAGCGCGCGCTCCGAGCCGGTCATGGCGGCCAGCCGGGCGATGGCGGCGGCCAGCGCGGCCGGATCTTCGGGCGGCACGCTGAGGCCGCAGCTGGCCTCGGCGACCGGGTCGTTGCCGGCCTCGACCGCATGGACCACCGGCCGCGCCGCCATCATGTAGTCGCCCAGCTTGTTGGGCGCGATGCCGTAGCGGTACAGCGGCTGGCGCCGCCAGCCGAGGTAGGCGATGTCGAAGCGCGCCAGCAGCGCCGGCATGTGCTGCTTGGCCAGCGGCGCCAGGAAATGCACCTCGCGCAGGCCGGCGGCCGCGGCCTGGCGCCGCAGCGCTTCCTTGTCCGGCCCGGCGCCCGCCAGCACGAAGGACAGCGGCCGTCCGCGCAGCAGCGCGGCCGCGTCGAGCAGCGTGCCGAGCGCGTTGGCCAGGCCGTGGCTGCCGGCATAGCCGACCACCAGCCGGCCGCGCGCGCGCAGGCCGTCGAGCAGCGCGGCGGCCGGTGCCGGCAGCGGCGCGGCGTTGGCCTCCCACTCGGCCAGCGCGACGCCGTTCGGCACCACGTGCAGCTTGTGCGGCGCCATGCCGCGCGCGGCCATGTGCGAGGCGACCTTGGGCAGGATCGAGATCACGGCGTCGGCATGGCGGTAGGCGTAGTCCTCGGCCGCCTGCATCAGCAGGATGAACGGGTGCCAGCGCGGCATGCCGCCCAGCTCCATCGGCGACAGCGGCCACAGGTCGTGCACCTCGAACGCCAGCCGCGCGCCGGCCAGCGCGGCGATGCGGTGCGCCGGCCAGATGTCGGCCGGGTAGGTGCTGGAGGCGATCACCAGGTCGGGCCGGAAGTCCCGCGCCAGCGGCCGCGCGCCGCGGTACAGCGCGGCGACGAAGGCCGCCATATTGGCCGCCCGGCCCAGGCCGTTGCCGTGGTAGCCGGGTGTCGCATGCCAGCGGTAGTGGATGCCGTCGATGATCTCGTCCAGCACGGCGCGCCCGCCCAGCACCGGCGCGCGGGCGCGCAGATGCGAGGTGGCCGAGGCGACGATGCGCACGCTGTGCCCGGCGCGCACCCATTCGCGGGCCAGGTAGTAGGGCCGGTATTCCATGCCGTGGCGCACCGAGCCGGCGTAGTGGTTGATGAGCAGGATGTTCATCGGGTCACCAGCGCCAGGCTTCGAGCACGCGCCGCAGGTTGTGGCCGCTGCTGGCGGCCCAGTTGGTGCGCCATTGCACCGGGTGGGTCAGCAGGCAGATGCGGCGATGGCGGCCCAGCGCCTGCTGCGGGGGCATCGGATGGAAATATTGCGGGTGCGGCCGGTCGCTGATGTAGAGGTCGAAGCTGTCCATCAGCGCGGCGTCGTAGCATTCGGCGGCGATGCCGCAGCGCCGGCGCAGCGCCGGGTCGTCCAGCAGTTCGCAGTTGCTCATGCCGAGGCGGCGGTTGGCGAAATCGCCGTGGCTGGCGACCGTCAGCAGCTTGCTGCCCAGCTGTTGCTCGATGCGGTGGAAATTGCCCTCGAACTCGCGGCGGATGTCGGCCATGCGCGCACGCACCGTCGCCGGCGCCTTCAGGTGGGCGCGCTTGGCGTAGGTGGCGATCTCCTCGTAGTGGTAGCTGGCCTCGCTGCCGTAGCGCTCGATCTCGCGCATCAGCTCGAAGTCCAGCGTCGACAACCGGAAGTAATAGCTGGCGCGCACGCCGTGCTTGCGCTCGAGCGCGAACATGCGGCGGGCGGTGGCCAGGTCGGTGTCGATGTCGTGGCGGTGCACCAGCACCGGACGGTCGCCGCCGGCTTCCCCCTGGCGCAGCGTTTCCAGCCACGAGCGCACCGACGTCTGCCGGTAGCCGGCCCGCCGCGCCTGCCGCAGCAGCGCCTCGTAGTGATGCAGCCGCGACGGCATCAGGTAGTCGCTGTAGATGCGGCGGGCGATGGTCTTGATGGCGCTCTTCATAGCAGGCTGTAGCGCGCGCGGTAGGGGACGAAGCCGAGCATGGTCTTGAAGTGGCGCATCCCGGCCTGGGCGCCGAAGAAGGTGTCGTACATCAGGTAGTCCGGCCCGCCGCCGGCCTGCCGCTCGAGCAGCAGCAGGGCGACGATGTCGGTCACCATCAGGTGCATGACGCCGTCGTTGTTGCGGTAGCCCATCAGCTGGGAAAAGGCGGCGAAATTGCCGTAGCGGCCGACATTGCTGTAGGCCATCAGCTTGCCGAACTTGTTGAACACGCCGTAGTAGCGGAAATTGCACTGCGTGTCGTAGTGCAGCTTCTTTTCGCGGTAGTTGGCGTCCATCGGCCGGCCCTGGCGGGTGCTCAGGCTGGTGTTGATGTCGTGGATCTCGTCGATGTGCGCGTTGCGGTCGATCTCGGCCAGCCTGTAGCCGCGCCGCCTGGCCTTGCTGGCGTAGCCGGCGCCGCCGTGCTGGCCGGTCAGGCTGTCCAGGTAGGCGGTCGGGCAGGCGTGGCGGCGCAAGTCGATCAGCGCGACGCCGAGCTGCTTGTGGCCAAACACCTTGTACCTGGGATGCGGACGGGTGAAGTTGCGATGGGTTTCCCTGACGTCTTCCGGATTGAGACTGGTGTCGAAACAAAGGCTGGCCACGGGCAGTCTGGCTACGTCCAGGATCAACTGGCAATGGCGGGTGAGCGTGGTTAACATGTAAGCCCCTCAATGAATGGAGTAGTGGATGACATAGGGCTGGAAGCCCAGCTTCTTTTTAAATTCCCGCAAGCCGGGCTTGGCCCCCAGGTAGGTGTCGTACATGAAGTAGTTGTAGCGGCCGTCGTCGATCAGGCGGCAGGCGATGTCCGCCAGCAGCAGATACATGACGCCGCTGCTGTTCTTGTAGCCCAACAGGCGGTCGGTGGCGGCAAAGTCGCCATAAATGCCGACGTCGCAATAAGCGGCAAGCCGGCGGTCACGGTCGAGCACGCCGAAGTAGCGGAAGCTGTCGACGGCGAAATAGCGCTCTATCTTGTCGGCGTACGCCGGATCCATCGGCCGGCCCTGGCGCTCGGCCAGCGAGGTGTTGATGCGGTGGATGTCGTCGACGTAGTCGTTGCGGTCGATTTCCTCGACGCTGTAGCCGCGCCGGCGCGCGCGCCGGCTCTGGTAGCCGGCATTGTCCTTATGGCGCAGCGCGTGCAGGTAGTCGGCGCCGCTGGCGTAGGCGCGCAGGTCGATCAGCGCGATGCCCAGCGTCTTGTGCCGCACCAGCCGGTAGCGCGGATGCTGCATGGTGAACAGCGCGTGGGTGCGTTGTATCAGAGCCGGATTGAGCGCGGCGTCGAAGCGCAGCCGGGCGCGCGGCAGGCGGGCGATGTCGCCGATCAGGCGCAGATGGTCAAAGAGATTCATAGAAGCGCAGCAGCTTGATCGATTCGCTGCCCCAGTTGTAGCGCGTCCGCACCGCCGCGCGGCCGTTCTCGCCCATGCGGCGGGCGACGTCCGGATGGCCGGCCAGGTAGTCGATGGCGGCGGCGATCGCGGCCGGGTCGTGCGGATCGACGCACACGCCGCAGCCATTGCCCTCGACGATGCCGCGCCACAGGGGGAAATCGGAGGCGATCACCGGGATGCCGGCCGCCATGTACTCGAACATCTTGACCGGCTGCGCGTCCAGGTGGTTGGGCGTGGGGTGCAACGTGACCAGGCCGGCGCGCGAGGCGGCCAGCATGGCGCCGACGCCGGCGCGGTCGAGCAGGCCGACCGCGTCGATGCGGCCCCATCCCGGCAGGGCCCGCATCCGCGCGGCCAGCGCCGGTTCGCCGAAACTGCCGGCCAGGCGCACCCGCACCGGCGTGCGCAGCAGCTCGCAGGCGCGCACCAGCTCGGCGATGCCGCGGATCGCGCTCAGCCCGCCGACGTAGCACACCTGCAGCGGCTTGTGCTCCCAGCCGGGATCGGCGCTGAACTCGTCGGACAGCGGGAAGTTGTTGATGTCTATCGTGCTGCGGTTGATCAGCGAAAACTTGTCGCGGATGGTGGGCGTGGCGGCGATCACGCCGTCGAGCAGGCGGCAGGCATGGTGCTCGAAGCGGGCGTAGGCGGCGGCCAGCAGCCGCCGCGACGACGGCCCCAGGTAGGGCTTGCCCAGCAGCTGCAGCGGCACGTCCTCGTGGGCGTCGAAGATGACCTTGTGGCCGCGCAGCTTGAGCAGCAGCGCGGCCGGCAGCAGTTCCGGATCGTGCAGCTGGACGATGTCGGCGCGCAGCCGCAGCGCCAGGCGGTAGACGCGGTGCGTGCCCGACAGCATGCGGTCGAGCCGGCCGCTGGTGGCGCCGGCGTCGAGGATGCGCACGCCGTGGCGGTAGTCGTTGCCGTGGCCGTCGGCCACCACCAGCGCGACCTGGTGGCCGTGCTCGGCCAGGGTGCGGCATTGCTTGCCGAAGATGCGGCTGTCGTAGCGCGGATGGGCCGAGGTCAGGTGGGCGATGCTAAGCATGGCCTTCTCCACGGCGGTAGCGGGCGTAGGCGCCCAGCGCGGCGCCGATCTGCATGTCGCTGAAGAAGTGCGACAGGCACAGCAGCATCAGGGTCATCGCCAGCAGGCTCCAGGCCAGCACGAACGGCGGGCGGCGGTTGGCGCGCTCGCCCAGCGCATAGGCGTGCAGCGCCATCTGGCACAGCGGGTAGATCAGCAGCAGCAGCAGCGCGACAAAACCCAGCAGGCCGAGGTCGACCCAGGCCGACAGCACGTTGTGCGCATACAGCCCGACCTGGTAGCTGGCGTAGTCGCCCAGCAGAGGATGCCGGGCGATGGTGGCCAGCGCCTGCAGCGTCAGCTCGTGGCGCATGCTGGCCGAGCTCGACTGCGACAGGTCCAGCAGCTCCAGCGTGCGGTTGCTGGGCACGACGGCCAGGATGTCCCGCAGGTTGAACTGGATCAGCGCGGCGGCGCCGATGAAGGCGGCCAGCATCAGCAGGCGGTGGCGCGCCGTGTGCAGCTCGATCAGCGGGATCAGGAACAGCAGCGCGCCGAACTCGCTGCGGGCGGTGTTGATGTAGAGCGTGGGCAGGCCCAGCGCGTACAGCGCCCAGCGCAGGCTGCGCTGCGGCGTGCAGGCCAGCATCACGGCCAGCGGCAGCAGGTAGGAGCGGGAGAAACCCTGGTAGGTGGCGACGCTGTCCGGATCGCGGGCGGCGCCCAGCGCGGCCAGGTAGAACGCGCCGTCGACCGAGTACGCGAACACGATGAAGGACATGCCGGCCAGGCTGGCGAGCTGGGTCCAGCGGAAGCGGCGGCTGTCGAAATCGAGCGAGATGAAGATGACGAACAGGTTGAACAGGTAGACCAGGGCCAGCACGTGATGGCTGGTGATGACCGGGTTGGCGCCGGCGGCGTTGCAGGCGACGATGGCGGCGAAGTAGGCGAGGAAGGCGAGGAAGGCGGCGTCCACGCGGGGCAGCTGGTAGTGCCGCACCTGCAGCCGGCGCAGATAGGACAGCAGCAGCGGCGGCAGCATCAGCAGCGAGATGACGGCGAAATAGCCGCCCAGGTAGGCGCGTATCAGGCCCAGCCCCAGCAGCGTCTGGTAGAAGAAGAAGCCGGGGAACAGCAGGAAGAAGGCCAGTTCCGCATAGCCGGGACCGAGCAGGCCGGCGCGCGCCGGCGCGCGTGCCGGGGCAGGGGCGCGAGCCGGGCCGCGCTGCCGCCCCCGCGCGGGGAAGCCTGCCGCCGGCGATTCAGCCTGCCGCATGGAGCCTCCTCCCCGGGACATCGCGGTTCAGCGCGTAGCGGTAGGACATCTGCAGGTACAGCAGGTACAGCAGCGAGTAGCCGACCGTGTAGGCCAGCACGCTTTGCTTGAGCGTCAGCGGCGCGGCAAACGCGGCGATGGTCATGGCGAACAGGGCGACCTGCCAGACCAGCTCGATCTTTTGCCGGCCGGCGACGAAGAACACGTAGCTGAGCGGGCTGGCGATAAAGTTGAGGAAATACAGCGGCGCCAGGATCTGCGCCAGTTCGCCGGCGCCGCGCCAGGCCGGGCCGAAGACAAAGCTGAACAGCGCCGGCGAGGCCAGCAACAGCACCAGCGACGGCAGGCAGCCCAGCAGCAGCAGCACGCGCAGCGCGTGCAGGTAGGCCGGGCGGCAATTGCCGTCGTTCTGGAACTGGCGCACCGATTCGCGCTTGAACACTTCCAGCACCGAGGCGGCCAGCAGCGAGATCGGCGCCGCCAGCACGCGCAGCGTCAGCGCGTACAGGCCGGCGGCCAGCGCGCCGTGGCGCGCGCCGATGATCAGCAGCGGCAGCTGGCCGACGGCGGCATTGAGCAGATTGGCCGGCAATGAAAAATGCCAGAACGCGCGGTGCTTGATCAGGTAGCGCCGCTGCAGCGGGGTCGGCCGCCAGCCCGCCATCCAGTGCCGCCACCTGGCGTGCGGCGATGGCGGGGCGGACGGCGCGGCCCATGGCGCGCTCGACGGCGACGGCGGCGCCAGCAGGCGGCGCGCGGCCAGCAGCCCCAGGGCCAGCCCGGCCAGGTGGCCGGCCAGCAGCGCGGCGGCGCCGGCGCCGGCCAGCAGCAGGCAGAGCTGGGCGGCGGCGATGCCGCCCGCCGCCCACACCTTGGCCTTGGCCGCCGCGCCGAAGGCGTTATGCGACGCCGCATAGGCCAGCGTGGTCTGCATGACCGCCGTCAGCCAGGCCGCCGCGCCCAGCGTCAGCACGCCCAGCCACGACATGCCGGTCCAGCCGGCCAGCCTGGCGATGGCGGCGCCCAGCGTCAGCAGCACCGCCAGCCAGCCGGCCGACCACGCCACCACGCCGAAGCAGATGCGCTGCCGGGGCCGCCGGTGATCGATGATCATCGCGTTTTCCATCCGCAGCGTGGCCGCCACGGCGGCGATGGCCACCACGCCGTACCAGACGCCGAACGCGCCCAGGTCCTGCGGCCGGCACCAGCGGGTGATCAGCGGCGCGGCCAGGATGGGCAGGGCTTGCGCCGCCAGCGATCCGCTGAGCACGGTCAGCAGGTGTTGCCAGAAGGGCGGCAGGGGCGGCAGGCTAGGCATGATGGCCCGCTGATTCATCGGCGGCCAGCACGGTGGCCGCCACTTTTTCGGCGTCGGCCAGGGACAGGTAGGGTCCCATCGGCAGGCTCAGCACATGCTGCGACAGCAGCTCGGCAACCGGGCAATCGGCGTCGTCGAAGCCGGCATAGGCGGGCTGGCGGTGGATCGGCACGGGGTAGTGCACCGCGCTCGGTATGCCGGCCTGCTGCAGCGCCGCCTGCACCACGGCGCGCCGCCTGGGCAGGATGGTGTACTGCGCATAGGCGCTGCTGCGGTCGACCGCCGGCGCGAAGGTGGCGACGCGGCCGGCGAACAGGCGCTCGTAGCAGGCGGCCACGCGCTGCCGCAGCGCCAGCTCCTCGTCGAACACGGCCAGCTTGGCCAGCACCACGGCGCACTGCAGCGTGTCCATGCGGCCGCCGACGCCGATGCGCGTGTGCCGGTAGCGCTGCGACTGGCCGTGCACGCGGATCTCGCGCATCGCCTGCGCCAGCTCGTCGTCGCTGGTGAAGGCCGCGCCGCCGTCGCCGTAGCAGCCCAGCGGCTTGCTGGGGAAGAAGCTGGTGCAGCCGATGGTCGACAGGTTGCCGCTGCGCCGGCCGCGATAGCTGGCGCCGAAGCTCTGCGCCGCGTCCTCGATCACGGCCAGGCCGTGCGCCTGCGCCAGGTCGTTGATGGCGTCCATGTCCGCCGGCTGGCCGTACAGCGACACCGGCATGATGGCGCGGGTGCGCTTGCTCAGGCGCGCCGCGATCAGCGCCGGATCGATGTTGGCGCTGCCGCGCTCGACGTCGACGAACACCGGCCGCGCGCCCAGCAACACGATCGCCTCCGCCGTCGCGATGAACGAAAACGGCGTGGTGACGATCTCGTCGCCCGGCCGCACGCCCAGCGCCATCATCGCGATCAGCAGCGCCTCGGTGCCCGAGGCCGCCGTCACGCAATGGCGCGCGCCGCTCCACGCGGCCAGCCGCTGCTCCAGTTCGGCCACTTCCGGCCCCATGATGTACTGGCCGTGATCGAGCACGCGCTGCATGGCGCCGCCGATATCCTCACGCAGGCGCTGGTATTGCGCTTTCAGGTCGATGAATTCCACGATGCTCTCCTTATTCCGCCGACAGCAGGGTGCAGACGCCGCCGCTGACGGCATACACGTCGCCCGTATGCGGGCACACGGCCCGGCCCTCGCCTGCCTCTGGCAGCGCCAGCCGCTCGCCGTGGCGGCTGATCCAGCCGATGCGCCGCGCCGGCACGCCGGCCATCAGCGCGAAATCGGGCACGTCGCGGGTGGCGACGGCGCCGGCGCCGAGGAAGGCGTAGCTGCCGATGGTCACCCCGCAGACGATGGTGGCGTTGGCGCCGATGGTGGCGCCGCGGCGCACCAGCGTGGGCCGGTATTCGTCCTTGCGCACCACCGCCGCGCGCGGATTGTGGACATTGGTGAACACCATGCTCGGGCCGCAGAACACGTCGTCCTCGATGGTGACCGCGTCGTACACCGAGACGTTGTTCTGGATCTTGACGTTGTCGCCGATCACGACATCGTTGCCGACGTAGACGTTCTGCCCCAGCGAGCAGCAGGCGCCGATGCGCGCGCCGCCGCACACGTGGCTGAAGTGCCAGATGCGGGTGGCGGGGCCGATGACGGCGCCGGCGTCGACCACGGCGCTCGGATGGATGGTGTGCTGCGGCTGCAAGAGGGCGTTGCGGGACATGCGATTCTCCTTGGTTGTATCCTTGGTTGAACGGCGGATGGCCGGGCGTCAGTAATCGAGCGGCAGCGCCACGCGGCGGCCGTCGCGGGCGGAGCGGTAGGCGGCGATCAGCACTTCCAGCGACTTCAGGCCTTCGCGGCCGTCCGTCTCCGGCTCGGCCTCGCCGCGCAGCACCTTGAGCACGTTGTCGTAGTACAGCGGATGGCCGTAGCCGTAGACCGACGTGGTGGCGTAGCTGGCGTCCTTGACGCGCTCGTCGTCCTCGTCCGGCTCGGCGAAGTCCCATTGCTGCACTTCGTTGACGGCCACGCCGCCGATGCGCGCCGTGCCCTTTTCGCCGAGGATGGTGATGCTGCCTTCGAGGTTGTGCGGATAGGCCAGCATCGTCACGTTCATCGAGCCGAGCGCGCCGTTGCGCCAGCGCAGGCTGATGACGCCGGTGTCCTCGACCTCGATGTCGCGCGCCAGCGTGGCCGTGTAGGCCTGCAGGCTTTCCACCGGGCCGACGATCCAGTCGATCAGGTCGACGTAGTGGCTGGCCTGGTTCATGAACGCGCCGCCGTCGAATTCCCAGGTGCCACGCCAGGCCGCGCTGTTGTAATAGGCTTGCGGCCGGGTCCAGAACACGTTCAGCGTCACCATGTAGATGCGGCCGAAGCGCTTCTTGTCGACCGCGCGCTTGAGCAGCTGCAGCGTGGCGTTGCGGCGGTTCTGCTTGACCACGAACATGCGCACGCCGGCCGCGTCGCAGGCGGCGACCATGCGCTTGGCGTCTTCCCAGCGGGTGGCCATCGGCTTTTCGGTGATCACGTGGCGGCTAGCGCGGGCGATCTGCACCGCCTGCTCCGGATGCAGGCCGGAGGGCGTGGTGATGATGCAGGCGTCGATGTCCGCCGTAGCCAGCATCTGCTGCAGGCTGGCGAACGGCGCCGCCCCGGTGTGTTCGGCGGCCCGCTCCAGCGCGGCGGGATCGACGTCGCACACGGCGTCGAGCGTGCAGCGCTCGCCGTGCTGGCGCAGCGCGGAGAAATGGTTTTGTGCGATGCGGCCGCAGCCCACCAGGGCGAAGCGCATCTTGCGGTCGGTAACGGCGGGTGCGAACTGGCGCATGGTGCGGTTCTCCTCGGGGTGATGGGATGGATGTCAGGACGTCTGCGCCAGCTGCGCCATCGCCCGCAGCGCCTCGTCGGCGCCGGCGGGCGCGCCGGTTTGCGGCGTGAACTCGGACATGATGGTCTTCAGCATGGCTTCGATCAGCCAGCGGTCGTTGGTGTCGCAGGCCACCAGCAGCAATTCGATGTACTGCTCCAGCAGCGCCGGCGGCAGCGCCCGTTCCTTCATGCGCAGGATGCGCGGGTGCTCGCTGGGCACGGCGTCCTGCTCGGTCAGCAGCTCCTCCTGCAGTTTCTCGCCCGGGACCAGGCCGACGTACTGGATTTCGATGTCGCCGTGCGGATACTGGGCGGTCTTCTCGGTCAGGCCGGCCAGCGCGATCATGCTGCGCGCCAGGTCGACAATGCGGATCGGCCGGCCCATGTCGAGCACGAACACCTCGCCGCCCTCGGCCATCGCGCCGGCCTGGATCACCAGCTGCGCCGCCTCCGGGATCAGCATGAAGTAGCGCTCCATGCCGGCGTCGGTCACGGTCAGCGGACCGCCTTGCTGCAGCTGGCGGCGGAACAGCGGCACCACCGAGCCGGAGGAACCCAGCACGTTGCCGAAGCGCACCATACTGAACACGGTGCGGCCGCCGTCGCGCGCGGCCGTCTGCGCCGCCGCCTGGAACACCAGCTCGGACAGCCGCTTGCTGGCACCCATGATGGTGCTGGGACGCACCGCCTTGTCGCTGGAAACGAGCACGCAGGTCTCGACCAGGTATTTGTCGGCGATGCGCGCGACGTTGCGCGCACCCAGCACGTTGTTGCGCAGGCCCTCGACCACATTGGTCTCGACCAGGTTCACATGCTTGTAGGCGGCGGCGTGATAAATGGTGTCGATGCTGTCCTCCTGCATGATGCGGTCGAGCAGCCGCTCGTTGCACACCGATCCCAGGTGCGCGCGCAGCTGCAGCTGCGGCCATTGCGCCATCAGCTCCTGGCGTATGGTGTACAGCGAGAACTCGCAGTGGTCCAGCAGGTGCAGGCGGCGCGGACCCAGGCTGGCGATCTGGCGGCACAACTCGCTGCCGATGGAGCCGCCGGCGCCGGTCACCAGCACGCTCCTGGCGCGCACGCAGCGGCCGAACAGCGCGCTGTCCGGCGGCACCGGCGGCCGCCCCAGCAACTGCTCCAGCGGAAACTCGAAGCTGGCGCTGCGCGGCGCCTGGCGGCGCCACGCGTGGTCGGCCAGGTCCAGCAGGCCATGCAGGAACTTGACGCTGACGCCGCTGGTGCGCACCATGCGCAGCACGGCGCCGAGCCGCTCGCCGGAAATGTCGGGCAGGGCGATGACGATCAGGCTGATCGACGCGGCGGCCACCGTCTCGGCCAGCTGCTGCGGCGGCAGCACGCGCAGGCCGGCGATAGTGTGCGGCGCGCGGCCGTGCTTCTCGTCGAAAAAGCAGATCGGGCTATAGCGGCTGTCGGCGCGCATGGCTTGCGCCAGGCGCGGGGGGGGGGGGGGGGGGGGGGGGGGGGGGGGGGGGGGGGGGGGGCGGGGGGGGGGGGGCGCGCCGGGCCGGCGGCCGCGGGCGCCCCCCCCCCCCCCCCCCCCCCCC
>NZ_JBGLYQ010000083.1:0-14592 GCF_047304105.1 Duganella sp. Dugasp56
GGGGGGGGGGGGCCCTTTTCCCTCGGGGGCGGGGCCCGTGGGGGGGGGGTCCTCGTCGCCCCCGGGGGGCCCGCCCCCCCCCCCCCCCCCCGCGACCGGGGTTAAGCTTGGACTGTCGTCAGGCGTTTGCCAGCTGCGGACGGCGCTGGGCGCCGCCGGTGTTGTAGCGGCTCACCGACAGGTCGTCGGCCAGGATCGCCGGGCGGCGCGCCGAGATCAGGTCCGACAGCAGCTGCGCCGAACCGCAGGACATGGTCCAGCCCAGGGTGCCGTGGCCGGTGTTGATGAACAGGTTGCGCAGGCCGGTGCGGCCGACGATAGGCGTGCCGTCCGGCGTCATCGGACGCAGGCCGGTCCAGAAGCTGGCTTGCGCGGTGTCGCCGGCGCCGGGGAACAGGTCGTTGACCACCATCTCCAGCGTTTCGCGGCGGCGCGGATTGAGGCGCTTGTCGAAGCCGGCGATTTCGGCCATGCCGCCGACGCGGATGCGGTCGTCGAAGCGGGTCACGGCGATCTTGTAGGTCTCGTCGAGGATGGTCGACACCGGCGCGGCGCCCGCGTTGACGATGGGGACGGTGATCGAGTAGCCCTTGAGCGGATAGACGGGAATCTTGACCAGGTCCTTCAACAGCGTGGTCGAATAGGCGCCCAGCGCCACCACGTAGGAATCGGCGGTCACCAGTTCGGCGCCGCACTGCACGCCCTTGATTTCCTCGCCGGCCGTGGCCAGGCCGGTGATATCGACGCCGTAGCGGAACTTGACGCCCAGTTCCTCGGCCATCGCGGTCAGGCGGGTGGTGAACAGCTGGCAGTCGCCGGTTTCATCGTTGGGCAGGCGCAGGCCGCCGACCAGTTTGTTCTGGTCCAGGCCCGGTTCGGCGGCAAGCAGTTGTTCGCGGCTCAGCAGCTGATACGGCACGCCGGTTTCTTCCAGCACCTGGATATCCTTGGCGGCGTCGTCCAGCTGCTTTTGCGTGCGGAACAGCTGGGTCGTGCCTTGCTGGCGGCCTTCGTATTCGATGCCGGTGCTGGCGCGCAGCACCTTGAAGCAGTCGCGGCTGTATTCGGCCAGGCGCACCATGCGCTCTTTATTAGTGGCGTAACGTTCGGCGGTGCAGTTTTGCAGCATCTGCCACATCCACTCCAGCTGGAACAGCGTGCCGTCGGGCGTGATCGACAGCGGCGCGTGACGCTGCAGCATCCATTTCATCGCCTTCAGCGGGATGCCGGGCGCGGCCCAGGGGGAGGCGTAGCCGGGCGAGATCTGGCCGGCGTTGGCGAAGCTGGTTTCCAGCGCGGGACCGGGCTGACGGTCGAGCACGGTCACATCGTGGCCGGCCTTGGCCAGATAATAGGCGCTGGTGACGCCGATAACACCGCTACCCAAGATCACAACGCGCATCTCATTCCCCTAATTATTGAACCTGCCAGATATTCCGCTATGGTATGCTTGTCTCACTAGTATTTGTTACTGTATAACTTGATAAATTCAGTGGATATTCATGCGAATTCAAAAAGAATCGGTCCGCAGCCTGGACAAGCTGGACAGGAAGATATTGCAGATCTTGCAAGCCGATGGCCGGATTTCGATGAAGGACCTGAGCGAGCAGGTCGGCTTGTCGATCACGCCGGCGATCGAGCGGGTCAAGCGCATGGAGCGCGACGGCGTGATCACCGGCTACCACGCGCGCATCGATCCGCCTTCGCTGGGGGCCAAGCTGCTGGTGTTTGTCGAGATCACGCTGAACCAGAAATCGGGGCCGGTGTTCGAACAATTCCGGCGCGAGGTGCTGCGGATACCGGAGGTGCAGGAGTGCCACCTGGTGTCGGGCGACTTCGACTACCTGATCAAGGCGCGCATCCACGAAATGGCCGAGTACCGCAAGCTGCTGGGCGACATGCTGCTCAGCCTGCCAGGGGCGGCGCAGTCGAAAAGCTATGTCGTGATGGAGGAGATCAAGGAGACGCTGATTTTGTCTACCGAGGTGGTGCAGGGCTGATATGGATCAGCATGCGCTACTTGCGGGCGCTCTCGGAAGGAGGACAATAACGGGATGCTTGGGGGCCATTATGATTTCTCTCGATACACTCAGCTATGCGAAGCGCCTGGAATCCGCAGGCGTGCCGACCGGACAGGCGGAAGCCCACGCCATGGCGCTTGCAGGCATACTAGTGACGCAAGCGGCCAGCAAATCCGATCTGGCTGCGTTTGAGGAGCGTC
This sequence comes from Duganella sp. Dugasp56, assembly GCF_047304105.1. Taxonomy (NCBI): domain Bacteria; kingdom Pseudomonadati; phylum Pseudomonadota; class Betaproteobacteria; order Burkholderiales; family Oxalobacteraceae; genus Duganella; species Duganella sp. Dugasp56. The sequence goes on from NZ_JBGLYQ010000083.1 coordinate 2,222, forward strand.
TTCGGCTCTTTATAAATCAGCAGTTGGCGGAGCAGAAGGCGGAAATATTGAAGTGGATATTTGCTTCGGCGGTCGGACAAGCCAGTCTGATCCTGGTCGCGATCCGCTACATGCCTCATTGAACCGATGCTTCAGTTAGAATGCCATAATGGCATTAAATGAACTGGAGCAGGTGTGAACAGTCAGCACGGTACTCCGACAACAACCCACGCGGTCAGCGTCCGCTCGCTGGACGAGCATATGTCTTCGGACCAGAGCTTCAGCTCGGCCTACGCGCGCGCGGTCGGCGCCATCGCCGGCAAGGAGGGCAGCCTGACGCTGGCGCAGTTCGCCGCAGTCACCGACATCGCCGGCGACGGCAAGTCCTCGGCCGTCTTCACCGCGCTGGTGCTGAACGCCATCGAATCGGGCGTCGACGTCGACTGGGCCTTCAACGCGCTCAGCCGTAGCAGCGCCGGCATCGACCAGGCCGCGCGCGAAAACGCCCTCGGCATGACCATCCCGCTGCTGGCGCTGCACGGCGCCGACGCCCGCGCGCTGGCCCAGCGGCTGGCCAAGGCGCTGTCGGTGCGGCTGACGCCCGAACATCTGCATCTGCTGCCGCCGGCCGAAGAGCGCGGCATCCTGGCCAACCTGGGCGAGCAGGCGCGCCGGCTGGTGCGCGGCCGCTCGCTGGCCGACGCCGTGGCCGACTTCGGCCGCAATGCCGGCCAGCAGGCGCTGATCGAGCATGCGCGTCAGTTCCAGTCCGGCGACATCGATCATGGCCAGCTGCGCGAGCTGGTCGGCAGCACCACCTCGGCCATCGCGCATGATATTTCAGTCTACCTGGAGCAGGCGCACATGCTGTCGGTGGGCGAGGCCACGGCGGCCACGCTGGTCAACGCCGCCAACGACCTGAAGAACCAGGTGCTGCAGCGATTGACCTTGGTCGACCAGCGCATCGCCCACGAGCGCCGCCTGCTGGTCGAGGAAATCGACGACGCCGTGCACGACGCCGGCAACGCCATCGAGCTGGCCATCACCGACCGGCTCAACACCGACCAATGGAAGGACGAGGATGTGTGGGCCAGCATGGGCCGCAACCAGTTCGGCCAGGAGATGGAGCGGCGGCTGGACCGCATCGTGCGCCGCAAGGAACAGGCGCTGCATCTGCTGCAGGAGGACCTGCGGCTGTTCCAGCAGGCGATGCGGCTGAATCAGTCGTCGGTATTCCAGCGGCAGCACCATTCGACCCTGGCCAAGCTGATGCCGCGCTTGCGGGTCGGCACGCGCATCGTCAACGGCGTCGACACGGCGGCCAGCGTCACCTTGATGAGCGGGGCGGTGGTGGCGGCCGGCACCGGCACGGCGGCCTATCTGATCGGCGCGGCGGTGGTGTTGCCGGTGGTGGCGCCGGTGGCGCCGTTTGTCGGCGGCGCGGTGCTGCTGGCGGGCGCGTTCAAGTGGTTCACCGACAGCGGCAAGCGCAAGCGCACCGAAATCCGCGACAAGCGCGCCGCCTTCGAAGACGAGCTGCGCAAGCAGTTGCAGGCGGCCGAGCACAGCTTCAACACGCAACTGGACATGGTGGCGCAAGGCTTCCACGACTCGGCGCTGCAGTTGCTGACGCCGTTGTTGCTGGAAGCCGAAGCGGCCGGCCGCGTGCCCGGCATGCGCCAGCGCATCGCCGACCGCGTCATCACGCAGGCGCAGGCGGCGATCCGCCAGCTGGACGCCGAGCTGCAAAAATAATCCGGGGTCAGATCCGACATTTGGACACGAGCTCTACCGTTGCAGCCGCAACGGTAGAGCTCGTGTCCAAATGTCGGATCTGACCCCGGGTTTAATTGCGGGCGATGATGGCGTCGGCGGCGGTGGCGGCCTGCTGCAGCGGCTGGGCCAGCGCCTGCGTGGTGTAGACCGGTGCCTGCGGCATCGGCGCACCCAGCACCGGGCCGTCGGTCTTGCTGATGTCGACCGTCACCGTGGTCGACAGGCCGATGCGCAGCGGATGTGCGGCCAGCTCCTGCGGGTCGAGCGCGATCCGCACCGGCAGCCGCTGCACCACCTTGATCCAGTTGCCGCTGGCGTTCTGCGCCGGCAGCAGCGAGAACGCGCTGCCCGTGCCTGCCGACAGCCCCACCACCTTGCCATGGAATTCGACTTTGCTGCCGTACATGTCGGCCTCGATCCTGGCCGGCTGGCCGACGCGGATGTTGCGCAGCTCCGATTCCTTGAAGTTGGCGTCCACCCACAACTGGTCCAGCGGCACGATCGACAGCAGCGAGGTGCCCGGCGTCGCCCTTGCGCCGATCTGCACGCTGCGCTTGGCCACGTAGCCCGACACCGGCGCCACGATGGTGTTGCGGCGCGCCGCCAGCCACGCCTGCTGGTAGTCGGCCCTGGCCGCCAGCACGGACGGATGCTGCGCCACCGCCACGCCGGCCACGCCGGCCTTCGCGGCGTCGGCCTGCTTGACCGCCACCGCGATCGCGGCGTGGGCGTTGTCCACCGCCTGCCGCGCATGCTCGACTTCCTCGCCCGACACCGTGTGGTCGGCCGCCAGCGGCTTGCGGCGCGCCAGGTCGTCCTCGGCTTCCTTCAGCTGCAGCTTGCGCTGTGCGACCGTGGCGTCGTACTGGGCGACGTCGGCGTAGCGCTGGCGCTGCTGACGCACGGCGGCGCCGAGGCGGGCCTCGGCCTGGCTCAGGGCCACGTCGGCGTCGGCCGAGTCCAGCTTGATCAGCGTGGCGCCGGCCTGCACCATCTGCGTTTCGTCGGCGCGGATCTCGGCCACGTTGCCGGTGACCTGCGACGACAGGTTGACCAGGTTGCCGCCGACGTAGGCGTTGTCGGTCTGCTGTTCCCTGGACAGCACGATCTTGTAGTAGGCGGCGTAGGCGATGCCGGCGGCGATGAACAGCAGCGTGATGCCGGCCAGGACGGTCTTGCGTTTCTTGTCGTTCGGTTTGGTGATGTCGGTGCTCATGGTTTCATCCTTGTTATTTGGAAGCCGTCGCCAGCGGCGCTTCTTCGTGATAGCCGCCGCCCAGCGCGTTGGTCAGCGCCACTTCGGCCAGCAGCTGCACCTGCTGCAGATAGAGGTCGGCGTCCCGCTGGCGCAGCAGCGCCAGTTGCGCACCGAGTACGCTGCCGCGGTCGGCCAGGCCGTGGTCGAGCCGCGCCTGCGCCGACGCCATCTGCGCCCGCGCCAGGCCGGTGGCCTGCGTCTGCTGCGCGATCTGCTGTTCGATGCCTTGCAGCTGCACGCCGTCCTGCGCCACGTCGCGCACGGCATCGATCACCGCCTGGTTGTATTCGGCGATGCGTTCGTTGCGGCTGGTGCGGGCGCTGTCGAGCTGCGCATCCAGGCGCCGGCTGTCGAACAGCGGCAGCGTCAGCGTCGGGCCGATGTACAGCGTGCGGCTGGCCGCCTGCAGCAGGTTTTCCAGCTTGACGGTATCGAGGCCGATCGATCCGGTCAGGTTCACGTCAGGATAAAAGGCCGCCTTGGCCGCGTCGATCCGGCTCAGCGAGGCCTCCAGTTTCCAGCGCGCTGCCTGCAGGTCGGGCCGGCGCGCCAGCAGCTCGATGCCGAGGCGGGCGGGCAGGGCGTGCGGCGTGGCATTCAGCGGCTGCGGCTTGAGGTCGGCCAGCGCGCCGCTGTCGGCGCCGACCAGCGCGCGCAGGGCCTCGCGTTCGCGGCCGATGTCGGCCCGCAGTTCCGCCTGCCGCTTGCGGATCAGGTTCAGTTCCAGTTCGGCGCCGCGCTGCTCGTCGGCGTTGGCCAGGCCGCGCGCGATGCGTTTGGCCTTGTCCTGCGCCAGCGCGGTTTGCGCGGTCGCCAGCTGTTCGGTGTTGGCCAGGCGCGCCCAGGCTCCCTGCAGGCGGAAGTAGCTTTGCGCGACGGCCGCGGCCAGCGCCTGTTCGGCCTGGGCATAGGCGGCGCGGCCGGCCGTCAGCTCGCCGACGGCGGCGGCGACCTGCGCGTGGTTCTTGCCCCACCAGTCGAAGTTGTAGCGCGCGTCCAGGCGCAGCGTTTCGGCGGTGAACCAGGTGCCGCCGATCGGCGCCGGGAACAGGCCGGTGCCGGAATAGCGCTGGCGGTTGGCGTTGGCGTAGGCGCTGATGTCGACGCCGACGTCGGCCGCCGTGCGTTGCAGCGCCGAGCTGGCGGTGCCGATCTGCGCGGCGGCCACTTCCAGCGTCGGGCCGCTGGCCAGCGCCTGCTTGATCAGCGCGTTCAACTGCTCGTCGTGGTAGGCGGTCCACCATTGCGCCTGCGGCCAGCCTTCGCGCGCCAGCTTGATGCCGGACGCCAGTTCGGCGCCGGCGATGTCGCGTTGGGCCAGCGGATGCAGGTCCGGCGTGACATGGGCGCAGCCGGCCATCGCCAGCAGCATGGCCAGCAGCGGGGCGGTTTTCTTGAGTCGGGTTTTCATCGTTTTCATCATCAGTCCATGGCGGCGTGGTCGACGGCGGGTGCGGCGTGTCTGGCCGGCGGGCGTATCAGCAGCAACAGCGGGATCACGCACAGCGTCAAGATCATCATCAGCCAGAAATCGTCGACATACGAAATCATCGAGGCCTGGCGGGTGATCTCGCCGTTCAGCGCGGCCGCCGCTTCCGGCGTGGCGAGGTTGTCCAGCAGCGACGGGTTGACGGTGGTGATCTTCTCGGCCAGCGTGGCGTGCATGGTCTGCGTGTTGCGCACCAGCAGCGTCTGCACCAGCGCGATGCCGATCGAGCTGCCGATATTGCGTATCAGGCTGTAGATCGCCGTGCCTTCGGCGCGCATCTCCGGCGACAGGGTGGCGAAGGTGGCGGCGCTGAGCGGCACGAACACCAGCCCCAGGCCCAGGCCCTGGATCACGCCCGGCCAGACGATGTCGCTTTGCGACAGCACCAGCGTGTAGCGCGTCATCTGCCACAGCGAGAAGGCGGTGATGGCGAAGCCCAGGCCGAGCAGCAGCCGCAGGTCGAACTTGCCGACCAGCCGGCCCACCACCATCATCGCGATCATGGTGCCGATGCCGCTCGGCGCCGTGACCAGGCCGGCGACGGCGGCCGGATAGCCCATCAGGCTTTGCAGCATCGACGGCGTCAGCGCGCGGGTGGCGAACAGCACCAGGCCGACGATGAAGATGAACAACAGGCCGCTGACGTAGTTGGCGTTCTTCAGCAGGCGGTAGTCGAAGAAGGATTTGCCGGCCGGCCGCAGCGCGGTGTGGGCGACGAAATACGCAAAGCTCAGCGCCAGCACCACCGCCTCGATCCAGGTTTCGGTGGCGGCGAACCAGTCGTTCTGCTCGCCGCGGTCCAGCAGCATCTGCAGCGCGCCGATGGCCAGGCTGAGCGTGACGAAGCCGAAGGCGTCGAAAGTCATCTTGCGCGCGCCCGGCACAGGGCGGATGTAGCGCCAGATGCCGTAGAACGCCATCGCGCCGACCGGCACGTTGATAAAGAACACCCAGCGCCAGTTGTAGCTGTCGGTCAGCCAGCCGCCCAGGGTGGGGCCGAGGATGGGACCGATCATGACGCCCATGCCCCACACGGCCATGGCCGAACCGTGCTTTTCGCGCGGGTTGATGTCGAGCAGCGTGGCCTGCGACAGCGGCACCAGCGCGGCGCCGAACACGCCCTGCAGCAGCCGCGCGGCGACGATTTCGGCCAGCGATCCGGACAGCCCGCACAGCACCGAGGCCACGGTGAAGCCGGCCACCGCCGTCAGGAAGATGTTCTTCTGGCCGTAGCGGTCGCACAGCCAGCCGGTCAGCGGGGTGGCGATGGCGGCGGCCACGATGAAGGAGGTCAGCACCCAGGTGATCTGGTCCTGCGAGGCCGACAGGCTGCCCTGCATGTGCGGCAGCGCGACGTTGGCGATGGTGCCGTCCAGCGCCTGGATGATGGTCGCCAGCATGATCGAGATGGTGATCATGCGGCGGTTGATCGGCGGCTGCTGCTGCGGCCCGGCGGCGGTCACTGCGTCGCTCATGCGCAGGACTCGATGTCGGTCTGCATCGATTCGAGGAACTCGGTGACGACGCGCAGGATTTCCGGATCGGCCTTGCCGAGCATTTCATTGCGCACGACTTCCGCCTCGGATTTCACGGTGGCATAGAGGCGCCAGCCTTCCTCGGTCAGGCTGAGCAGCTTGACGCGGCGGTCCGTCGCCGACGGCGTGCGCAGCATGTAACCGGCCTTGACCAGACGGTCGATGGTGGCGACCATGGTCGGATCCTCGACGCCGACGCGCGCGGCCAGCCGGGTCTGCGACGGCGGCTCCTTTTCCTTGGCGGTCAGGGCGATCGCCATCCAGCTGGACTGGCTGATGCCCAGGTGCTTGAGGCGGCGGTCGATCGCCAGGCGCCAGGCGCGGGCGGTGCCGTGCAGCGCGGCCGAGAAACGCTCTTCGATAGAAGACATACTATTCACCTGCTAATCGTTAGGTATCGAACTATTATCTTAGCATAGGTACTTTCTCCTCGCCAAGGGACGTGCTACGCTGAATGCCATCTCCCTCTCAAGGACCGCTATGAAAATGCCTGTTTCCGCCGCCGCGCTGTGCCTGTTGCCGCTGTTTTGCCTGGCGCAGGAGGGGCCGCCGGTCACGCCTTACCGGCCGTCGGTGTCGAGCCCGGCCCAATTGCCGGCGGCCGGCCAGCTGGAGCTGGAGCTTGGCGGGCTGAGCAGCAAATCCGACGATGGCCGCCGCAACAGCCTGCCGTACGCGCTCAAGCTGGGCTTCAACGAACAGTGGGGCGTGGTGCTGGTGGGCGAGGGCTATGTGTCGGCGCCCGACGGCGACGGCGGCCGCGCGCACGGCATCGGCGATACGCAGTTCGTGCTCAAGCGCGCCTTCATCCTCGGCGAGGACAGCGCGCTGGGCCTGGAACTGGGCGCCAAGGCGCCGACCGCCAGGGACAGCATCGGCAGCGGCCGCGCCGACTACAGCCTGAACGGCATCTACAGCCAGGACATCGGCAGCGTGCACATGGACGCCAACCTGAACGGCACCCGCCTGGGCAGCTACGAACCGGGCAGCGGACGCGTGCAGACCGGCCTGTCGGCCTCGTTCTCGACGCCGGTCAACGAGCAGTGGGGCGCGACCGGCGAACTGTCCGGCACCCGCCGCAGCGGCGCGGCCAGCACGGCGCAGGTGCTGTTTGCCGTCTCGTACAGTCCCAGCAAGCGGCTGACCCTGGACGCCGGGTTTGCGCACGGATTGAACCACGCGTCGCCGGATTGGTCTTTCTTTAGTGGCGTGGTGTTGCCGCTAGCTCAACTATGGTGACAACTATGTGCGCTGGCGTACGGATAATGAAAGCTGAGCCTGATATTATTGCGAATGAGTAACACCGCTCAGCCATTCATATAAGAAAAGAGGCAAATATGAAAGCCAAGATCATCGCCATCAGTCTGCTGGTATTGTCCGGCAGCGCCTTCGCCCAGAACGTGGGCGTCTCCATTAACGTCGGCCAGCCCGGTTTCTACGGCCGTCTCGATATCGGCGATTTTCCGCAGCCGCAAGTGATCTATCGCGAGCCGATATTGGTCGAGCGTCCGGTCCGCTATGTCGAGACCGCGCCTATCTACCTGCGCGTGCCGCCAGGCCACATCAAGCACTGGTCCAAGCATTGCGGCGCCTACAACGCCTGCGGCCAGCGCGTGTACTTCGTCCAGGACGGCTGGTACAACAACCAATACGCGCCGCGCTACCGCGAACGTCATGGCGACGGCTACCGTGATGGCTATCGCGACGGCCACCATGAAGAACGCCGCGAAGAGCGTCGTGAAGACCGCCGTGACGATCGGCGCGACGACCGCGACGACCACGACAATGGCAAGGGCCACGGCAAGGGCCACGGCCACAACAAGGACTGACAACGCGGCGCCGGCCGCCGCCACAGGAGCAGCGTTTGCATAGCAAAATCGTGATCGTGGGCGGCGGGGCAGGCGGGCTTGAGCTTGCCTGCAAGCTGGGCCGCAAGCTGGGCGCCCAAGCGGTGACCCTGGTCGACAGCCGCCTGTTCCATATCTGGAAGCCGTCGCTGCACGAGGTGGCGGCCGGCACGCTGGACGTGCACCAGGAAGGCCTGTCCTACCAGATGCTGGCGCACGACAATGGCTTCACCTTTGTCTACGGACCGCTGCTCGCGCTCGACGCGGTGCAGCGGCGGCTGACCGTCGGCGCCATCTACAGCGGCGACAGCGCCGACCATGCGCGGCGCGAAGAAGTGCTGCCGGAGCGGCAGGTCGGCTTCGACTCGCTGGTGCTGGCGGTCGGCAGCACCTCCAACTATTTCGGCGTGCCCGGCGCGGCCGAACATACCATTTCACTCAACGCCACCGAGGACGCCGAGCGCTTCCGCCTCACCTTGCTCAAGCTGCTGACGCAGGCCGAGCTGCAGAAGGACACGCGGCCCGAGGCCGGCGTCGACATCGTCATCATCGGCGGCGGCGCCACCGGCGTCGAGCTGGCGGCGGAACTGCGCGAGGCCAGCGGCGTGTACGCCACCTATGGCTTCCGCCGGCTGCAGGCCGAGCGCGACGTGCGCATCACCTTGCTCGAAGGGGCGCCGCGCATCCTGGCGCCGCTGCCGGAAAAGGTGTCGTCGGCCGCGCTGGAGTTGCTGCGGCAGCGCGCCGTCAAGGTGGTGACCGGTACCCGCGTGACGGCGATCGCCGCCGACGCCGTCACCGCCGGCGAGGTCGTCTATCCGGCGCAGATCGTGGTTTGGGCTGCCGGCATCAAGGCCCCGGATTTCCTCAAGGCGCTGGGGCTGCCGACGGTGAAATCGGGCCAGGTCGAGGTCGGCGGCAACCTGGCCGTCGCCGGCTGCGACCATATTTTCGCGCTGGGCGATTGCGCCGCCTGCACCGGCCCGGACGGCAAGCTGGTGCCGCCGCGCGCGCAAGCGGCGCATCAGCAGGCCGATTACCTGTTCGACACCTTCATGCGGCAACACGCGGGCAAGCCGCCGCCGGCCCGGCCCTATGTGTACCGCGACTACGGCTCGCTGGTGTCGTTCGGCCAGACCACGTCGGTGGGCAGCCTGATGGGATCGCTGAAGGGATTGAGCTGGTTTGTCGACGGCTTTGTCGCGCGGATGATGTATGTCAGCCTGCACCTGCTGCACCACCGCGCGGTGCTGGGCACGGTGCGCACCGGTGTGCTGGCGCTGGCGCGCTTCCTGATCAAGCGCAGCACGCCGCTGGTCAAGCTACACTAGTCTGCTTCGGCAGGATCATGGTCAGGGTCACGCCGCGCTCGGCGCCGCTGGCCAGGGTCAGCGTGCCGCCCAGGTAGGCGGCGCGTTCGCGCGCCATGCGCAGGCCGAACTTGCCGGACACCTGGCCCAGCACGGCCGCCACCGGGCCGGGCAGGCCGATGCCGTTATCCTTTACCGTCAGCATGACCTCGTCCTCGTTGTCGTCGACGATGACGTCCACCTCGCTGGCCTGCGCGTGCGCGGCGATGTTGCGCAGCGCTTCTTCCAGCGTGTGCAGCAGCACGATGCCGTGGCTGCGCGGGCACTGCAGTTCGTCCTCCGGCAGGCTGCAGCGCGCGGCCAGCTGGTGCTGCTCGCCGAACTGCGCGACCAGCTCGCCCAGCGCCACGCGCACGCCGAGGAATTCCAGCTTGTCGTTCCACAGCTTGAGCTGCATCTGGCGGTTGGTTTCGACGATCTGCAACAGCAGCTTCTTCATGTGGGCCGCGCGGTCCTGCAGCGCCGGCTCCTGCGGCATCTTCTGCATCAGCAGGCCCAGGTGCATGGTCAGCGCGGTCAGCGACGAGCCCAGGCTGTCGTGCAGCTGGCGCGACAGCGAGCGGCGTTCATTGTCCCAGCACGTGTGGAGATGGCCGAGCAGGTCGCTCAGGTCGGCGCTGCGCAGGGCGTCCTGCTGGTCGGGATGCTGTTCTTGTTGTGCCGGTAAGGACATGGTTTTCTCTTCGTGGACGGACTTTTTATGGAGCGATCATACCCGAGCTTTGCCGGACGTGGCGCACTGGCCGGGCCGCTAGCGGACCGGCGCCGGCATGCGGCTGCCGATCACTTCCATCAGCTGGTCGATGTCCACCGGCTTGACCAGGTGGCGGTCGAAGCCGGCTTCCATGACGCGCCGCAAATCCTCGGCCTGGCCGTAGCCGGTGAGCGCGATCAGCCGCATGTGGCGGGTGGCCGGATCGGCGCGCAGGCGGCGCGCCACCTCGTAGCCGTCGATGCCGGGCAGGCCGATATCGACCAGCGCCAGTTCCGGCAGCAAGCGGCCGGCGGCCTCCAGCCCCTGCAGGCCGTCGGCCGCCGCCTGCACCTCGTAGCCGTAGCAGCTCAGCATCATGGTCATCATTTCGCGGCCGTCGTCGTTGTCTTCGATCAGCAGCACGCTGGGCTTGGCCAGCTCGCCCTGGCTGTCGCCGCTGGGCGCCGGCGCCGGCGCCGGCTGGTGCTCGATGCGCGGCAGGCGCAGCGTGAAGGTGCTGCCGCCGCCCGGACCCTTGCTTTCGGCGACCACGGCGCCGCCGTGCAGTTCGGCCAGCCGCCGCACCAGCGACAGTCCAATGCCGAGCCCGCCTTGCGAGCGGTCCAGCGTGCTGGAACCCTGCACGAACACGTCGAACACGTGCGGCAGCAGGTCGGCCGCGATGCCGACGCCGGTGTCGCGCACGCTCAACACCACGTCGTCGTTTTCGGTCCAGGTGCGCACCTCGATGCGGCCGCCCGGCGGCGTGTACTTGAGCGCATTGTCGAGCAGGTTGCTGGTGATCTGCTCGAGCCGCGTGGCGTCGCCGCTGACCCAGCCCGGGTCCAGGTCCGGCACCAGCTGGAAGTCGGCGCTGCGGCCGGTGGCGCGGTAGGTGTCCAGCGCCGTCGCCACCAGCGCGGCCAGGTCCACCGGCGTGCGGTTGAGCAGGATCTTGCCGGACATCGCGCGCGACAGGTCCAGCAGGTCGTCGACGATGCGGCCCAGGTGGTGGCTCTGGCGCTGGATGATCTTCTTGGCGCGGATCACGCCCTCGGCGCTGACGCCGGGCAGGCCGATCAGCGAGGCGGCGCTGCTGATCGCGCTCAGCGGATTGCGCAGCTCGTGGCCCAGCATGGCCAGGAATTCGTCCTTGGCGTGGTTTTGCCGCTCGGCCGACTGCCGGTCCTCGATCTCGCGCGTCAGGCGCACGTTGGTGGCGGTCAGCTCGGTGGTGCGCTGGCTCAGCTGGCGCGCCTGCTTCTTCAACTCTTCGTTCTTCATCGCCAGCGCGACAAACACGGCGATCTTGGCGTACAGGATCTGCGGGATCACCGGCGTGAACAGGAAATCGACGGCGCCGCGCTGGTAAGCCTTCAGCCGGTCGAGCTCGTCGGCCAGGAAGGCGGTGATGAAGATGATGGGGATGTCGGCCGAGCGGGCGCGCTGGTGGATCGCCTCGGCCGTTTCGAAACCGTCCATGCCGGGCATGTTGACGTCCAACAGGATCACGGCGAAGTCGTGCATCAGCACCTGGCGCAGCGCTTCCTGGCCGGAGCGGGCCGCCAGCACTTCGTAGGATTCCTGCTCAGCCCACTGGGCAAGCAAACTGGTCAGCGCAAACAGGCTGTTCGCATCGTCGTTGACTACCAGGATTTTTGGTTTTTCTATTTTAGGCACAGGGGTCTCTGCACGACACTGAACGGAACAAAATCCGCGGCCTGATAGCTGCCTGGGAAGCATGGTTGGGGGTGCTCGACGATCATAGCAATTGCATATATGAATGTCAAAAACCACGGGTCAATCGAACGCTACCGCGCCAGTGTTCGATCCCGCACAGACTCGTTGTCGCCTGCCTGCCACATTGGGACATCCCCTCACTGAAAGGAATCATGATGAATATCGATACTGTCGTAGACAAGGAATATCTGGGCCTGAGTTTCCGCGCGCTGGCCGACGCCCCCGTCAGCGCCTTGCGCGGCATCAGCGCCAAGGACGCCAAGGCGCTGGCGCAGGCCTTCAACGTGCACTCGGTGCGCGAGCTGGCCAACCTGGAATTCGTCAAGTGGGCGGCCGCCATCACCACGCTGGCCGAACACGAGCAGGCCACGCCGGAAGAGCAGGCCAAGGAAACGCTGATCGACGGCGGCCTGGAAATGACGTTCCCGGCCAGCGATCCGGTGTCGGTCGATTCCGGCGTGACGCGCATCGAAGTGGCGCCGGAAATGGTCGACGCGCATGACGATCACCAACACGCGGGCAAGATGGAAAGCGATGTAGAGGAGGCGGCGCACTAAGCCGCAGCAAGCAGCGAGCCGGCGGCGCCGGCCGGTCCCCGCCCCCCCCGCCCGCCGGGGGGGGGGGGCAGGCGGGGGGGGGGGGGGGGGCGCCCGCCCCCCCCGGGGGGGGGGCGGGGGGGGGGG
>NZ_JBGLYQ010000084.1:0-12872 GCF_047304105.1 Duganella sp. Dugasp56
CCCCCGCCGCGCGGGCGCGCGGCCGGGGGCGGCGCCCCCGCCCCGCCCCACCACCCCGCCCGCCGGCCCCCCCCCCCCCCCCCCCCCCCCCCCCCACGATGACATCACACGAAATTAATTCGTGTAGAGCAGGCCACGGCCGGTACCGGAGAAGTAGATCCTGCCGTAACTGTTCTGGTCCGCCGCCATCACACCGATACCACCGTACTGATGGGCATCGTCGTTGAAGCGCGTCCAGTTGCCGCCACCGTCATCGGAGCGGTACACGCCCCACTGGCCGTTGACCGCGCCCACCACATAGATCGCGGCCGAGTAAGAGGCTCCGGGAGCCGCCTTGCCCAGCGCGACCAAGGTGGCCCCCTGCACTTCCGGCACGAACCCCGTTGCGCCGCTGCCCCACAGCGAGGTGAAGTTGCCGAGCTTGGTCCATGTGCCACCCGAGTCCGTCGAGTGATACATGGCGTTGCCGTCAGCCAGCCAGACGTCGCCTTCCGCGTTCGGGTTCACCGCCAGCGACACATTGCCGAAGCCGGTCACCATCGGGCTCATGCCCTTGAGCGCGGCACTCTCGGTAAAGGTGTGGCCGCCATCCGTCGAGTACCAGAAGTGTGCCGTGTCCGACCACTGGTTCCACCATGCGCCGCCCGAGTTGTAGGCATAGACCTTGTCCGGGTTCCGGCGGTCGGCGGCGAGGCGGTAGCCGCGGTTGATGCCGACACCGGAGAGCGCGGGCAGATTGGTCGGGGTCCAGGTGGCGCCGTTGTCGGTGGTGTAGGAAGGCACTGAATTGGCCGGTGCCCACACCGCCTTGTTGCGCGCGGTGACCACCAGGTTCGATTCGCCGCTGGTGTTTTGCGCGGCGCCTTGCGGCAGGCTGGCGAACATCGCCCAGGTCTTGCCGCCGTCGCCCGACCAGTAGCCGGCGGCGCTGTTGCTCGCGTTGATGACGCCGATACCGGCGATGTACAGCGGATCGGACCATGCCATGTCGGCGGAGTTGCCGTTGCTCCAGCCCAGGCCTGGATTCAGGGTGGGCGTGGTCGTGAGGTCCGTATCGACCCAGGTGCCGACGTCGCCCGAGCTGTTGATGAAGAGATAGGGCGCGCCGGCCGGCGGCGTGGCCACGGCGATAGCGGCAGTCTCCTCGATGCCGGTGATCGTTCCCTTCCAGGTCGGCTTGGCCGCGGAGGCGTTCCAGGTTTCGATGATGCCGCCGCCGTGGACATGCATGACGTGGTCGGGGTTGGACGGATCGATCTCGACGTCGTCGACCCAGCCCGAGGCGGTCTCGCCTGGCGTCATCGCTTCGATTTCGCGCCAGGTCTTGCCGCCGTCGTCGGACAGCTGCACGATCTGCTGGCCGTTCCAGTTGCCCCAGGAGTTGCTCACGCCCAGCGCAATGCGGGTGGTCGCGCCGCTGCCCGAGACGGACACGCCGCCCATGCCGAAGTTGGTGCCGTTGAGCGGATCCTCGCTCTTGAGCAGGGTCCAGTTGCTGCCGTCGAACTTGTAGAGCCGCGCAGGGCCGCCGGCGCCCGGGCCCGCGCCCTGCGTGAACACGACATAGAACATGCCGTCATCGGCGCGCGCCATATGCGGGATGTGGTAGCCGGACACCGGCGTCGACACCGCGGTCCAGCTTGCGCCGCCATTGCCGGACTTGTACAGGTTCGCGCTCAGGCCCGCCGCGCTGGCGTAGTCGGGCGCGATCGCGGCGTAGATCGTCTGGGTTGCCGCGCCGGGATCCTTGGCAGGTTTGTTCCCCTTGTGCGGCCCGCGGATATCGGTGTCGTACACGACCAGTTCGACGCCCATGGCGCTGCCGCCAACGGCATTGACCTGGTCCTGGGTCATCGTTGCGCCCGACAGCGAGGTGACCTGCGCCCAGGTCCGGCCCGAGTCCGTGCTCTTCCACAGACCGGCCGTGCGCGATCCATACAACAGCGTCGATGGCAGGTTCGGGTCGACCATCAGGCGTTCCCCCATGGCGCGGCCGGCATTGTTGCCGCCAATCGGGAACGGCAGGTCAACGTGCGCCCAATGGTCGCCGCGGTCGCTGGACATGTACAGGCGACCGTTGCCTTCAAACGTGTACATGCCGGTCGCCATGTAGACCAGCTGGTCGTTGGTCGGGTCGACGGCGATGCTTTCCACGCCATGGAATCTGCTCTCGGCCGCCCCGAAACCCAAACCGTCGGTGATCGGCGTCCAGGACGAGGTCTTCTGGTTCCAGCGATAGGCGCCGCCGATGTCGGTACGTGCGTACAGCACGTGCGGCGAAGTCGGATGGAAGATGAGGCCGGAGACGTAGCCGCCGCCGCCAAACTTCACGCTGTTCCAGGTGGTGGCGTCGGTGGCCGACAACTGGCGGCTGCCGGCGAACTTGCTGGGGCTGCTGCTCGATGCGCTGTCCGTGCTGCTCCCCCCACAGGCCGCCAAAAGCGCGGTCAGCAGGACCGGCATGACGACATGGACATGGTGCTTTCTGTTCAAGATGAACTCCTCCAAGTAAGTGTGATTATTTTCAATTTGCCGGCATGACAAACGAGCTCTTCGCGGCCGGTACGCTGGTTGGATCATGGGGTAGCATACGTAGGGCCGGACGACGTCACAATTACGAAAATTGGCAAGTGGGGGAATTAAATTTCGCACCTCTCCAATGCAACAGGGGCAGCCACATCGGCTGCCCTGCTATCCGATATAGGTCTGCAGGGTGATGCCGCGATAACGGCGGCGGTACATCACCACGCCGCTTGCCGCCAGCAGCACGACGGCCATCATGCCCAACAAATCCTGGCCGCCGTGGGTGACCACCGCCGGCTGGCTGGAAATCATGGTGGCGGCATTGAACTTGTTGCCGACGCTGCGGGCGCCGATCACCAGCTCCTGGTTGTTGATGGCGTTGACCAGATACAGGCCGTAGCCGCCGCGATGCACGGTCATCTTGCCGTCGCGGTAGACGAAGGACCGGCGCTCGTCGCCGACGCGGATGCTGCCGACTACATGGCCGGCTTGGTTGACGGCGGTGGCGAAACTGTCGCCGTAGCCGATGAGCGCGCCGAGGTCGACCATCTTGCCCTTGTTCCACATGAACGCGTGCCAGCGGCGATCGGGCGTTTCCGACGCGCCGACTACCACGCCGTCATCGTTGACGGCGGTGGCGCTGCTGATCCGTCCGCCGAGCGTCCCAAGATCCTGCATGGCGCCGCCGGGGGTGGTCAGGAAAGCGTGGCGGTAGCCATCCCCCCGCGCCGCCGTACCGACCACGGCGCCTTGATTATTGATGCCGGCCGCATAGCTGATCTTGCCGCCCAGCGTGCCGAGGTCGCGCAACTGGCCGTCCTCGCCACTGACGAAGGCGCGGTAATAGCCGTCGCTGGTGTCTGAAAAGCCGGCCACCTGGCCGGTGTTGTTGATGGCCGCGCCGTAGCTGCTGTTGCCACCGAGCGTGCCGACGTCCTGCATGCGTTCGCCATGATGGACTACGAAAGCGCGCCAGTAGCCGGCGCTGTTCTGCGCCGTGCCGACCACGTCGCCGTTGGCGTTGAGTCCCTTGGTGACGCCTTCGCTGCCGCCCAGCGTACCCAGCTCGACCGGGCGCTTGTCGTACAGGATGGCGCGCTGGTGGCCGTCCTCATCTTCAATGATGCCGGCCATCTGGCCCCGCGCGTTGATATCGACGGCGACGCTGGTTTCGGTGCCGCGCGCCCCCAGAGTCAGATCTTGCATGGTGCCTCCTTGGTGGTTAGTCAAGAAGGGAACTGCAAGTCCCGTGCCACGGCTGGTTATGGCGTGGGCGCAGGCAAAGTGTGCGGAAATGAACGTCTACGCTGTTCGTTTTCGGACATTCGTGACGGGTCGCAGGCCAGGCTTATAGCGGTGAGGCGCCATTCACCTGGATGGACGGGCTGATCCGATCATCAGCCCGTTCATTATTCACACATCCAGCGTCAGCAACAGCTCATCCAGGCGCTCGAGCGTGGACGCCATGCCCTCTTTCATGCCCATATCGATGACTTTTTGCACGTCTTCCGGCGAGTTGTAATGCACGACCGTGGTGACCAGCGTATGTTCTCTCAGGTCCGAAAAGGTCACGTCCCAACGCGAACGCGGCATGTCGGCATTGACGACGCCGGTTTCATCCGTAAAGCCGTCAAGGGTCGCATAGCTGTCGATCGGGCGGATGGCCAGGTAGTCCACGCGACTCCAGTAAGCCTGCCCATCGGGCGTGACCATGGCGTAGTGCCAGTAGCCGCCCTCCTTGAATTCCATATGCTTGGTCTTGGTGCTCAGAGGCTTGGGCGCAAACCAACGGTCGAGCAAAGCGCTCTGCGTATGGCAATCCCAGACCAACTGGCGCGGGCCAGCGAATTCCCGCGCCACGGTGAGGGTGCTCTTTTCCTTGTTGACCACAAAATCGAATTGAAGCTTAGCTGCCATTGTCGTCTCCTTGCAGTTGTTCCAAAAGGTTGTCCAGGTTTTCGTATCGGTTGCTCCAGAGCGCGCGCTGCTCCTCGAACCAGCGCTCGGCTGCGGCGAACTTGTCCCGCTCGAGCATGCAGGTCCGCACCCGCCCGCTCTTGCTGCTGCTTACCAGCCCGGTCTCTTCCAGTACCCGCATGTGCTTCATGAACGACGGCAGCGCCATGTCGAAGGGCTCCGACAATTCACTGACAGTCGCCGGGCCCGCGCCCAGCCGGCGCACCACGGCCCTGCGCGTCGGGTCCGACAAAGCGTGGAAGATGGCGTCCAGCGCAACTCGATAGTTATCCATATGGCTAACTATACACGCAAAAAAAATTGAACGCAACAACTCACACCAAACGGCCTTCCAATAGCGGAGCAAGCATCCGCGCCTTTGACCAGAGGCGGATGCTGATTTTCGAGCCGGATTTCCTTGTCTAACTGGTCAGTGGAAATTTACAAAGCCGTCTCCAACTCGGCGAGCTTTTTTTCAAGCATAGCCCGCTCCTTCGGGTTGTTGATTTTTGGCAGCACCTGACGCAGTGCCAGTGCATTTGCTTTAGTCAGAGCCTTATCCGCGGCGGCGACAACATCAGGTTTAACTCCAGTACCTTCCCAATCGCTTTTTGTGATCAGGTTGATCGAGCGTCCTACCGGTATCACGGCGACCAGGTTCGGATCGATACGGAACGGTTGGATCGGATGCGCGCCGCCTCCGGTTGTTTCACCAACTACAGTGATGCGCTTGATAGCTTGGAGGTTGTACGTAAAATCTTCGGCTGCGGAGAAAGTTTCGCCGCTGGTTAACACATAGACAGGCTTGTCCGCGCCAAAGCGCGCTCCTGAAACGGTGGGATCGCTCCAGAAAGAATGGGTTTCATTATCAGCCCGAAAATATATATCCGACAGATGGACCTTCTTATCGCCAAGCAGGTAACTTGCCACATGCGCCACCATGCGCGGGTCACCGCCACGGTTTTCGCGCAGGTCAATGATCATCGCGTTGCCATTGGCTGCCAAATTCATCGCGGCTGTAGCGGCCGCCTTCCCGATGTCCGCTTCAAAGAATCCGTTGAACTTGACGTACATAATATTGCCGGGCAGGCGCTCTACCTTTTCAAAGGAGAAATTCAAGTATTGCCCCACTTCGGTCATACGCTGTCGAACCTCGGCAGGCACGGCTTGATTGAGAGAGGGGCGGGGCCGATCAGGTTGCGCATTTGGGACGTAGCGGATGCTCAGGTGTTTGTCCGGGTGGGAAGCTTGGAGATGGGTCGTCAGCAAGTCTGCGAATTCCGCATCCGTCGCAGCTTTCTCGTAGTCGCCCTTGAGCAAATGATCGCGGACGGCGGCGGCCATCTTGTTGCCTTCGTCAGCGTAAATGTATTTGTCGGACAGGCGTTGGGCTAGTAGGTCGACGGCAGCGGCCTTGTCTGCTGCGCTCAACGGCCGGGCCTGTTGCGCGGCTGCGGCAGGCCCCTGTTCCTGTGCGCCTGCGGTGGGGAGGGCGATGATGCAAAGGGTCATGACTGCTGCGGGAACGAGGTATCGCATAGTAGGTCTTGGCTCCATAAAAAAAATAAATCACAAGGCGCAAACGCAGGCCAGCTACATCTGGCGGAACTGCCTGGTAAACGCTTCACTAACGGTCAGTCGCTCGGTTCGGCCTTTCAGGATCACCTCCAGGCCGGCGCCGCCGCGCCCCCCGTCGTCACCGCGTTCGATCCGGTCGACAGCCTGAAGGTTGACGATGGCGCTGCGGTGGATTTGCGCGAACAGCTGCGGGTCCAGCTGCTCGATCAGGGACTTCAGAGGCAGCCGAATCAGCGCATCGCCTTTCTCCGTCACCACCCGTGTGTACTTTCCGTCCGACTGGAAGTACAGCACTTCGCTCACCATCACCAGCCGCACCGTATTGCCGCTCGAAGCCTTGATCCACTTGAGGTACACCGGCGCGCTCTCCTGCTCGAACAGCTTTTCCCACACGGCCGGTGGCGGGCTTGCGACCGCGCGCGACTTCAGGCGGCGGATCGTCTGCAACAGGCGTGCGGTCGTCAAAGGCTTGACCAGGTAGTCGGCTGCGCCGGCATCGAAAGCGGCCAGGGCATAGTCCGCGTACGCCGTGACGAACACCACCTGGCAGGACTCGGGTATATGGCGCGCCACCTCCATGCCGTTCAGGCCGGGCATCTGGATGTCCAAGAACACGATGTCCGGTTTCAGTGCATCGATGCACGCCACCGCGTCGATGCCGTTTTCGGCTTGGCCGGCGATCTGCAGCTCGGGCCACAGGACGCGCAGCTGGTCCGTCAGTTCCGCTCGCAGCAGGGGCTCGTCTTCGACGATCAGGGCGCTCGGCATCAGGCGTGGTTTCCCGCCACAGGCACCGTCAGCACGGCGCGCACGCCTTGTCCGTCGCCGGGCTCCACGCAAAGGCTGGCCTCGCGTCCGTACAGCAGCAGCAGGCGTTCCACGATATTCGCCAGCCCCGTGCCCTGCCCGGCCTGTTCGGTCAAGCCGACGCCGTCGTCGACCACGGACA
This sequence comes from Duganella sp. Dugasp56, assembly GCF_047304105.1. Lineage (NCBI taxonomy): Bacteria > Pseudomonadati > Pseudomonadota > Betaproteobacteria > Burkholderiales > Oxalobacteraceae > Duganella > Duganella sp. Dugasp56. Next base: position 7,007 of record NZ_JBGLYQ010000084.1, read on the forward strand.
CGCTCAGCAGCTCGCCCTTCCCCTTGCTCTCATACCTTGCGCTGATGGTGATCAGGCCCTGCCGGCTGGCCCGCTCCAACCCGTGTTTGACGGCGTTTTCCACAAGCGAGATCAGCATCGCCGGCGGGAACGGCAGGCTGCGCAATTCCTCGCCCACGTCGACCGCGAAGCGCAGGCGCGTGCCCATGCGGATGCGCATCACCGCCAGGTAGTCGCTAACAAGATCCATTTCTCGCCCCAGGGTCGAGGACACCGAGCGCATATCCGGCAGCGCGTTCTGCAGGTAGCCAACCAGGTGGTCCAGCATGTCCTGCGCGGCCTGCTGGTTGGTGCGGATCAGGTACTTCAGATTGGCCAGCGTATTGAACAGGAAGTGCGGCTCGACCTGGGCCTGCAAGGCCGAGAGGCGCGCCTGCAGCGAGGTGCGTTCCAGCTCGCGTTCACGCCGGGCCGCATCCAGCGCGTTTGCGTGGCGCGTAAGGTGTTGGCTCAGCTGGGCGCACACCATCTCGGCGGCCCTCAGTGACTCGCCCCGCTGGATCGCGAACCAGGCCAGGCCCGGGCGGCAGCGCAGCTCGATGTGGCAGCTGGGGCCCAACTCGGACGATACCCTCACCTCGACATGGCGCCCCAGCGCCAACGGGCGCCAGCGGCCCAGCACGATCCGGCCCTTGAAAGGGTCGTGGAAGAACGCCGGCGGGCCGGCGTAGCCGAGCGCCGTGCCGAGCGCCAGTCCCGACAAGGATTCGGTGCACAGGTCAAAGGTGGTATAGGGATTGAACGGCGCATCGATGCGGCGCGTCACCGAGGAAGCCATCCCCTCGGCACACAGCGCCTTGCCCTCCTCGCCCAGCCGGGCAAGAAAGCTGCGGGCGATCCCGCTCGACGTCAGCGCGAGCCAGGCCATCAACGCCAGCACGACGCCGCCGACCATGTAAGGATTCAGCTTGCGGGGCTCGAATTCGCCCGGCGCAGCCGTGCCCAAGTTCAGCCAGAGCGGCAGCAGCGCGATCGCCAGCGACAGGAACAGCAGCGAACCGGCGTTGAAGCGCAGCGCCGACTGCAGCAGGTAGCGGCGCACCAAGCGGCGGTCGTGCTCGACTTCCGGCACGGGAGGAGCGTTGAATGGCAGAAATGCGGGAGAACTCATTAAATTCCTCGTGTTGAACTTGCCCCGCCATTCTAGCGGTTCGGGTACGCGTGTTTTCGCCCATGCGACGAATGCCCGCAAATCGGGCACGAAACCGGCGCCGGCGCGATGAACGCCGCCGACCGAAGCGCTGCGTCAAGCCACGCACAGGTCCGGCGCCGTACCGGGTACCGCCGCTCCAGCCCGCCCCAAGTGTTGGTCAGCCCTAGTCCACGTTGCGTTGATCGAAGACTCGCCGCGCTTCCTCAACCTCGGATAACTTTGTCAACGTCCAGTCGTGCATAACCTTAAACGGTTGCAGCAAAGTGCGACCGAGCGGCGTAATCTCGTACTGCACCGCAATAGGTGACACTGGTATCACATGACGCGACAGCAGCCCGTTTCGCTCCAGCCTGCGCAGGCACTGGGTAAGCGCCTTTTGGGTCACGCCTTCCAGACGACGCTTGATGGCGTTGAAGCGGACCGGACCGTCTTCAAGCGAGATCAGCACCAGCATCGACCACTTGTCGGAAATCTGATCAAACAGGGTGCGGCTCGGGCAATCGGCGGAGAAGCAATCGATACGGTTTTTCATGGTGGTTTCCTTGGCTATACCTAGGCACTTCAAAGTGCCTAATTGACACTAAGTATAATTCATATACCATGCGATTTCCATCCACCATCGAGATCATTTCATGTCCTCTATCGACACCAATGTGCTGTTTCGTCCGCTCACCATCAAATCGCTTACGCTGAAAAACAGAATCGTCATGGCCCCGATGACGCGCACGTTTTCGCCAGGCGGCGTGCCGACGCCCGCCAACGCCGCCTACTACCAGCGCCGCGCGGCCGGCCAGGTGGGCCTGATCCTGTCGGAAGGCACCGTCGTCGACCGGCCCGCCTCCCGCAACGATCCCAACATCCCCTTCTTCCACGGCGAGGCGGCGCTGGCCGGCTGGAAGGGCGTGATCGATGCCGTGCACGGCGCCGGCGGGCGCATGGGGCCGCAACTGTGGCACACCGGTGCCGCCCGGTACAGCGAATGGGAGCCCGAGGCGCCGGTCGAAAGTCCGTCCGGGCTCGACGCGCCCGGCGCAGCGCGCGGCGTCGCCATGAGCGACAGCGCCATCGCCGACACGATCGCCGCCTTCGCCAAGGCGGCCGCCGACGCTAAGCGGCTGGGATTCGACACCGTGGAAATCCACGGCGCACACGGTTACCTGATCGATCAATTCTTCTGGTCCGGCACCAACCTGCGCACCGACCAGTACGGCGGCGCGACCATCCGGCAGCGCTCGCGTTTCGCCAGGGAGATCGTGGCGGCGGTGCGCAAGGCGGTGGGCCCCGACTTCCCGATCATCCTGCGGGTCAGCCAGTGGAAGCAGCAAGACCTCAGCGTGCGGCTGGCCGAGACGCCGGCGGCCATGACGGACTGGCTGCTTCCGCTGGTCGAGGCCGGCGTGGACGTGCTGCATTGCTCGCAGCGCCGTTTCTGGGAACCGGAGTTTCCCGAGATCGACGGCGAGAACGGTCTCAATTGCGCCGGCTGGGCCAAGAAACTGACCGGCGCGACCACCATCAGCGTGGGATCGGTGGGGCTCGACGGCGATGTTCTGAACGCGTTTTCCGGCAAGGGCTCCGGCATCATGAGCCTGGACCGGCTGATCGAACGCATGGCTCGCGATGAGTTTGATCTGATCGCTGTGGGTCGAGCCTTGATCAGTGATCCCAACTGGACTGCGAAGATCCAGAGTAACAATTACGAAAGCCTGAAGGGATTTGACGCCGCCTCACTGGCCGAGCTCGTTTAAGTCTCCTCAAGGGCGGAGCCGGAATACCGCCTCCGCCCTCAGATGACCAGCCTGCCTGGGCGATGAGCGCGTCGGCTTCGAGGTACTGAAAAGACTGAGTTATCAACACAAGGTCGTCCCCGCTCCGAAAGGGAAAAGCCATTGCCTCGGTCTGACGGCGTCCCGCCTTCCACATCGTGGTTCAAGCCGTCTTGGCTTTCTGGGCCGCCGCGAAGACGTCACGTGCGGACGTTGTGCCCGCTACGTGCTCCGTACCCTCGACGCCGAGTTCCATCCATCCGGCATTGACGGCCTCGAACATTTCTTCAGCAGGTCCGGTGCGCCCCTTCGGAATGCCAAATTGCTCGAAAGCTTCCGCCCATCCCACACGCGGGACTGCAAAGGCTTTCACATCAAGATTCAGGACTTCCCCCAATTGCTCCGCCACTTCATCTGCGCTGACCATCGAACCGAGCTCGACGACGCGCTGCCCTGACCACACCGGCCCGGTCAAAAGGTTGGCGACCTCCGCGCCGATATCGTTCGTCGCAACCATGGTCGATTTTCGGTTTGTCGGATTGTAGTAGACCGGTAGCGTTCCGCCTTGGGCGACCTGCAAACCGTAGAGGAAATTCTCATAGAATCCACCGGCGCGCACAAATGCGATTGGTGAAGTCAGGTCGCGAAAACCTTGCTCCAGAAGCGCCAAGGCCGTGATCATCCCAAGTCCACTGATCCTGTTCGCACCCATCGACGAAAGCGCTACCACCCTTGGCGGCGCGGCCTTAGTGAGCGCCTCCACATAGCTCGCAATCACGCCCTTGGCCTCGTTGTAATCGGGCGAGGGAGCCCAGACCGCCGGCAACATGACAAACGCGCCTTCGACGCCTTTGAGCGCCTGCTCGGTGGCTGCCGAATCATTCCAATTACCCTCAACCAGTTCCACGCCCCGGCTCGCCCAGTCTGATGCTTTCTCGCGATCGCGGACCAGTGCGCGTACTTCTTTTCCTTGCGCCAACAGATGTTCCGCTGTTGCGCCGCCTACTTTTCCCGTGATTCCCATTACTAAAAACATGCGTTTCTCCTGATATTGAAGAGGCAGAGCACTGCCCCGGTTGCTAAAAAAAATGCGCTTTCTTCTGAAGGACAGAACATCGTCCCTGTTGATTCAACCTCGGAGCGGCAGAATGGCCCGGATACGGGGATCGCGCGCGTAGAGGCCACCCCATGCCATCGCGCCCAGAAGTAGGGAAATGATTTCCGGCGGTGACCCCAACTCACCAATGCGGACGTGGGCGCAGATAGCGCCGCCCAAAAAGCCAGTCAATAGGATTGAGCCGAGGACGGCGGTGGCCGGGATGGCGTAAAGGATGGCGCAAGCAAGTATGATCGGACCCACGACGTGGGTTGAGTTCATCGCGAACCCGGTTTCCTGCAACATACTCGCGATCCGCGCCGGCGCGAAAAGCTGGATAGTGGCGTCTGCCAACAGAGCGATAACGACAACCGCGCTCATTATCCTGCCGGCCCAACGGGCGCGATGCAAAGTCAAGGTTTCAGGCGTCCGATGTAGGTTCATAGTTTCAGCCATTTGTCATTTCTCCGATGGGGAATCTCAATATTCGGAGCATACTGTGTCCCTCAGGCGTGATAAACGCCGATGAAATGAACTCACTGTTCTCTTTATACTGATCAATGCCCTACCGAGGCACGAAATGCAAAATCTCGAACCCATCCTCATTTTCATAACGGTAGCGGAAATGGGGAGCTTCACCCACGCAGCCGATAGTCTGGGCATTCAAAAGGGACGAGCCTCGACGGCGGTCCGAAAGCTGGAGGAAGATATCGGTGTCAGGCTTCTGCACCGGACGACGCGTAGCGTGCAGTTGACAGAAGACGGACGGGTATTTCATGCACGTGCACGCGATCTGCTTGCTGAAGTCGATGATCTGCACTCAATGTTCGCAAGCGATCGAGTTGCGCTTCGCGGGCGCTTACGCGTTGATCTGCCGAGTGAACTGGCGCGCACTACTATCGTGCCGGCCTTGCCGACCTTCATGGAGGCCTATCCCGAGTTGGAGCTGGAGGTATCGAGCACGGATCGCCAAGTTGATCTGGTTCAAGAGGGGTTTGACTGTGTATTGCGACTTGGTCCTATCGGGGACGAGACACTGATTGCCCGCCCGCTGGGCAAGTTACGCATGGTCAACGCCGCCAGTCCTGCCTACCTGGCGCGCCACGGCGTTCCTCGATCACTAGAAGATCTGCAGCTCCAGGAGCATCGGGCAATTCATTTCGCGAGGACGCTCGGCGCGAAACCTTATGGGTGGGAGTACCCGCACGGCGACGGCTATGCAAGGCTTCAGTTGCGGGGTACGCTGCACGTCAACAGCGTGCAGTCCTACGAAGCAGCCGGCATCGCCGGCCTTGGCCTGATTCAGGCACCACTGTTGGCGATCGGCCGGTACTTCGAGAGTGGATCATTGATAGAGCTTCTACCAGATTTTCAGCACAAGCCGCTCGACGTCTCCCTGGTCGTAGCGCATCGGCGCAACTTGTCGCGCCGAGTCCGCGCATTCATGAAATGGATCGAAAACGTGCTCGCACCCTATCTGGAATAGCGAAACGAACCGCTCGCCCCTGCGTCATCTGCGGCAAGGGACGTCCCGCCACCACCAAGCATACGAAAAGGCAGCAAGACTAGCCGCATCAACCAGTATGTCGTCACTTTGGCGTCCATGGACGACGCATGCGGTTGCACGGACGTTTTCCCACAACCTCGGGCGTAAACGGTCCAAGAAGCCTCCGCTCGCCATCCACCGCCGCCGCAAACGCAAAAAGGGCAGCCACATCGGCTGCCCTTCTACATACTGGAGCGGGAGAAGAGTCTCGAACTCTCGACCTCAACCTTGGCAAGGTTGCGCTCTACCAACTGAGCTACTCCCGC
>NZ_JBGLYQ010000085.1:0-12020 GCF_047304105.1 Duganella sp. Dugasp56
GGTGGGCGGTGCAGAATTCGAATCTGCGACCCCTTGGATGTCGACCAAGTATTCTAACCAGCTGAACTAACCGCCCGAAGACCAGCATTATAGAGAGCGTCCCGAAGAAAAACAAGGGCATTCATAGGAAACATTTACAGAATGCACTATGAAGTTACTGTGAGATGCCATACGCGGGTCATCCGCATCCATTAAACTACGGGTATTCCCACTCGAACAAGAAGCCCATGCAAGCCGAAACCCGCGCCAACACTGGCGTAGAACTGCCGCCCTCGCCTTCCGCCCACCTGCACGAGCACCGCGACGGCGACGCCAAGCACGTCCATTTTAACGAGCAGCGCAGCCAGTCGGTGCTGGCGTGGTCGCTGGCGCTGACGCTGGGATTTGCCGTGGTGGAGGTGGTGACCGGCTTCATGTCCAACTCGCTGGCGCTGATTTCCGACGCCGGCCACATGGTCACCGACGCCGCCGCGCTGGGCCTGGCCCTGCTGGCGCAACTGATCGCCAAGCGGCCGCCGTCGGCGCGCCACTCATTCGGCTTCGGCCGCGCCGAGGCGCTGGCGGCCTTCGTCAACAGCCTGGCACTGCTGTTGCTGGTGGGCTGGATTGTTTATGAAGCGGTGCACCGCTTCTCTCAGCCTCAGGAAGTGCAAGGCGGCACCGTGTTCGTGGTGGCCTTGATCGGGCTGCTCATCAACGTAGTGCTGGCCTACATTCTTTCGCGCGGAGACAGTAATATGAACACCCGTGCCGCGCTGGTCAACGTCATCGGCGACTTGCTGGGTTCGGTGGCCGCGCTGATCGCAGGCGCCGTCATCTATTACACCGGCTGGATGCAGATCGACCCGCTGCTGTCGCTGTTTGTCGCGCTGCTGATATTGAAATCCACCGTCGACGTGCTGCGCGAGTCATACCACTTCCTGATGGAGGGCGTGCCGGATCAGATCGATTACCTGAAGGTGGGCGCGGACCTGGAGCAAGTGGCAGGAGTTCGTTCGGTGCACGACCTGCACGTCTGGGACATGTCGCCGGGCCAGCCGGCCCTGATCGGCCACGTCGAAATCACCGACCTCGCGCGCTGGCCGGATATCCTGCATGCCATCAAAACCATGCTGCTGGAAAAGCATGGCATCGACCACATTACCCTACAAGCAGAAGTCACTCACGATGCATAATTTCGAAAAACGCCGCGACCGATACAATGCCTTTGCCTCATTTGAAAACCCGTTGGTCAACCTGAGTTTCGAACTGACCGTGCCGGACTTCCGGCCGTACTGCAAGGAACACAAGCTGGCGCCGTTCCACTTCTTCCTGTACTGCGTGCTGCATGCATTAAAGGGGATCGACAACTTCATGTACCGCATCCTGGATGGCGAGGTCATCAAGATCGACGATTTCATGGCCTCGTACACGGTGCTTAATCAGGACAAGAACCTGAACTTCGCGCGCTTCTCGATGTCGCCGGACTTGCAGGAATTCGTCGCCCGCAGCGTGGCGGCGAAAAAGATCGCCGAGGCCAGCGACATGCTGATCAACACTACCGAAGCACTGAGTCAGCTCGACATGAAGCGCAACATCCACATCACCTGCACGCCGTGGTTGAAACTGGTGGCGATCGAACATCCTATCTACCACCACAAGAGCTACGACATCCCATCGCTGGCGTGGGGACGCTTCAGCGATCCGCGCGCTGACGGCAAGCTGGAGACGAATATGTCGGTGCTGGCCCACCACGGCTTCGTCGACGGCTATCACGTGCATTTGCTGGCCGAAGCCATCGCCGCAAAAGTAGCGGAGGCCATGCAGCCGCGCTGAAGCAATCAGGCCCGGCGGGCCTCCTGCACGCCGGTCACTTCCGCGATGGCGTTCAGCGCTTTTTGCAGTTGCGCGGTGGCGCCGATTTCTGCCGTGAAGGTCATGCGCGCATAGCCCTTCGCGCTTTGCGTGTTGACGCCGATGACGTTGATCTTCTCGCGCGAGAAGATCTCGGAAATATCGCGCAGCAGCCCCTGGCGGTCGCCCGCCAGGATGAAGATGTCGACCGGGTAGACCGTGTCCGATACGGCCCGCCCCCACTCCGTCACGATCACCCGCTCCGGCGCCTTGGCGCGCATCTCGGCGAAGTTCTTGCACGTGGCGCGGTGGATCGACACGCCCTTGCCGCGCGTGACGAAACCGACGATGCCATCCGGCGGGGCCGGCTTGCAGCACTTGGCCAGCTGCGTCATCAGGCCGTCCGTGCCGACCACCAGCACGCCCGACTTGGCGCCCTGGTCCACGCTGGACGCCTTGCTCTTGCCCAGCACCACCGCGTCTTCCGGCTCAGTCGGTTCGCCCGTGTCGTGCAGCGCCTGCTCGACGTGGCGCAGGCTGAATTCATCCTTGCCCACCGACAGGAATAGATCGTCCACCTTGGCGAAGCCCAGCTTGTTGGCCAGCGCCTCCAGGTTGACCGCCGTCTTGCCTTCGCGCTGCAATGACTTTTCCACCATCGCACGGCCGTGCGACAGCGTTTCCTGCATGTCGATCGCATGGAACCAGGCGCGGATCTTGGAGCGCGTGCGCGTGGCCACCGTGTATTCGTCGCTGAGCCAGTCGCGCGACGGACCGGCCGTGCCGGGCGCGCCCTTGGCGGTGATGATCTCGCAGGTCTGGCCGTTTTTCAAAGGCGTGTTCAGTGGCACCATGACGCCGTCCACCCGCGCGCCCCGGCAGCGGTGACCGACGTCGCTGTGCAGGTGATAGGCAAAGTCCACCGGCGTAGCGCCGACCGGCAATTCGAGCACGCGCGCCTGAGGCGTCAGCACGAAGATGCGGTCGTCCAGCGCCGCGGCCTTGAGCTTTTCCACCCATTCGCGCTGCTGGTCTTCCTGCCCGACCACGGCGTCGGCGACGTCGGTCTTCCACGCCAGCAGCTGGCGCAGCCAGGCGATCTTCTCGTCGTACTTCTGGCCGGCGAAGTTGGAGCCGCCCTCCTCCTTGTAGCGCCAGTGCGCTGCCACGCCGTACTCGGCAAAGCTGTGCATTTCCTGCGTGCGGATCTGCACTTCCAGCGGCCGGCCGTCTTCCGCCGTCACCACCGTGTGCAGCGACTGGTAGCCGTTCGATTTCGGCCGCGAGATGTAGTCGTCGAATTCCTTCGGGATCGGCGTCCAGATGTTGTGCACCACGCCCAGCACCGTGTAGCAGGTCTTGACGTCGGCCACGATCACGCGGAAGGCGCGCACATCGTACAGGTCGGTGAAGTCCAGCTCCTTGCCCTTCATCTTGCTCCAGATGGAGTAGATGTGCTTGGGCCGGCCGAACACCTCGGCCTGGATGCCGGCCGAGGCCATCTCCGACTGCAGCCGCGCGATCGCGCTGGTGACGAAGCCTTCGCGCATCATGCGCTTTTCTTCCAGCATCTTGGCGATGCGCTTGTACGCCTCCGGCTCGATGAAGCGGAACGACAAGTCCTCCAGCTCCCACTTCAGCTGCCAGATCCCCAGCCGGTTGGCCAGCGGCGCGTACAGGTCCAGCGTCTCGCGGCCGTAGGCGCAGGTCATGTCGTTGAACAGCTTGATGTCGGCGAAGTAGCGCAGGGTCGTCACGCACGAGGCCAGCCGCACCAGCACCACGCGCATGTCGGAGGCCATCGCCAGCAGCATCTTGCGCAAGGTTTCTACCTGCGCCACCGCCTGCTGCGCGGCGTTGCGGCCGCGCGCGACGGCGCCTTGCGGGCCCTGCGTCTGCGTCAGCTCGCGCAGGCGGATCAGCTGGCGCACGCCGGCCACCAGGTCGCCGACCTCCTGGCCGAAGCGCGGCTCGATGATGGCCGCCTGCGCGGTGTCCAGCAAGGTCAGCTCGAACATCAGGCCGGCGATGCGGGTCTCGACGTCGGTGCGCATGAAGGCCAGCGTGCCGGCCACGCCGACCGAGAAGTCAAATGCCGACTGGCCGCCGGCGCTGGTCTTGTCGGCGTAGCTGGTGCTGGCGAAGTCCAGCGCCGCCAGCATGCGCGCGCTGTCGTCGGGCGACAATCCCTGGACCAGCTGCTCCGATGCGGCGCTTGTCAGTGCGGTGATGGAAACCATGATGCCCCTAGCGCTGCGCAGCGACGATAACGATCTCGACCAGCACGTCCGGATTGGCCAGCCTGGATTCCACCGTGGCGCGCGGCGGCGTGTGGCCGCTCGGCACCCAGATGTCCCACTCCTCGTTCATGCCTTCGAAGTCGGCCATGTCCTTGATGTAGATCTGGCAGCTGAGGATGCAGGTCTTGTCGCTACCCGATTCGGCCAGCAGGCGGTCGACATGGCCCAGCACTTCGCGGGTCTGCCCCTTGATGTCGGCGGACGTTTCCTCGGCGATCTGGCCCGCCAGATACACGGTGCCATTGTGAATTGCCACTTCGGACAAGCGTTTGCCTACATGCAGTCGTTTGATTTCCATACTTCTCTTCTTTACCGTTCTCTTATTGTTAGCCCAACAGGAATTTCCTGGCGATCGCGATCTGGTCCTCGTGGATGAAGGTCGGCGCATGGCCGACGTTCGGAATCTCCACCAGCGTGGCTTGCGGGCCGCGCCGCGTCATCTCGGCCGCCGTTTCCGGCGACAGCAGGTCGGAATCGGCGCCGCGCACCAGCAAGGTCGGGCACTTGATCGCATCGTAGGCCGCCCACAGCATCGCCTGGTCGGCATCGGCCGATTCCGGCGTCGCCGAACGGAACGGCGTGGCCAATCCCATATCGTAATGACGCACCCAATGACCGTCTTTGTCCTGGCGCAGGACATCGCTGCACAGTTTATGCCATTCCGCCTCGGTGTGCTGGCCGAAGGACAGCGACACGTCGCGGATGAATTTGGCGCCGTCCTCAAAGGTGTCGAAGCGCAGGTCCTGGCCGATGTAGTCGCCGATGCGCTGCATGGCGACCGGCGCCAGCACCGGGCCGATGTCGTTGAGCACCAGTTTGCGCACCGGATTGCCCGGCAGCGACGCCAGGCCGAGGCCGATCAGGCCGCCCATCGAGGTGCCGAACCAGTCGACGCTCTGCCTTTCGCCCTCTGGCAGCACGCGCGCCAGCAGGGTTACGATATCGCTGACATACTGCGGAATGCGGTACAGCTGCGGGTTTTTCAGCCAGTCGGAGCGGCCGCGGCCGACGATGTCCGGACAGATCACGCGGTAGTCGCCGGCCAGCGCGCGCGCCATGGCGTCGAAATCGTCGCCCACGCGCGTCACGCCGTGCACGCAGACCAGCACATTGGGATTGGCCGCGTCGCCCCATTCCTTGTACGACATGCGATGCAAACCGGCCAGCGACAGGCATTGAACAGACTTTATTTTCGCTTCGAACATGCGGCTTCCTTGATAGTTTTTATGTAATGATGTTCAGAATCACCATTTTACCGGGCGTTGCACTTAAAATCCTACCGAAGTGTAGCGCAGCCCCATTTTATTCTCCAACCCTGCAGAGGACTCCATGACAAACAAGACTTTGAGCGGCAAGACAGCGCTGGTAACCGGCTCGACTTCGGGCATCGGCCTGGGCATCGCACGTACGCTGGCGGCCGAAGGCGCCAACGTGCTGCTGAACGGCTTCGGCGACGCCGCCGAAATCGAACAGCTGCAACAGGATATGGCACGGGAATTCGGCGTCAAGGCCGGCTATCACAACGCCGACATGACCAAGCCGGCGGAAATCGAAGCCATGATCGCCTACGCCGGCGAGAAGTTCGGCGGCGTCGAGATCCTGGTCAACAACGCCGGCATCCAGCACGTGGCCAATGTCGAGGATTTCCCGGTCGAGAAATGGGATGCCATCATCGCCATCAACCTGACGTCGGCCTTCCACACGTCGCGCCTGGTGTTGCCGCGCATGCGCGCCAACAACTGGGGCCGCATCATCAACATCGCGTCCGCCCACGGCTTGGTGGCGTCGGCCGGCAAGTCGGCCTATGTGGCGGCCAAGCACGGCCTGGTCGGCCTGACCAAGACCAACGCGCTGGAAACGGCCACCACCGGCGTGACGGTCAACGCCATCTGCCCCGGCTTCGTGCTGACGCCGCTGGTGCAGAAACAGGTGGACGCGCGCGCCGAGAAGGATGGCATCAGCAATGAAGCCGCCAAAAAGGCGCTGCTGGCCGACAAGCAGCCGTCCGGTGAGTTCGTCACGCCGGAGGAACTGGGCGCGCTGGCGGTATTCCTGTGCTCCGACGCGGCCAAGCAGGTGCGCGGCGTGGCCTGGAATATGGACGGCGGCTGGGTAGCACAATAAGGAAGTCGCTAAAAACCGGCCCCAGCTTCGTTGTGGCACCTCGCCGTGCAGGCGCACTGCCTTCGGCGCCGCGCCTCGCTGAGCCCGGTTTGTAGCAACTTCCATAAGAGATATCACCGCGATGAATGCGGTTAACCACAATGGTGATGTCTCTTATTTTGACGGATGATGAACTCCTCACAAGAACGCGAGGAGATCCCGTGAAAAAGCCGTTTTATAAAATTCTATACGTACAGGTGCTGTTCGCCATCGCCTGCGGCATCCTGCTGGGTACTTTCTACCCATCCGATGCGGTCGCCATGAAACCGCTGGGCGATGGCTTCATCAAGCTGATCAAGATGATCATCGCGCCGGTGATTTTCTGTACCGTCGTCTCCGGCATCGCCGGCATGCAGGACATCAAGAAAATCGGCCGCGTCGGCGGCAAGGCCCTGCTGTACTTCGAGGTGATCTCCACCTTCGCGCTGGTGATCGGCCTGTTCGTCGCCAACATCGTGCGCCCGGGCGCCGGCTTCAACGCCGACCCGGCCACGCTCGACACCAAGGCCATCGCCGAGTTCACCGAGAAAGCCAAGCACCAGTCCACCATCGACTTCGTGATGAACATCATCCCGAACACCGTGGTCGACGCCTTCGCCAAGGGCGACATCCTGCAAGTGCTGCTGATCGCCATCCTGTTTGGCTTCTCGCTGTCGCTGCTGGGCGATCGCGGCAAGCCGGTCACCAAGCTCATCGACGAGCTGTCGTCCGCCATCTTCGGCGTGGTCGCCATCGTCATGAAAGTCGCTCCGCTGGGCGCGTTCGGCGCGATGGCCTTCACCATCGGCAAATACGGCATCGCCTCGCTCAAACCGCTGGCCACGCTGATGGGCTGCTTCTACCTGACCTGCGGCTTGTTCGTGGTGGTGGTGCTGGGCACCGTGGCGCGCCTGACCGGCTTCTCGATCTTCAAGTTCATCGGCTACATCAAGGAAGAACTGCTGATCGTGCTGGGCACCAGCTCGTCCGAAAGCGCGCTGCCTTCGCTGATGACCAAGCTGGAGCGCCTGGGCTGCTCCAAATCGGTGGTGGGCCTGGTGGTCCCGACCGGCTACTCGTTCAACCTGGACGGCACCAACATCTACATGACGATGGCCGCGCTGTTCGTGGCGCAGGCCACCAACACCGACCTGACCTTGACGCAGGAACTGACCATCCTAGGCGTCGCCATGCTGACCTCGAAGGGCGCGTCCGGCATCACCGGCGCCGGCTTCATCACGCTGGCGGCGACCCTGGCCGTGGTGCCGACCATCCCGGTGGCAGGCATGGCGCTGATCCTGGGCATCGACCGCTTCATGAGCGAATGCCGCGCGCTGACCAACTTCGTCGGCAACGGCGTGGCGTCAGTGGTGGTGTCGCACTGGGAAAAAGAACTGAATCACGACACGCTGCACAAGGAGCTGAACAATCCCGGCTCGACCGTGACCGATCCCGACCTGCAGCCGCTGACCCGCCACGCGCACTGATCGCACCCGCCTTCCTTCCGCTCCCCGCCCGGCTGTGCAGCCCGGCGGGTTTTTTTCATTCCACAACCTTGAATGTAAACTCTCCAGCTAAGAGCCGAGCTAGTGCGGATGCTGGCGTATAGTTCTTACGACGCTGTCCCACAGTAAAAGCGCTCCTTTCTCGTCGTGCGCGCTGCTGCCACTCACGTCCATTTCCAAATGAATCTTGGGTGCAGACAGAGAGGGAACTGGGCGCATGGTTTCCAGCGTCAGGCCAAGTTTTTTCTCGTCCTCGTCCTCGCCAAGCATAATTGACGCCCCCCACTCTTGTGCTCGCATTCCCGCCACTTCCAATTCCCCCTTGCGCAGCACCGACTCTTTCGCCTTGAACTTTCTCAAGAGGGAATTGGGACCGCCTACACGTTGCAGCAATGTTTCAGTATCGTCCCGTCTGAAGGTATCCACATCGATAGAAAACGAGATATCGGGCCTTAGAGCATTCTTGAAACGCAAACTCGCGGATTCCGCGCGATAGTTGCCACCAACCGCCACGCGGCTGAAACAAAACGCTTTCGAAGCAGCTGCGGGCTCACCTTGGTACGCGATATTTTTCATTAAAGAATATAGCAGCTCCTCCGCTTCATTCATTTGGTTTTTATAAGAATGAATGGTTGCAACTAAATATTGGTCACGTAAGAGCCAATGAATTTCGCTTTGATACGCATCATCGATCTCCCTGACCCGATATAACATACCTCCATCGGAGATTTCCCGCGCCAGTGTAAGCCGGTCTGTCTCTCCAGAACCGGCGGCGGCCAGTTCAGCATGACGCGCCTTGACCTGAGCAACAAACGCCGCCATGTCGGTAACCGGCGTGACACGTAGATCAATCTTGGCGCTTTCCACGGCACCCTGTATTGGCGTGAACATGGCGCTCGCGCCGGTTTTCAACGCATATCCGTCGGGCAGATCAACAAGATTCCGGCCGATACACTGTGTTTTCATGACTGGGTTCATTTTCGAATGGGCTAGGTCGTCGGTCTTTTTTCCATCACATCCTGCAGCAATCAATACCAGGACAGAACAAGCAAAAATTCTCATAGTTTGGCCATTGCGGCTATTTTGGTAATTGCATAGTGGGTCACACGCTGCGCAGTTGGATCTTTGAACGACGGCTCATGTGAGAATCCCTGCAGACGAAACTGCTGTTGAATATTAGGACCTCCATCGCGGCGTGGCGCCATACCAGAGCTGGCCGGCACGGTGCCGTCGCCATTTCCGTCCTGCATAGCAGATTGAATCTCCCAAAAACTGGTTTCGTAGCTGGTCACGCCACCACCACCTGGGCCATAAGTTGACTGCACCTTGGTTTCTCCCCCAACAAAAATCTCATTCCTCCCTTGTTCCCGCACCATCTGATGGGTATAGCTGGAGATCTCTTGCTCTGTTGGCCGCATCCCTTTTTCAGGCTGCAGTCCTTTGCGCATGCTCCACTTGATCGTTTCAAAACTGGCCTGCGGGCCGCCACTTGCGCCGTAATATACAAACGTATGCGGGTGATAGTGGCCGGAGATTTTGCTATGAAAATCCTTTGCACGTTTGACGTTCTTGCTGAACTCATTCCAATCGATCGGTGTTCCATTGGTCGGTGACAGCCATTCCTCGCGTACCAATCCCCACCAACGGTCCTTAACCAGATAAATTTCCTCATACGGATCGCCGGCAGGCAGATTGACTAGATTCTTGCCTTGAGCATCTGATACTGACAGCCAACGTGGACGATACCCATTTGCCGGCAGCAATTGCAGCGCGCCCGGCGCCTGAGCAAATACTGCAGTCACTTCTTGTCCCGTTGAGCCGATCACCAGAGCCGCGCCAAAATCCTCGTCGCGCATGCCCACTTTGCATCGTCGATACGCAACTGCAGCGCCTACTGCGGGCATGACACCATGTACGATGCCGGCGATCTTTTCCTGCATGCCGGGCAATTGCGAGCAAAAGCGAGCTACCAGCCCTCCCATAGAATGCGTCACCAAAATTACCTGCTGACATTTAAACGCTCCGCTATTGTTCTCCGCTATGATGGTTTCTATGCGAGCTTTGAGCCTTGCTCCCGCCACCTCATTGGACGCAAGCCAATTGTATCCACACGCATATACCGGGAACCTGCATTTTGCACGCTTTAGCAAATCGTCCGACATCACGGGCGCTGTCACATGACCTTCTTCTGCCATCCTGGGCAAACCGTTCATCTCCATGGCAATGCCGGGATACAGCTTGGGCTCAGGAGGACGTGCGCCTGGCGCAGGCGCGGCACTGACGGAGGTATAAAAGAAATCATCCCACTTGGCAGGGTTAAATCCTTGCCCATTCATTTTATCTTCAAGCCAGAGCAGAAATTCGTGATAACTGGTTTCGCCAACTTCGCCCCAACCGCGATCTTTATAGGTTTCACGCCGGCTCACCATGCCCGCCATTTTTTTTGGAACACTTCCATCGCTATAGACTTGGGTCCGCTGCGGATGGAGCACTTGTTGACGCGCGCCAGGCCCTTTGCTCGCCCAACGCCAAGCCAAACCAATAGGTTGCCCCTTTGTGCTATTGAGAAGCCAGACCGGCTCTCCGTCCTGATCTGCCAAATTGCTACCCATAATGCCAGGCACGAACACGACAGGCAAAGAGACCATGGGCGGCAAGGTCAATTTCACTGTGTCCAGCAAGCTAGTACCGGTTAGTTGCCAGTCAAAAGTAGGTTTGCCATTTGTGCCAGGCTGGGCTTGCTGAGCACGCTCTTTATCGGGTGGCACGTACGACATGATCAATCCTTATTTCAACATACCTAAAATCACGATCTGAATATTCTCCGGCCGGAATCCTTGCTGCAATGGGATTCGACCTTCGCCATCAGTGACGCCTTCAATACGCGCACCATCTTCTTTCATGATCGCATACCGCATGTTCTTGATGGGATCGCCTGATGGATCAAGCAATTGGAATTTTTCATCAAACGCCAGAGTCCCACGCGGCAAAACTGGCATCTCAGAGTTCATGCTCGCTGGGCCGGCAAACGCCTTCTTGCCAGCATGGATGGTCAATTTACCAGGGCATTGCACCGTGATATTGCCGCCGTCGATGGTGATATTCGCCCCGCCCGCCGTCGACAAGCTGATGCTCTTGGCCGCCGCCCAGTCCACCTCGGCATTGGCGCTGACGATGCTGATCTCGTCGCGCGCCTGCACTTTCAACTCGTCGGCCTGCGCCTGGATGTCGATGGCGTCCTGGGCCGCGATCAGTTGCAGGCCGAGGCCGCCCTCGCCCGCCTTGACCGCGCCGCCCAGCACGCCGATCGCCTGGCCGCTGTGCGCCCGCATCTGGCCACCGGTGACGAACTGGCTGTCGTTGCCGCTCATTAGCGTGATCGTCTCGCCGTTGGCCAACTGCACCGCCTGTCCTGCCGTGACGCCGATGCCGCTCTTGCCACTCACCGCGATGATCGGCGAACTGGCGTGCGGCAGCTGGTCATCGCCCGGCGCGGTTTTCTTGTCGCCGGCGTCGGCCCTGGCTGCATCAATACTGGCGTTGCCGACCATGCCGGACACGGCCGTCAGCATCGCCTTGAGCGGCGCGGCCTTGTCGTCCAGCGTGCTGGCATTGGCCTTGGCCGCGCCGACGTGGCCGGCCAGCGCCACCGTCTGATGCGTCCTGGCCGCCTCGCTGAACGTCTCGCCCAGCTTGACCGCCTGCTTGAGCAGCGCGATGCCGGCCGCGTTGTCGCCGGCCGGGTCGCGCACGTCGGCGCCGTGGTTGATCTTGTAGCTGCTGATCAGCAGGCCGGCGCCGCCGCGCACCGCACCATAGGCATCGGTGCGCAGTTCGGCGCCCTGCCCGCGCAGGCTGCCGCGATAGTTGTCGGCACTGTGGATCAGGTGGCCCAGCGATAATTCGCTGGCCGCGTGCGTGGAGCGCAGTTGCACCCGCCCCTGCACGTCGGTGTCGTCGAACAGCAGCTGGTTGTAGCCGGCCCCGCCGAACTCCTTGCTGCGCACGCCCCACTGCGCGCCCGGCGTCGGCGTCACACCGCCCTCGCCCTGGCCGTTGTACAGCGCGCCGACGATGATCGGGCGGTCGATATCGTTCTCGATGAACTGCACCAGCACTTCCTGTCCGATGCGTGGCAGGAACTGGCTGCCCATGCCGCCGCCGGCCGAGCGCTGCGCCACGCGCACCCAGCAGGTGGCGTCGGCATTGTCCTGCCAGTGGTAGCGGATGCGCACCCGCC
>NZ_JBGLYQ010000086.1:0-11760 GCF_047304105.1 Duganella sp. Dugasp56
CCCGGGGGTTTTCCCTTTTAAAATTTAAAATTTAAAACTTCCGCGCGCCCATTCTAAATACCGTGTAAATAGCTTTGCGGGGGCTTGGCCGGGCGCGGGTCCCCCCCCGCGGGCATGCCGCATCACGGCAGCGCCGACCGCAGCAATGCCAGCAGCAGGCTGCCCCTGCTGCGGTCGGTGGCCGGGTCGAGCGGGTTCCAGTCCGGATTGTTACTGTTGAGCAGAGCGCCGATGACCATCGCCTCGGCCAGTTCGCGCCGCTGCTGGGCCAGGCGTTCGCGCTCGCGCGCGGCGCCGCGCAGCGAGATGGCGGTGTCCTCCTTGCTGCGCAACAGCGCCGGCACCCGCTTGTCTTGCTGCGCCAGCGCCAGGTTCACTTCGCGCATGATGTCGTTGACGAACAGGCAGCATTTGTCGCGCAGCTGCTCGATGTCCTGGGCCAGGAACTGATCCTTGCTGGCGCGTTCGATGATGTGCAGCGCCTGCTCTTCGCTCATCGGCAAGCTTTGGTTGCGCGGTATTTCTTTCAAAGGAAGGCTCATGGTGACACTCCGTGGTTAGTCGTCGGGCAGGGACAGGCGGTCAGGCGGGAACCGGGATCAGCTGTGGTGGTCATCGTCATCCACGTCGCTGTCGCCCGCGCTGGAAGCGCCGTCGCCGGCGCTGGACGCATGGTCGTGGTCGCGCAAGTACGGCGGCCGCTTGTTACCCCCGCTGCCGCCGATCAAGGCCAGCGAATTCTTGCTGCCGATATCGACGTAGTGGTCGCGGTCATGCATAAATTTCAAATATTCTTCGTCCGACATCCTGGCAAGCGCTGGATGGCGCTGTGCCGGCACTGGATGGCGCGGCGGCGGCGGTGGCGGCTCGTCCGGTTCGGACGCGGTGGACGTGCTGGCCGCGCGGGATGGTGGCCTGCTCCCTGGCGGCGGTCCCGGCTGATCGGGATGGTGCTCGCCATCCCGCGATTCCGGCCCCGCCGGCTGATGCTGCTCGGCGCGGCGTCCGATGGCGCCGAGGAAGTGGCCGACCTGCTCCTGCATGATGCGGGCCGATTCCTGCGTCGCCACCGCGATGCTGGCGTCGTCCAGGCCGAAGTCGCGCATCAAGTTGCCTAGCCGGGCAGGCGTGAAACTGTCCGCCGCGCTCGCGATGGACCGCAGTCCGACCGGCATGCGCTGACGCCGCGGCGCTTCTCCCTGCGCTGGCGCAGACGCGCCTCCGATGCCCAGCGCCGCATGGAACGACTGCGCCATAAGCTCTGATATGTTCATGATGATGATCCTAAAAAAGTAATGCCGCTCCCCCTTTGGAGGAACCGTGGCGGCCGGCAGGGAATTCCCCAGGCGCCGGAATGGCGCGCGCGGCCGATGAATACAGGTATATGTCGGCGCCGCCGCCGAAGTTCCGCCGCCGCCGGACTGCTTAGAGTTCGATCATGCCGACCGGCTTGACCTTGGCGTGCTGGGTCAGCTCGGAGAAGGCAAACACCGGCACAGGGAAGAATTCCTCTTCGATCAGCTTGCGCACCGAACGGCGGATGTCGGCCGCCGTCACCAGCACCGGCGGCGTGATCGGGGTGCTGACGTTGGTGGAGAGCTGCTCCAGCCGGTCCAGCAGCATCTGCTCGAGCTCGGAATCGATGTCGAGGTAGCTGCCCTGGCTGGTTTGCCGCATGGAATTGCGCAGTTGGTCTTCCAGTTCCGGCGACAGCAGGATCACCTCGATCAGGCCGTCGCGCGCGACTTCGTGGCACAGCTGCCGCTTGTAGGCCAGCCGCACATAGTCGGCGATCACGTCCGGGTCGCGCTCCTTGGGTGCCCAATCCAGCGTGGTTTCCAGCAGCAGGCGGGCATTGCGCAGCGACACCCCTTCGCGCGTGAGGCGCTGCACCACCTCGGTCAGGCGCGGCAGCGTCACTGTCTTGATCACTTCCTTGCCCAGCTCGGGATAGCGGCGCTCGGCCCAGCGGGTGAACCGGATCACCTCGTTGACGCCGACGAACATCTGGCAATTGCGCAGCATTTCCACTTCGATGTCGGCGGCGAACACCTGCTCCCAACGCTGGAACTGGATGCCGGCCAGGATCAGCTGCTCCTCGTCGTCGATGCGCAGCCAGACCCGGCGCCGGCGCGAACCGGCGATATTGCGTTCCATCGCGGTGAAGCCCAGTTCCTGCACCCGCTCCAGCGGCTCGCGGGTGGCGGCCCAGCCCAGCAGCATCTCGTCGTCGACCAACGGCACCTCGGCCATCATGAACTGCACCCGCCCGGCCGGCGTGCTGTCGTTGAATTCGAATTCGATCGGCTTCAGATCGGGAATGCCGCGCCGCTCCAGCATGCCGTTGCGCATGATGCGCACGGCCGACCGGATCACCTCGGCCTGCGGCGTGCTGCGCAGCGCTTCGGGCATGCGCAGCAGGAAGGGCGTGGTGGCCGAGAAATTGGTGAGGTCGACGATGCCGGCGTTCTTGAGTTCCAGCTCGTCCGACTCGCGCTGCAGCTCTGCGTCGGCCAGCGGCTTGAGCAGGCCGATCACGCCGGCCAGGCACAGTCCGCACGCCAGGCCGATGAACACCAGCGTCGGCATGCCCGGGATCAGGCCGAACAGCAGCATGATGCCGGCCGCCGTCAGCAGCGCCTTCGGTTCGGCGAACAGTTCGCCGACGATGTCGCGGCCGATGTTGGTCTCGCCCTCCTCGCCGTCATCCTTGCTGACGCGGGTGGTGATGATGCCGGCGCCCAGCGAGATCAGCAGCGCAGGAATCTGGGCGATCAGGGCGTCGCCGATCGACAGGATGGAATACACGCGCATCGCCTCGGCCGCGTCCATATTGTGCTGGACGATGCCGATCGAAATGCCGCCGATCAGGTTGATGAACACGATGCACAGGCCGGCGATGGCGTCGCCCTTGACGAATTTCATCGCGCCGTCCATGGCGCCGTGCAACTGGCTTTCCTGGCCCAGCGTGGCGCGCTTGCTCTTGGCCTCCTCGGCGGTCAGGATGCCGGCGCGCAAGTCGCTGTCGATCGACATCTGCTTGCCCGGCATGGCGTCGAGCGAAAAGCGGGCCGACACTTCCGAGACCCGCTCCGAACCCTTGGTGATGACGATGAACTGCACCACGGTCAGGATCAGGAAGATCACCAGGCCGACCACCAGGTTGCCGCCGACGACGAAATTACCGAAGGTTTCAACGATATGGCCGGCGTCGCCTTCGAGCAAAATCAGGCGCGTGGTCGAGACCGATATGGCCAGGCGGAACAGCGTGGTCAGCAGCAGCACCGCCGGAAAGGTCGAGAATGCGGTGGGACCTGCCATGTACATGGCCACCACCACGATCAGCCCGGAGGCGCACAGGCTCAGCGCGATCAGCATGTCGAGCAGCCAGACCGGCATCGGCAGCACCAGCATGAAGACGATGCCGATCACCAGCCCGGCGGCCAGCAGCTCGGCGCGCTGTGCCAGCCGCGCCGAGAATTTGTTCAACAACAGCACCACGCCCATCGCCTTCATGCGTGCTCCCCGTGCGCCGCCGGCTCATGCCACTCCATCCGCCGCAGCACCAGCGCAATCCAGGCCTGGTTCTGCGGCGTACGCATGGCCAGCAAGCGTGCCCGGTCCACCGGCTCCAGCAATTCGGCCGCGGCGAAGGCGGCCATCATGAACAGCCGCGGCTCGTCCGGCCACAGCTGCAGGCAGCCGCTGGCCAGCTGATGCGCTTCCTCATACTGGTAGGCGTTCAGATGCCCCCAGACCAGGCCGATGGCCAGCTGCAGCTCGTCGGCCATGGTCTCACGCGGGACTCGTTTCCTCATCGGACACCTCTTGTAGTGGGGTAAGGTTGACTTCGACGTCGCTGCGCCGCATCTGCTGCCAGCGCAAGCGCCACAGCACCGCCAGCTCGACCACGCGGATCGCCTGCAGGCAGGGGCTGCGCCCGGCCGGCTCCTGCGCCAGCGCGTGGGCCAGCAGCAGCCGCTCCAGGCCGCGCAGGCCCGGCACCGGATCGCCGCGCCAGACGCGGTTGTCGGTGCTCAGTTGCGCGCCCAGCACGCCGGTCAGCAGCGCCATCGCAGGATCGGCCGGAAACGCCTCGGCCGGCAGCGACAGGTCTTCTTCGGCGGACAGCAGGTCGGCGCGCGCCCTGGGGACCGGTTCGGTTTCGGCGACGCGATGGATTTCGGCCAGTTCGCCGACGTCGAGATGCCTGGCCCGGTCGACGACACCGGATTGACGGCTGATCAACTGAGCAACTCCCCGGCCGCGTCCCATTGTTCGGCCGACAACGAGGACATGTCGTCGCCGTGTTCGGTCATGCGGCGCAGCAGGTACAGGCTGCCGTCGTTGAACATGGCCGGCAGCCAGGCGCCGAAGCGCGGCAGGTCGTCGGCCCGCTTCTTCAGCACGGCCGCGGCCTGCAATCCCATGTCCGGACTCGCGCCCAGCGCCACCAGCATGCCGCTGTCCAGCGGATAGACAAACACGTGCATGCCGTTCTCCAGCGTGTTCATGGCCACGGCCTGCTGCATGCGCGCTTCCGACGCCAGTACATTGAGCAATTCTTCCATTCTTCCCTCCTCTCCCGGTTAAACTGCCGCGCCCGCCTTACGCTTGGCGCTGCGCTTCGCGGCGCAAGCCGGCGATCTGGTCGCGCCATTCCTGCTCGCGGATTTCATCGCGCGTGGGCAAGGTCGGCACGTCGGCGTGCGCCAGGCTGACTTGCCGCGCCAGTTCCTCGAGCAGCTCGCGGCGCGCCGGCAGCTTGTCCTGCGGCCACAAGGTCAGCGGCAGCTGGGCCAGCGTGTCGCGCAGGAACAGGCAGATGCCGCCCCGCTGTTCGATGTCCGGCTTGTGGCTGCCGACGATCTGCGAGATCAACTGGTTGGCCTTGCCCTTGCCCCAGCCGGCTTCGGCGGCGGTCAGCAGCACGGTGGCGATTTCCACCGGACTCGGCTCGGCCACCACCTTGAGTTTCTCGGCCAGGTCGCGGCGCAAGGCTTCGGCCAGGGTCACGCTGGAACGCACCAGCGTGAACGCCGACGCATCGGACATGGTGAGCCAGTACCGTCCCATGCTGCGCTGGGGGTTTTTTCGCAAGTCGGATTTCACTATCGTATCTCCAGAGGGCGCATCAAAAACCCGACATCATGCGCGAGCGCAGGCTGGTCATCGCATTCAGGCATTTGTCGGGACCGAAATTCTTGATCAGGGCTTTCAGCATCGTCAGCGGCGACAGCGGCGCGTCGAAATTGCCCCGGGTTTTGGCGCCGATCAGGAAACGCAGGTCGCGCGTCGATGGCAGCTTCCGGGATTCGCCGTCCTGGCCGGCCATGGCCTCGAGCGAGTTCACCAGTTCATCCGACTCCTGTAGCGCGCGGCGCATCTCGTGCGGATGACGCTCCATCAGCTCGCTCATCATTTCATTGAGCGCGTTCCTGAGCGAATTTTTCTTCATCTTGCTGATGGGCTGGTCTTCCAGCTTTTCCAGCGCGTCGTGCAGGATGTTGTAGCGCTGCATGGGCTGGAAATATTCCGCCAGCATGGCCTCGACCTCTTCCTGGCGCGCGCGGCCGCTGTCCTCGCGCAGCATGTCCAGCGTGTCTTCCACCGGCGACATGTTGAGCAGATCGTCATCGTCGTCGCCTTCCTGGTAGCTGGCGTCGAGCCGCGACTTTTTCTGCGTCTCTTTCTTGTTCGGCTGCCGTGGCTGGCGCGTGGGCGTGGCGGCGCGCTGGCTCAGCGTGCGCCGCTTGAAGTGCACGCCTTCCCGCACCCCGGCCTGGCCGTTGATGGCGTCGAGCGGCGTCAGTTCGGTGGCCGTGGCGACGTTGGCGGACAACACCCCTTGCCGGCTCACGTGCCGGGCGTGGTGGCGCACCGGCGCCGGCGTCTCGGGCGCGTTGTTGTTGCTGAAGCGGTTGATTTGCATGTTCATGGCCATCAGTGGCGACTGGCCATGAGCCGGTTCCATCAGGGCGGCCATGCGCGGGCGGGCGCCGCGCTGAGTGGCAGAGACGGTGCTTGAGTTCCCTCATTGTCGCTGAAACAGCGCGCCGGTTTCTCAATTTTATTCAATGTCTCACGAATGTTCACCGAACCGATGCAGAGGCCGCTTGCGCTGCTATCGTCCATCCATACCCAGCCGCAACGGCGATCAAGCAGTGCTTGCGCCGGCAGGCTGTTTCCCCACCAACACATGCAGCAAGGAGAACATCATGACCCAGACAGTTTCCGCCGGCGAATCAGCGTTGGCCGAGGCCGCCAACCCCGGCATCGACATCGTCAAGCTCTACACCACCCACCGCACCCACCTGCTGCGCTTTGTGCAGCGCTATGTCGGCAACCGCGAGGACGCCGAGGACGTGGTGCAAAACACCTTCATCGAGGTGGCCAAGTGCGCGCATCGTTTTTCCGGCCTGTCCAAGCCGTCGACCTGGCTGTTCGGCATCGCGCTGAACCTGGCGCGCAACCAGGTGCGCCGCAACGCGGCCGACCGCTACGATGCGGTCGACGACGATTTCATGGACCAGATCGCAGACGTGTATGCCGATCCCGCTCTGCTGTTCGAGTATCGCCAGATCGCGGAAAAGGTAGGCGCCATGCTGGACCAGCTGCCGGTCCGGATACGCTCGACCTTCGAGGCGGTGCTGGACGGCGACGCCACCTACGAGGAGGCGGCCGAACAGCTGCATATCCCGATCGGCACGGTGCGCTCGCGGGTGTCGCGGGTACGGGCGGCGGTGCGTAGTGAATATGGCGCCGCCAGCGACGGCAATGGCGTGTCCCACGGCTTTCGCTGATGGCGCCGGCGCGCTCGTCTCAGGCCGGACTCTGGCCGGCGCAGGCCGCCGCGAAATATCCCCTGGCCATGTCTGCCGTGGCCAGGATGGCATCCATCACGTCGCGCTCGTCGCGCAACTCCTGCAGCGGCACCTTGCGCACCACGATGTAGCGCCCTTCATCGGCATGCCACAGAAAATCGATCGACATCAGGCGCTGGTCGGCGCCAGGCGCCGGCGGATGCGGGCTGTAGCCCGGCTGCTCCGCCGTCTGCAGCAGCGCCGTGATGGACAGCCAGTGTTCCGCGCCGCCCGAGGCCAGCGCGGTGCGGGTCAGGATGTCGCCGATCAGCAGTTCGATCATCGGCGGTCCCGCCGTCTGTTGGTCGGACAACTCCACCATCTCCTGCAACAGGCGCTGCACGGCTGTCACGGAAAAGTCGTCGTCGGGGTGCTTGTCTTCGTCGCGTCGCAAGATGATGGCCTTGTAAAATCGGCGCCGGAGTGCCACGGCCGATGGGTGTCGATCTGATTATTTTATCCCAGGCGAGCCGCGGCAGGCCGCATTTTCGCGGACCGTGCCGGGCAAAGCCCCTGATGCGAGGCTCGGAGATGGGTTGCGCTACAGCATGTGCAGCGCGCGCCAGACCGGCGCCCGCTGTCGTACGATGGCCTCGGTCAGGTAGCACAGCTCGGCGTGCAGGTCGTCCTCGTCCACCAAAGCCTTGCCGTCCTTGTTCAGGTGCAATCCCTGGCTGCGCAGGATGGCGCCGATCCGGCGGGCCCAGTTGACCGTGTCGGCCGGTTCCGCTTCCTGTTGCAGCAGGCCGTACACCAGGCGCTGCACCAGCCCGGACTTGAGTCCGTTGCCCAGCAGCGGCGACGCCAGGGCCTGGTACTGGTCGCCAAACAGCGACGCCTGCGCCACGGCGGCGTTCATCTTGCGCGCCGCGTCGGGCGCGGTGGCGGCGGCGCCGGTGAAGTAGGCCGAGGCCTGGTCCGAGGCGGTCAGCAAGGCCGCCATCTCGCCGATTTGCAGCAGGCTGCAGCCGGCCAGCGCGGGCAGCGCCGCCAGTTCGTCCAGGGTGTGCGGCCGCAGCGCCAGCGCGTCGAGCACCGGTTGGTAGGTGGCGGCGTCGACGTCGATGTTGCCGATGGGGAGCTTCAGCGCCAGCGTGGCCTGGCCGGGCAAGGCGGTCAACGCCAGGCCGACCTGGCGCAGCCAGTGTTCCTGGCGCGCCGGCGTCATGCGGCGCGCGCCGCGCACGAAGATGTCCTCGCGAAAACTGGTATTGGTCAGGTAATCCTTGATCGTCTCGCGCAGCGCCAGGTCCGGCACGGTCTGCAGCAGGTCCAGCTGCTCGGGGGTCAGGAACAGCTGGGGGAAGCTGCGCGACAGCTCGCCGGAGCCGATGTAGTCGAGCTTGGCGGAGGCCATGTCGCGCACCACATCGGCGTGGTACAGCGGCCGCCAGCCGGTGCTCATGTATTCGTGCGCCAGGTAGTGGGCCTTGTCGCGCATCAGCGAATCGATGCGGTATTGCAGGTCCGGATTGCCCTTGAAAAAGTCGGCGCCGCTGTCGACCAGGCCGCCGACCAGCGCGCGCACATGCTCGACCTGCTGCGGACGCGGATGGCTGTCGCGCTGCGCATATTCAAGGATAAGACGCTGCAACGGCAGCGCCGCGGTCCAGCCCGGCATGGCGTTGTAATTGAGATAGACGATGCCGCCCGGCTTCAGGTAGCGGTTGATGAAGTCGGCGATGTGCCGGCGGTTGTCGGCGTCGACCCAGCTGTAGACGCCATACATGGTGATGAAGTCCAGCTGCGGCAGCGCCACCTTGCCGGCGGCCAGTTCGGCAAAGCTGTTTTCCAGCAGCGTCAGGTTGTTCAGTTGCGCCGCCGACGACAGCTGGCGCGACGCGGCCACCTGCGACGGACTGAAGTCGACCGCGTAAAACTCGCCCCGAGGATGGCTGGCGGCCAGGATGTTGGCCGTCAGGCCCTGGCCGGCGCCCAGTTCCATGTAAGTGAAATGGCCGTCCAGCGGCACCGGCTCGTAGCCGTTGAGCACGCAGGCGAAACTCAGGTGGGTGGGACTCTGTTCGCGGAAAAACGCGGCCGGGTAGTCGATATTGGATACGTAACCGTCATTCCAGTTCATTGCTCGCACTCCTCTGTATGCAATGGCGGCGGCAACATCAGCAGGCCGCGCCATAGCGGACTGCGCCGTTCAAGTATGGCTTGCACCGTGGCCCAGATGCCGCTGATGATCTCGTCCTCCGAATCGAGTTCGAGCTCGTCGCGCACCACCGCCCGGCCCTGTTCGACCATCTGCCGCCAGACCTGGGTGGCGATCGCGTCCACGTTGAGCGGCAGCGCCTGCGCCGCCACGGCCGGCAGCACGGCGCGGTAGACCAGGCGCTGGAACAGCGGCGCCTTGATGCCGCTGCCCAGCAGCGGCGCGGCAAACACGCGGTAGGCCGCCTCGTCGCCGCGCGCCTGCCCGGCGATGGCCAGGTTGAGCCGGCGCGCGGGCGACGTGTCGGCGCCGGCGGCGCCGAGGAAGTACGGGGCGGCTTGGCCGGTGTCGGCCAGCAGCGCCGCCGCTTCGGCGATCTCGGCCAGCGTATGCGGCGCCATGGCCGGCAGCCGCGCCAGCTCCAGCAAGGTGCGCGGCCCCTGCCCCAGCGCCGCCAGCAACGGCGCGTAGGCGGCCGGCGGATTGGCGCCCTGGGCCGGGAACTTCAGGCCGGCATGGAGCTGCTCGGGCAGCACCGTCAAGGCGATGCCGCTCTGTTCCAGCCATTGCCGCTGGCGCTCCGGGCCCATGCGGCGCGCTCCGCGCACGAACACGTCCTTGCGGAAGCAGGTGTTCTTCATGTAGTCCTTGATGGTCTCGCGCAGCGCAGGGTCGGCGATGGTGTCGAGCAGCGCGCTTTGCGCCGGCGTCAGGTACAGCGCCGGCAGCGCCCACGACAGGCCGGCCGAACCGACATAATCAAGTTTGGCGGCGGCCACGTCGCGCACCACGTCGGCGTGGTACAGGGGCTCCCAGCCACGGTTCATGTATTCATGCGCCAGGTAGCTGGACCAGTCGGCGTCGCCGGTCATGGCGGCGTCGAGGTAGGTGCGCAGGCCGGCGCCGGCATTGTTGGCGAAGTAGGCGGCGTTGTTTTGCACCAGCCCGCCCACCAGCTTGCGCATGTGTTCGATCTGCTGGTGGCGGCTGCCGGGATACAGGTCGACATGCTCGAGGATCAGGCGCTGCAGCGGCAAGGTCGTGCTCCAGCCCGGCATCGCGTTGTAGCTGATGTAGGCGATGCCGCCCGGCTTCAGGTAGCGCGCGAGGAAGCGCACGATATGGCGCCGGTTCTCGGCGTTGACCCAGCTGTAGACGCCGTGCAGCGTGACGAAATCAAACTGCGGCAAGCTCACGGCGCCATCGGCCAGGTCGGCGAAGCTGCTTTCCAGGAATTCCACATTGGCCAGTTCGGCGCTTTCCGCCAACTGGCGGCTGGCGGCGATGTGCGCCGGATTGAAGTCCGCCGCATAGAAGCGCCCCAGCGGATTGGCGGCGGCCAGCACATTGGCGGTCAAGCCCTGGCCGGAACCCAGTTCGAAATATGTGAACGGCCGATCCAGCGCGACCGGTTCCACGCCGTTGAGTATGCAGGCAAAGCTGAGCAGCGACGGACTCTGCTCGGGAAAAAACTCCGCGACGTAGTCGATATCGGAAACGTAACCTTCATGCCAATCCATGGAGATTCCTTCAAGTGATGGGAAAAAGCGCGGACGCCTATTTGCGGTGCAGCCGGCGGATGCGGTGCCAGGGGAAGCCGTCGTCCAGGTGGCCGGTGGCGAAATCGATCATCGGCGGTGCGCCGGGATCGCGGTCCTGATCAATGACAAGAAAATGCTCGCTCATGAAACTCCTCCATCAAAAAGTGGGTACACCAGACGAGAGCCGGAACCCGTGCGGGTTCCGGTGTTGCGGCATCAAGGCGCGGCTGCCGCACCGCGCCTTTCAGACTCAGGCGGACACGGTGCCGTCCTTGCGGGCGGCGTCGGCATCCCAGGTGGCCAGCAGGCCGTCGTGCTGGCCGTTGGTGGCCGACTCGATTTTCTTGAACAGCTCGGCGTCGTTGGCCATGTAGGCCTTGGCTGCTTGCTGCACTTCCGGCGGCACCTGGATGGTCTTGCCATCCTTGCCCGTCAGGTAGCCGGTGTCGGCCATCTGCTTCATCTGGGTGTCGGACAACATGCCGGTGGCCTTGTCGTTCTGGAAGTTCTTGATGGTGCCGACCGCGCTCGAATCGGATGGCAGGTTGCTGTTGCCAGTTCCAGTGACCGGCGGCTGGCCGCCCGGCGTCGGCGTGCCGGTCGGGCCAGGGCCACCGTTGGCCGAGACGCTGCCGTCCTTGACGGCGGCATCGGCATCCCAGGTCGCCAGCAGGCCGTCGTGCTTGCCGTTGGTGGCCGATTCGATTTTCTTGAACAGCTCGCCGTCGTTGGCCATATAGGTCTTGGCCGCTTGCTGCACTTCCGGCGGCACCTGGATGGTCTTGCCGTCCTTGCCCGTCAGGTAGCCGGTGTCGGCCATCTGCTTCATCTGGGTGTCGGACAGCATGCCGGTGTTCTTGTCGTTCTGGAAGTTCTTGATGGTGTTGACCGCGCTTGAATCGGACGGCAGGTTGGTGTTGCCGCTGCCGGTAGTGGCGACCGGCGGCTGGCCGCCCGGCGTCGGCGTGCCATTGGGGCCGCCGTTGGCCGAGACGCTGCCGTCCTTGACCGCGGCGTCGGCGTCCCAGGTCGCCAGCAGGCCATCGTGCTGGCCGTTGGTGGCCGACTCGATTTTCTTGAACAGCTCGCCGTCGTTGGCCATATAGGTCTTGGCGGCCTGCTGCACTTCCGGCGGCACCTGGATGGTCTTGCCGTCCTTGCCCGTCAGGTAGCCGGTGTCGGCCATCTGCTTCAT
>NZ_JBGLYQ010000087.1:0-9868 GCF_047304105.1 Duganella sp. Dugasp56
CGGCAATCTGCCACGCGTGGCAGATTGCCGGAACTGACCCCGGGGTTTTCAGTCTAATCATACGGCCAGTTATTTCAGCCAGAGGCGGATCGAATCCCACGCGCGGCCGAAGATCGAGGCCTGGTCCACCGTCTCCAGCGCCACCACCGGCAGTTCCAGCAGCGGCTTGCCGTCCACCATCATCTTCAGCGAACCGACGCGGCTGTTCTCGGCCAGCGGCGCGACCAGCGGGTCCTTGCGTTCCAGCAGCGGCTTCATCTTGGCGGCCACGCCCTTCGGCACCGTCACCAGCACGTCGTTGGCAAAGCCGATCTTGACCGAACCCTTCGATCCTTTCCAGATTTCCGGCGTGGCGATCGCCTGGCCCTTCGAGTACAGCTTGACCGTGTCGAAGTTCTGGAAGCCCCAGTTCAGCAGTTTCTGGCTTTCCTGCGTGCGCGACTGGTCGGAGGTGGTGCCCAGCACCACCGAAATCAGGCGGCGCTCGCCGGCGCCGTTCGGACGGTGCGCCGAGGCGATCATGCAAAAGCCGGCCGCTTCCGTGTGGCCGGTCTTCATGCCGTCGACGGTCGGATCCAGCCACAGCAGGCGGTTGCGGTTGGGCTGGGTGATCTTGTTGTAGGTGAAGCTCTTGACCGAGTCGATCTTGTAGAACTCCGGGTAGTCCAGGATCACGCGCTTGGCCAGCACCGACAGGTCTTGCGCAGTGGAATAGTTTTCCGGGCTGGGCAGGCCGTGCGGGTTGGCGAAGTGGGTGTTGGTCAGGCCCATGCGCTGGGCTTCCTTGTTCATCATCGCCACGAAGGCGGCCTCGTCGCCGGCGACGGCTTCGGCCAGCGCGACGGCGGCGTCGTTACCCGACTGCACCATCAGGCCGTACAGCAGGTCGTTGACGCTGACCGGCGTGGCCGGGTCGATGAACATCTTCGAGCTGCTCGAGTCGACCTTCCACGCCTTGGTGGAGACGTTGACCATCTGCTTGAGGTCGACCTTCTTGTCGCGCAGCGCGCCGAACACGACGTAGGCCGTCATGACCTTGGTCAGCGAGGCCGGCTCGATGCGGGCGTTGGGGTCTTGCGAGGCGATGATCTGGCCGCTGGTGGCGTCCAGCAGCAGCCAGGACTTGGCGGCGATGGTCGGCGCCGGCAGGGTTTGCGCCACGGCGGCGGTCATCAACATCACACTGGTGGCCAGTGCCGCGATAATTTTTTTCATGGGGTACTTTGTTCGGTGAAAAGTTGAAAGCGTAGGGATTATAGATGCTTAGTCCGCCGTTGCGGTGTCCGTTTCAGTCTCGGCAACGTCGGTGGTGCGGTGCCACAGCTGCGTGACCCAGCTCTTGATGTGCTGCAGCTTGCGGTGGAAGAAGTGGTCCGCGCCCGGGATCACGATCACCGGAACGTCCTGCGGCCGCAGCCAGTCCAGCACGTCGACCAGCGGGATGGTGTCGTCGTTCTCGCCGTGGATCAGGATGGTGTCGGCCGGGATGGCGGCCATTTCCCATTTCTTCGCGGCGGCGCCGACCAGCACCAGGCGCTCGGCCGGCGTGCCGGCGGCGGCCAGGCGCTGCGCCAGCTGCGACTGCACGAAGGTGCCGAAGGAGAAGCCCGACAGCGCCACCGGCAGGCCGGGATATTTCGCCGTCATCCACGCGTGCAGCAGGCCCATGTCGTCGGTCTCGCCGTGGCCGTGGTCATGCACGCCCTCCGAGGCGCCGACGCCGCGGAAGTTGATGCGCGCCACCACGTAGCCGAGGTTGACGAAGGTGCGCATCAGCGTGACGGCGACCTTGTTGTCCATCGTGCCGCCGTACAGCGGATGCGGATGGGCCACCAGCGCGATGCCGCGCGGCGTGTCCTTGGGGAAATCGATGATGCCTTCCATCTGGCCGGCGCCGCCGGCGAGGGTAAATTTTTCGTTCTTGTTCATGGGTTTTTCAGATTTTGAGACGATCGACGACCTTGCCCTGCACCAGGTGGCTATCGATGATTTCATCGATGTCGCTGGTGTCGACATAGGTGTACCAGGTGCCTTCCGGATAGACCACCAGCACCGGGCCTTCTTCGCAGCGGTCCAGGCAGCCGGCCTGGTTGATGCGGACCTGGCCGTGGCCGTTCAGGCCGAGTTCCTTGCAGCGTTTCTTGGCATGCTTCTGCGCGGTTTCGGCGCCGTGGTGGCCGCAGGCGTCGCGGCCGTCGTCGCGGTTGTTCAGGCAGAAGAAGACGTGGTGTTTGAAGTAGGGAGTGTCGCTCATCGCTGTTTCTCGGGGATGGTTGTAGCCGCTATGATACCCGCTCTGCCCGCGCCAGGCTTAGTTACGGCTTATTGAGCTTGTGCGAGGGCAGCCACAGGAACCAGACCGCGAAGAACGGCCACAGCAGGGTCAGGAACTGCGCCGCGCCGTTGAAGTTGAGGAACTTGCCCTGCACCCATGTTTGCAAAGTGGCCACGAAATACGGGTTGGCCGGCGTGGTGTTGACGATCACCAGGCTCAGCAGCAGGGTGGTCACCGCCAGCCGCCGCTGCGCCACATGGGGCGCGAACGCCAGGCCGGCCAGCATGATGGCGCCGATCAGGAAGCCGCCCTCGGCGCCCGGCGTGACCCAGACGAAGGCGTTTTCCGGCGAGAACAGCAGCGCCGTCGCCAGCGCCTTGACCACCACGGCCGCGCCTATCATGGCGGTCACCAGCAGCCCGCGCGGGGCCGGCTTGCGCAGCAGGCACAGCAGGGTAAGCGCGGCGCCGACCATGCCGCAGGCGGTGATGATGGTTTCGGACAGCCAGTATTGTTCCACCGTCAGCACGGTGTCCGGACGGATGTAGCTGGCCAGGTCGATCTCGGTGTCGAGCAGCTGCGACATCCAGTCCGACAGGATGGGCAGCAGCTGGCCGAGGCCGAACAAAAAGCTTTGCGGATACATCTGCGCCAGCGGCCACAGCGCCAGCAGCACCAGGCCCTGGCTGGCATGCGGCGCGAACCAGGCCTGGCGCAGGCGCTGCAGCTGGCTCCGGTCCAGCAGGCGCCGCACCGTCAGCACGCCGATCACGGCGCCCAGCGCGCAGCCGGCGGCGTTGGTGTAGAAGTCCAGGTTGGAGGAGACGCGGCTGGGCAGGTAGGTTTGCACGCTCTCCATCACGCCGGAGATCAGCACGCCGCAGACGCTGGCCATCAGCAGGGCGACGACGCCCTTGAAGCGCGGATACAGCGAGTAGACGATCAGCGTGCCGAGCGGGATGTAGCCGATGACGTTGGTGATGGCGTCGAACTTGGTCCAGTAGCGCGGCATGCTGGTCGTCTCGAGGAAGATCAGCGGCGACAAGCCCTGGTTGTGCCAGCCGGAGAACGGGAACCAGCTGGCGTAGACGATCAGCAGCACGTAGGCCAGCAGCGCCGCGCGCGTGAACGGCGACGGCTTGCTGGCCGGCGCCGCTGTTTCGGCCATCGCGGCTTCCGCTGCGGGTGGCGTTGCCGGCTCGCTGCCGGGTGGACTCTCGGTCATGCCTCGATACCCCGGTGTCTATTGCTGCGGCAGCGTTGCCAGCCACGCCAGCACGTCGGCCGCCACCGCGTCGGAGGCATCGGCCAGCGCGCGGGCGCCGCCGGCGGCGTCCGCGCTCGGCGCCGGCACGCTGCGGGCGAAGGTTTTCTGGTCCACCAGCTTGTGGCTGCGGAACACCGAG
The DNA here is from genome assembly GCF_047304105.1 of Duganella sp. Dugasp56. Lineage (NCBI taxonomy): Bacteria > Pseudomonadati > Pseudomonadota > Betaproteobacteria > Burkholderiales > Oxalobacteraceae > Duganella > Duganella sp. Dugasp56. Next base: position 3,682 of record NZ_JBGLYQ010000087.1, read on the forward strand.
GCACGCAGGTTGACCACGCCGGCGCTGCTGGTGGCGCTGTCGAAGTTCTGCGCGAAGTCGTTCAGCTCCATGCGCAGCACGGTCGGACTGGCGGCGGCGTCGGTGGTCGACAGCACCTTGACGCCGGCCTGCGCGATGCGCGCCTTCATGCGCTGGGTCAGCAGCTGCAGCGGCGTGGCGGTCCACTGGTTGTAGGCGTAGGGGCGCGACTGGCGCGCGTCCGCATACAGCAGGCGGTATTGCATGCGCTCCGTGTCCAGCGCTGCGGGGCCGGCGACGTCGGCCACGATGATGGCGCCGATGCCGGCTGCCGGCGCGTCGGCCTGGGGCAGCGGACCCAGGTCGTATTGCGCGGTCGACTGGCCCTTGCTGGCGCAGGCGCCCAGCAACACGGCGATGGCGGCGACGGCGGCGAAATTGCGGAGAGTGGCGGTCATCTCGGTAATCCTTATTTGGACGAGGCGGAAAAACCTTCTTCGCCGGGACCCGGCGGCGTGCCGGGTGCGCCGAAGATCAGGCTTTGCGGACGGTCGTTAATCTTGTTCATGGTCTTGCGCAGCGCGCGCATCGAGGCCTTGGTGTCGTCGGACAGCGAATTCACCTGCGGCAGCGTATCGAGCTCGATGCCGCCGGCCACCGCTTCGACCGAGCCGCCGATGCGGTCGGCGGTGGTGGCGATGCGGGCGATCGGTCCGTCCGGCGCCTGCAGGGTTTTCACCAGGCGGTCGGCGTCGCCGGCCAGCGCGTTGAAGGAATTCAGCGTGTTGTGGGCCTGGTCGGCCAATGCCGGCAGCCTGGCGATGGTCGGCTCCAGTTTGGCCGGCAGTTCGCGGTAGGCGTTGGCGGTGGCGCTGACGTCGGCAAAGGCGCCGAGGATGGTCTTCTGGTTTTCAGGGCTGAGCAGGTTGTTCAGCTTGCGCGTCACTTCCTCCGATTGCGTCAGGATTTCCTTGCCGCGCTTTTCCAGCTGGTCGAAGAAGCCCGGCCGCAGCGGGATGCGGGCCGGGTTGTCGCTGTTGGTGGCCAGCAGCGGCGAGCCGACCTTGTCGTCGTCGAGCTGGATGAAGGCGATGCCGGTCACGCCCTGGTAGCCCAGCGTGGCAAAGGTGGTCCTGGTGATCGGCGCGTCGGTGTTGATGTTCAGCGTGACGAGGATCTGGCCGGCGGTCTTGGGATCGAAGGCGATGCTGCCGACCTTGCCCACTTCGAGGCCGCGGTAGCGCACCGGCGCCTGCGGATTCAGGCCCGGCACCGATTGCGTGGTGGCGATCACGTACGGCGCGCGTTCGATGCGGTCGCGGTTGAACCAGAGGCCGAACAGGATCGCCGCGATCAGCAGCGTGATCGTGAAGAAGCCGGTGGTGAGTGCGTGGGATCTGTTTTCCATCAGTGCTCCGATTGGGTGGTGTCGGCTTTTTCGTCGAGCGCTTCGAGCGCGCGGCGGCCCCGGTCACCGAGGAAGAACTCCTTGATGAACGGATGATCGACTTTCAGCAGGTCGCGCAAGGGGCCCAGCGCGATCACATGTTTTTCGGCCAGCACGGCGATGCGGGTCGACAGCGCGAACAGCGTATCGAGATCGTGGGTGACCATCACCACCGTCAGCCCCAGTTCGCGGTGCAGCGACTTGATCAGCGTGACGAAGGCTTCCGACAAATCGGGATCGAGGCCGGCGGTCGGTTCGTCGAGGAACAGCAGCTTGGGCTCCAACGCCAGCGCACGCGCCAGCGCCACGCGCTTGACCATGCCGCCGGACAGGTCGGACGGCATCTTGTTGGCGTGCTCGGGGCCGAGGCCGACCATGTTCATCTTCAGCAGCACGGCGTCGCGGATCAGGTCTTCCGGCAGCGCGTGCAGCTCTTGCATCGGCTGGGCGATGTTCTCGAACACGGTCAGCGCCGAATACAGCGCGCCCTGCTGGAACAGCATGCCCCAGTGATTGCGCAGCTGCTGCAGCTGGTCGGAGCCGACTTCGCTGATGTCTTCGCCGAACACGCGAACGCAGCCGCGCGCCGGCGTCTCGAGTCCCAGCATCTGGCGCAGCAGCGTGGTCTTGCCGGTGCCGGAGCCGCCGACGATGGACATGATCTCGCCCTGCTCGATCTCCAGGTTCAAATCCTGGTGCACCACGGTGCGGCCGTACTTGGTCCACAGGCCGGTGATCTCGACCACCGGCACGCTGCCGTCCAGCGTGAGTTCACCTGTGCCGTTGGCTTTTTCGGGGACGAGCGCCTGGTTCGCCATCAGAACCCCACGCCGTTGAACAGCACCGCGAACACGGCGTCGGCCAGGATGACGACGGTGATCGCGGTGACCACCGAGGTGGTGGTGCCGCGACCGAGGCTTTCCGTGTTCGGTTTGATGCGCAGGCCGAAGTGGCAGGACACCAGCGCGATCAGCATGCCGAACACCGTGCCCTTGCCCAGGCCGATCATGTAGTTCGCCAGCGGCACCGCGTCCGGCAGCTTGAGGATGAAGTACTGCGGCGACAGGTTCAGTTCGATCTTGGCCGACACCATGCCGCCGATCAGCGCCATCGTGTCGGTCCAGATCACCAGCAGCGGCATGGAAATCGCCAGCGCCATCACCTTCGGCAGGATCAGGCGGAAGCCGTGCGAGATGCCCATCACCAGCATCGCGTCGAGTTCCTCGGTCACGCGCATCACGCCCAGCTGCGCGGTGATGGAGGAGCCGGAGCGGCCGGCCACCAGGATCGCCGCCAGCAGCGGCCCCAGTTCGCGGATGATGCTCATGCCGAGCAGGTTGACCAGGTAAATGTCGCCGCCGAAGGCGCGCAGCTGCTGCGCCGACAGATACGACAGCACCACGCCGATCAGGAAGCCGACCAGCGCCGTGATGCCCAGCGCCTGGAAGCCGGCGTGGAAGATGTTGGCGGAGATTTCCCGCCACGGCCCGCGCATCGGCGCGCGCAGGAAGCGCCAGGAGTCCTGCGTGACCTGGCCGATCAGCCGGATGAAGGCGCCCAGGTGCTCGAAGAACAGCAGCATCGCGAAGCCGAGCTTCATCACCCAGGTCAGGCGCTGGGCGCGGGCGCGCGGCAGTTCCAGTTTGCCGGCGGTTTCCAGACGGTTGAAGAATTCTTCGAGCCCCGGCGCCAGCTGCAGTTCGGCGGGACGGGTTTTGCCCCAGGCGTTCCAGAACAACTGGGCGCCGATGTGGTCCATGGCGTCGACCGCGGACAGGTCCCACGTCACGTTGCCGTCCTTGAACGATTTGAGCGTCGCGGTGATGGTGGCCATCGCCTTGCCCTGCGCCAGCGCGTGGACTTGCCAAGTGCCGCCCGCGGCGACCGAAGGCCCCTTGGCAGCACCGGGATTGAGAGTGAGTGTAGGCTCTTTGGCAATAGGCATACTGTCAGTTTAAGGGAGTTTGGCCCTTACCGCTACCAATGAGTGCGCGCACTTCAGGCGGCCAGTCTCCGGGCCTGCCGCTTGGGCGCCGGCGTTTCGGCGGCTTTGGGCTTGGCGCCTGCGTAATCGCTGGCCAGCAGCGTGTCGGCGGCGTCCTTGTCCATGCCCTGGGTTTGCAGGTATTTGGACACCAGGCCCACCAGCCGGTCCAGCGCGATGCGGTGGGTGGCGTCGGTATTCGCGTACAGCCAGTCTGAAAACGCCATGAAGCGGCCGAAGGCGTCGTCGCCCAGCAGCACCGGCAGCGTGTGGCCGAAGCGGCCGGAGTTGGCCACCAGGTCCCAATACCGGGCAAAACGCACCAGGCGCTGCATGGTCGGGAAGTCGATGTCGCGGTTGGCGAGGATGGTATATGGCGCGTACGGCTCGAACACCAGGCCGAATTCCTGCGTGTGGCGGATGATCGGCGTGCCGCGCAGGCGCTTCAGGATGCCGAACTGGATCTCGTGCGGATCGAGCGCCCACAGCTTGTTGAAGCCCTGGGCGAAGCTGTCGACCGTCTCGCCGGGCAGGCCGGCGATCAGGTCCACGTGCATGTGGGCGCTGGAGTGGTCGGTCAGCCAGCGGATGTTGTCGGCGGCCTTCTGGTTGTCCTGCTTGCGGCTGACCAGCGTCTGCACTTCGGGATTGAAGCTCTGGATGCCGATCTCGAACTGCAGCGCGCCGGGCGGGAACTTGCTGATGCCTTCTTTCAGTGCGTCGGGCAGGTGGTCGGGCACCAGCTCGAAGTGGGCATAGACCGGATCGTCCGGATTGGCTTCCAGCTTATCGAGGAAGAACTGCATGATCTTCAGACTGGTCTTGATATTCAGGTTGAAGGTGCGGTCGACGAACTTGAACAGCCGCGCGCCGCGCGCATGCAGCGACTCCATCTCCGCCAGGAAGTTATCCAGGGCGAAGGGCCAGGCCGTCTTGTCCAGTGCCGACAGGCAGAACTCGCACTTGAACGGGCAGCCGCGCGAGGCTTCCACGTAAATGGTGCGGTTCTTGATGTCGTCGTCGGTGTAGAGCGAGTAGGGCAGCTTGATCTCCGCCATCGGCGGTTGCACGCCGGCGTGGATCTTCATCAGCGGCTTGGGGCCGTTGAGGATTTCGCCGCACAGCTTGGGGAAGGTCACGTCGCCCCAGCCGGTAATCAGGTAATCGGACAGCTTGACGATTTCCTGTTCGTTCGACTCGTAGGACACTTCCGGTCCGCCCAGCACCACCATCACCTGCGGTGCCACGCGCTTGAGCATGGCAACGACCTTGGTGGTTTCCTCCACGTTCCAGATATAGATGCCGAAACCGACGATCCTGGGCGCATGGGCCAGGATGCGTTCGACGATTTCCGTGGTTTTTGCCCCGATGACGAATTCCTGCAGGCGGGTTTGAGCCTGCAATTCCCCCATGTTCGCTAACAAATAGCGCAGGCCCAGCGAAGCGTGGGTGTAGCGGGCGTTGAGGGTGGTGAGCAGGATGGTCATGATGCGGGGAAATTAGCGTGCAAAGGAAGCATTTTATTCCTAATAAAGTTCACTCACATGTTTAGCTTGCGTCAAAGCGGCTTTTCCGCCGGATTGTTACCTTCTCAGGACCGTGCGATCCCGACAACCTCCCTGGTGATAATTCGATGGAATATGCGCAACTGACGCCGGGCCGCAGGTTTGCCCCGCTCCATAGTTTGTTGTACTACAGTCAACGTGTTGTGACCCGCCCTTCATTGCGGCGGCTGGTCGTTCGCGCGCTCAGCAGTGCGTTGCGCTGGCGCGAGGGCTCGGGCGAGGGCTTGTATGCAGGCACGGCCGAGGAGGAGGCCGCCTTGCTGCAACTGACGCACAGCGGCTACGCGCCGCTGGGCAATTTGCTTGATCCCGCGCAGTGCAACGACATACAAGCCCATCTGAGTAACAAGCTGCTGATCGACCGCGACCGGGTACGCGATGCGTTCACGCTGCAGCAGGTGCCGGCCAGTTTGCGCGTGGCGGACTATCAATTGCGCGACATTGTCACTTGCCCGCATATTCTGGCGCTGGCCAACAGTCCTGCGCTGCTGGGGCTGGCGGCGCGCTATCTTGATTGCAAACCGACCATCTCCGCGCTGGGCTTGCGCTGGTCGTTCCCGGCCGAGGGCGATAGCAGCGCGCTGCAGGCATTTCACCGCGACTCGGAAGATTGGCGTTATTTGAAGGTGCTGGTCTACCTGACAGACGTCGATGAGGAGTCCGGTCCTCATGTCTATTTGCATGGCAGTCACCTGGCGCGCGCGCCGATGCGGCTACGTTATTACAGCGATGCGGAAATCTCCAACGACTATGCGCCCACGATGCTGCTGACCGCCACCGGTACCCGCGGCTTTTGCTTTGCCGTCGATACGGCGGGTATTCACAAAGGTACCGCCCCTTCCAACCACCCCCGCCTGATGCTGCAAATCCAGTATTCGCTACTACCCAGCTACGCCTACCGCTACGCTCCCGAAGACTATCCTGGTCCGCTGGTTTTGGACCGCTACGTCAATCGCCTGATCATCAAGCAAAAAAGCCTTGCGGATACCGACAGGCCTTTGCTATAGTTCGCCCCCTCGCAGAACAACGCATGTAAATGCAGAGTGAAACGAGAATGTAGAAGGGGTTGACGGAACGATCTAAACGCTTCATACTCTTCCTTCTTCGCTGACGGACACAACGCTTCGCAGCAAACGCAGTACCGAACAAGTTCTTTAAAAATTAACAGTCGATAAGTGTGGACGTTTGATGGAAGTGCACACGAAACCTTCG
>NZ_JBGLYQ010000088.1:0-9449 GCF_047304105.1 Duganella sp. Dugasp56
ATATGTTTTTAATAGACAGCCGCCGTAGCGACCGCTACGGCGGAGTTCGTGTCCAATTTTCGGATCTGACCCCGGATTTACTGGCCGGGGTTGGTGATGCTGGCGTGGATGGCGTCCACCTGCGCCAGCACTTCCGCCGGCAGTTGCAGCTCGTAGGCGTCGATGTTTTCCTTCAGCTGCGCCAGGGTGGTGGCGCCGATGATGGTCGAGGCCACGAACCAGCGCGAGTAGCACCACGCCAGCGCCAGTTGCGTCGGCGTGATGCCGTGGTCGCGCGCCAGCTTCGCATAGCGCGCCACCGCTTCCAGCACCGCAGGCCGCAGATAGCGCGGGCTCCACGTCGGCGGGAAGATCGTCAGCCGGCCGTGCGCCTTGGCGTCATCGTGGTACTTGGCGGTCAGCTGGCCGAACGCCAGCGGGCTGTAGGCCAGCAGACTGACGTTCTCGCGGTAGCAGGTCTCGTCCAGCAGGCTGGTCTCGTAGTGCCGCGCCGTCAGGTTGTACAGGTTCTGGATGGTGGCGATGCGCGGCAGGCCCTTCATCTCGGATTGCTTGATGAACTCGTTCACGCCCCAGCACGATTCGTTCGACACGCCAATCGCGCCTATCTTGCCTTCCTTGATCAGCTCGCCCAGCGCGGCCAGCGTTTCCTCCACCGGCACGCAGTCGCGCTCCAGCTTGGGATTGAAGGCGTTGGCGCCGAAGATGGGCACGTTGCGGCTGGGCCAGTGCAATTGGTATAAATCGATATGATCGGTCTGCAGCCGCTGCAAACTGGTGTCGACCGCCGCGCGCAGGTTGGCCGCGTCGAAGTTCTGCTTGCCTCCGCGCACCCAGCTGATGTTGGGATTCGGTCCGGCCGCCTTGGTGGCGATGACCACCTTGTCGCGCGCGCCGGTCTTCTTCAGCCAGCTGCCGATGAAGCGCTCGGTCGCGCCCTGCGTGGCCGGGCGCGGCATCACCGGGTACATTTCCGCCGTGTCGATGAAGTTGATGCCGCGCTCCAGCGCGTAGTCCAGCTGGCTGTGGGCGTCCGCCTCGGTGTTCTGCTCGCCGAAGGTCATCGTGCCCAGGCAGATCCGGCTGACGTTGAGCGAGCTGGAGCCAAGTTGTATCTTCTGCATGCTGCTTCCTTATTTCAAGCGGATCGCGTCGGCGCAATCGCGTATCAGCGCCGGGCCGGCGTAGATCAGGCCGCTGTACAGCTGCACCAGCTGCGCGCCGCACTCCATTTTTACTTTGGCGTCCGCGCCGCGCATGATGCCGCCGACGCCGATGATCGGCAGCGCGTCGCCCAGCTCGGCCTTCAGCAGGCGGATCACGGTGTTGGACAACTCGAACACCGGCGCGCCCGACAGCCCGCCCGCTTCGGCGCCGTGCGGCATGCCGGCGACGGCGTCGCGGCTCAAGGTGGTGTTGGTGGCGATGACGCCGTCGATCTTGTGGCGCAGCAGCGCGTCGGCGATGTTCTTGACCTGGTCGCCGTCCATGTCCGGCGCGATCTTCAACGCCAGCGGCACGTAGCGCTTGTGCTGGTCGGCCAGGCGCAGCTGGGCCTCCTTCAAGGTGCCGAGCAGGCCGTCCAGTTCCGAGCCGCCCTGCAGCTGGCGCAGGTTCTTGGTGTTCGGCGACGAGATGTTGACCGTCACGTAGCTGGCGTAGGGATAGACTTTTTCCAGGCAGTGCAGGTAGTCGTCGGTGGCGCGCTCGATCGGCGTGTCGGCGTTCTTGCCGATGTTCAGGCCCAGCACGCCGGCCTTGTCCTGGTAGAAGCGCGACGACTGCACGTTGGCGACAAACGCGTCGACGCCGCCGTTGTTGAAGCCCATGCGGTTGATGATGGCCTTCGCTGCCGGCAGGCGGAACATGCGCGGCTTGGGATTGCCCGGCTGTGCGCGCGGCGTCACGGTGCCCACTTCGATCGAGCCGAAGCCCAGGTCGGCCAGCGCGTCGATGTAGGCGCCGTCCTTGTCGAGGCCGGCCGCCAGGCCGACCGGATTTTTAAACGTAATGCCCATCACGGTGCGCGGATCGGCCTTGGGCTGGCCGGCCAGCCTGGTCAGGCCCAGCGCGGCGGCGCGTTTCAGTGCGGGGAGGGTGAAATGGTGGGCGGCTTCGGCGTCCATCGAGAACAGCAGCGGACGGGCCAGCGAGTACAGGAGTTTTTCGGACATGGGGGAGCTCTGGTTATAGTTCCCCGTATTTTATCAGGCGTCCAGCACGCTCCACGTGCCCTTGATGCGCGCCTCCAGCGGTTTGAAGTTGGTCTTGTAGGACATCTTCGGACTTTCCTTGATCCAGTAGCCCAGGTACACATAGGGCAGCTGCAGCTCGCGCGCCTGGGCGATCTGCCACAGCACGTTGAAGGTGCCGAACGAGGCGCCCTCGACGTCGGGATCGAAGAAGGTGTAGACCGACGACAGCCCGTCCGACAGCACGTCGATGATGCTGACCATGCGCAGCGTGCCGTCCGGCTCGCGGAACTCGACCAGCCGCGTGTTGACGCGGCTTTGCAGCAGGAATTGCGCGTACTGGTCGCGGCTGTCCTGGTCCATGCCGCCGCCGGCGTGGCGCTTGCTCTGGTAGCGCAGGTAGAGGTCGTAGTGCTCGTCGGAGAACGACAGCGTGGCCACGCCCGCCATCAGATGGCCATGCCTGACCCAGGCGCGGCGCTGGCCCCGGCTGGGCTTGAACTGGTCGGCCACCACCCGCACCGGGATGCAGGCCTGGCAACCGTCGCAATATGGCCGATAAGTAAAGATGCCGCTGCGGCGGAAGCCGTTCTTGACCAGCTCCGAATAGACGTCGGCGTTGATCAGGTGCGACGGCGTAGCCACCTGCGAGCGCGCCTGGCGCGCGTCCAGGTAGCTGCAGGGATAAGGCGCCGTGGTGTAAAACTGCAGCGTCGCGAAAGGCAGATCGTTCAGGTGCGTCATGCACGTCCTATCGAGGGCGGTTTGTTTAGAAGACGTTTCAAAATGAGCGTGGCCAGGCGCGGCGACGAAGACAGTGCGCCTGCACGGCTAGGAGCCGCAACGACGCCACGGTCATTTTGAAACGTCTTCTTCTTCTGAGTCCCAATCATAGCGCTTAGTCCAGGACAGCGCTTGTCACCTTTAGCTTAACTGTCCGCAGCCAGCGGTGCAATGGGTTCCCACAAGGTGATCTGCGGCAATTCAATACTGTTGCGCAGATGCGCCAGGAATTGCGCGCGCGGGATGGGCGAGGCGCCCAGCGAGGCCAGGTGGCCGGTCTCCTGTTGGCAATCGATCATCTTTACCCCGTGGCTGCGCAGGAAGCGCACCAGGTAGGCCAGCGCGATCTTGGAACCGTCGGTGACGCGGGCGAACATCGATTCGCCGTAGAACATCGCGCCGATCGACACGCCGTAGGCGCCGCCGACCAGCTGGCCGTCCAGCCACAGCTCGGACGAGTGGGCGTAGCCGAGGCGGTGCAGGCCGGTGTAGCCGGCGATGATGTCTTCCGAGATCCAAGTGCCGGGTCCGTCCCGGCGCGGCGCGGCGCAGGCCCGCATCACCTGTTCGAAGGCGCTGTCGAAGCGCACCTGCCAGCGGCCGCCGGCGCTCATCTCGCGCTCGACCTTGCGCAGGGTTTTCCTCAGGCTGTCCGAGATGCGGAAGTTTTCCGTCATCAGCACCATGCGCGGATCGGTGCTCCACCACAGGATGGGCTGGCCTTCGGAAAACCAGGGGAAGATGCCGTGCTTATACGCCGTCAGCAGGCGTTGCGGCGACAGGTCGGCGCCGGCCGCCAGCAGGCCGGGTGCGTCGATGGTCAGCGCCTCGCTGACGTCCGGGAAGGGACTGTCGGGATCGAGCCATGGGATCATATTACCGCGTCAAGTAGGTTAAAGATCCGTACGCATGGGACGGGTGATGTCCTGGGTGTGGAAGCCATAGCTGCCGCCCTCCCGCATTTTGACGCGATCGGCGAAGAACAGTTCCAGCGTGGTGCGGATGGTCGGGAAGGCCAGGTCGTCCCACGGGATTTCCGCCTCCGAGAACAGCTGCACTTCCAGGCTTTCCTCGCCGGGCGCGAAATCGAGGTCGAGCAGGGTGGCCAGGTAAAACATGTGGACCTGGTGCACGCGCGCCACGTTTAGCAGCGTGAACAGATTGCCCAGCGCGATGTTGGCGCCGGCTTCTTCCTGGGTTTCGCGGATTGCCGCTTCGCTGGTGGTTTCATTGTTTTCCATGAAGCCGGCCGGCAGGGTCCAGTAACCGTGGCGCGGCTCGATCGCGCGCTTGCACAGCAACACTTTCAGTTCGCCGTCGCGTTCCCACACGGGGATCGAGCCGAGGACCATTTTCGGGTTCTGGTAATGGATGGTGGCGCACTGGCCGCACACGTAGCGGGGGCGGTTGTCGCCGGCAGGTATGGCCAGGCTGACGGGGGAGGCGCATTCGGAACAGAATTTCATAGGTAGCTCAAGTCGGTATGGGTGCTCACTTTGGCTACTTTACACCGATTGGCGCCGGCGCGGCATGGCCTATGCCTATAGGTAACTGCATTTATTCGGACTATCGCAGACGATTTCGGGATTAATATTGCCTAACAGGCGAATTTGCCCTATAATGATTACATCAGACGCGGGGTGGAGCAGTCTGGCAGCTCGTCGGGCTCATAACCCGAAGGTCACAGGTTCAAATCCTGTCCCCGCAACCAAATTCGAAGCCGTTGATACCGTCAGGGATCAGCGGCTTTTTTGTTTTCAATTCCGCGACTGTAAGACCTCCCTTTTCCTATAATCGATGCTCTTATAGGGAGTTTTTCATGCGAAAAATCAGACCGTCCGCCATAGTCGTTTTCCTGTCCATGCTGGCGCTGGTATTGATGCTCTCGCTGCTGAGCGCCTACTGCGGCGTGGGAAGCATTCCCCGCCTGGGCGATTTCAGGGGCGTGGCCGTCAGCGCGGCAGCGGTGCTCCTGGTCTACCTGTACGGCATGCTCATATTTCGTATTTTCATGTGGGCGATGCCTCTACACGAAGGAAATATCGAGTTCGGCTCCAGGCAGGAATTCATCTATCAGGTGTATGTCTTGTTTTACCTGATACTTTTTAATTCCCTGATACGCGGCGGGATTATTCCGATCCCTATCATGCGGCTGATCTATCTTGGACTGGGCGCGCGCCTGGGCGACAACACCTACAGTTCGGGCATCATCTACGATCCGTCGTTTGTGACGATAGGCGCCAACAGCGTGGTCGGCGAAACGGCCTTGCTGGTGCCGCATGTGATCGAGGGCGATACCTTGGGCCACTATCTGATTACGATAGGCGACCATGTGACGATAGGCGCCCATGCGGTCGTCTTGTCCGGCGTGACGATAGGCGACAACTCGATCGTGGCGGCCAATTCGCTGGTCGTCAAAGGCACGCACATCGGGAGCGGCGAAATATGGGGCGGCAGCCCGGCGCGCCGCCTGAAATAAAGACACGGCAGGTCATGAAAAAAGGCCGGCGCGCCCCAGCGCACCGGCCTTCGATTGCAAGCCCGGACCACGGACTATTTTTGTTTTTCGCGCCGGCGGCCGAACGAGCCCATGCCGAAGATGCCTGCGGCAACCAGCGCCAGGGTGGCTGGCTCAGGCACGGGCGTGAACTGCTGGCCACCATCCACATTCAACACGAATTGCGAGTCGGTATTCGGACCGGTGGCGATGCCATTGACCAGGAGCGGACGCGTGAAGCCGGGTGCGTCCGGTCCGGGGAATTGCAGCGTCGTGTCGAAGCGGGTGCCGGCCAGGGCTGGCGAAACATAGGCCGCATTGGTAAACAACACGGTGCCGACCAAGGTGGCCGAGCCAACGCCGGTGGCGCCGGGGGTGCCGGACGTGCCGGTCGCCAGGAAGGTCGACAGCTCCGAATCCCAGCTGCCCGACAGCATCACCGCGCCATCCGTGAATCCGGTTCCGGCCGCTTGGTTGGCATCGGGCGTGTTATCGAAATAAACCGTCCAGTTGCTGCTGGTGGCGGGCGTGAAGGTGATCGCAACCGTGGAGCAGCCGGCGTTAAGGCAAGTGGCCCGCTCATGCAAGGTGGCGATCGTCGTCAGCTCATAGGTACCGACTGCGGGACCGGGCGGGGCTACACGCAGATCCGGCGTGGCCGACGTGGTGCCGATGGCTGCGGCGAAGGCTTGATACGTCAGGGTGAAATCGGCGAAATCGCCGGCATTGTTAGCCGGGGTGAGCGTAAAGCCCTGAACCAGGCCCGCGCCGTTTTGATGCCAGTCGATGCCCGTGAAATTTTGCAGAATGCCGTCACCGCCTAAAGCCTCTCCCGGATTGCCGGAAATTAGCACGTTGGCGGCGCTGGTGGTGTCCAGCGTTGTAGCCTGGGCCGCGCCGACCGAAAAGAGCGCTCCCAGCAGAGCGCTGAGAATGGTAAGTTTTTTCATTTTGTTTCCTTCCTAGATGAATGGAGAGTCGCTACGCAACGGTGTGGGTTTCGATACCTTGCCGGCCGGTTGGAACCAGCCAGCTATCCACTACTAAGCAAATGCCACGCCATGTTTGGAAGGGTTTCTAAGTGGCTGTTTTAAAACAGTTTTTCAAAAATTTCCGGAATATTTTCGGCTCTTCGCGCAAAGATGTAAAAAAAGCCGACAGTACCCCGGAGTGTAGTTACAAGGATTCCAGCATCGCCTTCACTTCGGGACGCTTCGGGAAGTCCTTGTTGGCGGCCAGCAGCTGTTCGAATTGGGTGCGCGCGGCGCGCTTGTCGCCCGACTTCATCAGGCCCAGGCCGAGGTGGTAGCCGATTTCGGTCGCATCGGGCGCCAGCGCCCTGGCTTTTTGAAGCAGGGGCAGGGCGCGGGCCGTATCGCCTTTCTCGAGCAATATCCAGCCCAGGGTATCAAGGATGCCGGGGCTGGTGCCGGCCAGTTGGTAAGCCCGTTCGGCGGTCGCCAGGGCCCGTTCATCCTTCTCGTGCTGGTAGGCCCAGGCCAGGTTGTTCAGCGCCACGACATTTTTCGGGTCTTGCCGGATGACGGCCTCGAATAGGCTGATCGCCGGCTTATATCGTCCCTCCGCCAAATTGGCGCTGGCAAGGTAGAGCCGGACGCTGAGATCGGTCGGGTGCTGCTGCAACCACTGGCCGGCTTGAAGGTCCGCTTCCTTGGTTTTGCCCGCCAGAAGCAGGGCTTGGTGGATCTTGATCGCCAGGGGCGCCAACTTGCTCATCTTAAATGCCCGCTCGTAGGCCTGCAGCGCCTCTTGCGGTTTATGCTGGGCCATCCAGATGTCGCCCTCCAGCGTCAGCCCGGCTGGCAGATCGGCCCGCTGGCGCTGTACGGTCTGGGCGATGGCCAGCGCTTCCGGGTAGCTTTTACTTTCCACTAATAAGGTCGCCGCGAGGACCTGGGCTTCGAACCAGTCTTCCTTCAACCGCAATGCTTTCTTGACCGAAGCGAGGGCGCCGTCCTTGTCCTTGAGCGCGACCTGGGCATAGGCGATGCTCAGTTGCACGGCGGCCGACGCAGGTTGCAGTTCGGCCAGCCTGGTATAGCTTTCCAGCCCGGCTTCGTAGTTGCCGTTCGCGATCTGGATCCGTGCCAGCAGCGCGAGCGTGTCGGGATTGTTCGGATGCGCCGTCTGCAGCGCTTGCGCCAGCTTCAGCGATTTTTCCTTTTCGCCGGAACGCTGGTAAAGATTCGCCAACAGCAATGCCGGCGTCAGGGCGTCGGGACGTTCGCTGGTGGCGCGTTCCAGCCAGCGCACCGCTTCCGCGTTGTTGTTCTGTGCGAAGGCAAGCTTGGCCAATGCCGTCATCAGGCCCACGTTCTTCTTGTCCTTGGCGAGTGCAGCTTCGTAGCGCTGGCGCGCCCGTTCGGGTTTTTTTTCCGCCAAGTCCATTTGCGCCAGATTTTCCAGGGCCGGCAGATAGGCCGGGTCCAGCACCAGCGCCTGCTCGAAGCCGGCGCGCGCACCGGCCAGGTCGTTTTTGGACAGCAGGATACCGCCTTTCATGTTTTTCACCAGCGGATTCTTGCCGTCGCGCCGTTCCATTGCCTCAATCGCCAGAAGTGCCTTGTCATATTCCTTGTTGCGCAAGTGGGTCATCGCCAGCAGGATGCCGGCCCGGCCGCTCTTGTCGTCCAGGGCGGTTGCCTGTTCCAGTTCGCCCACAGCGCGTGCCGATTCCCCGGCGCCCAGGCGGCTCAATCCCAGCGACGTGTGCAAGCTGGCCGTTTGCGGTGCGAGGTCGCTCGCCGCCTGGAAGTAGTCAGCCGCCTTGGCGAAATGCCTGGCCTGCATCTGCGCCTGTCCCGCCAGGGCCAGCAGCTCCACGTCCGTTCGATTCGCCTCCAGCAGCGGGTCCAGCACGGCGATGGCATCGTCGGCCTTGCCGCCCTTCAAAAGGAGTCCGGCCAGGCGCTTGCTGGCGTAGACATGGCGCGGATTTGCGTCGAGAAATTTGCGCATCGATAATTCGGCTTCCAGATACGAGCCCATGGCCAATTGCACGGAACCCATCAACAGGATGCTGGGCATGTGCTCGGGCATCACCCGCAATATCTGCTGCAAGGCATCGCGGGCCGCCGGATATCTCGCGTCCTGAAAGTCGAGCAAGGCCTGGGTGTAGATCACCGGCAGGGTGCCGGGCGCGTTCTTGCGGGCGGCGTCGATCTCGGATCGGGCCTCGGCCAGCTTCTTGGCCTGGATCAGGAGGGTGGCGCTGTCGATATGGGCTTGGGTATTGTTCGGCTGCAAGGTCAGAATTTGCTTGTATGCCAGCAGGGCCGCCGCGTCTTTTCCCTGCAGGCGCAATAAGTCGCCCTTGAAGCGCAGGCACTCGATATTGTCGGGATGCTTGGCCAAGGCGCGTTCGATAGTTTGGGTGGCAAGGTCCAGGTGTTGCGACAAGGCGGCGATCTTTGCCAGGCCCAGCATGGCCTCGGGCAGATCCGGGTTTTTCACCAGCAACTCGTCGAACAGTGCCTGGGCCTGCGCCGTCTCGCCCAGGCCCAGATACGCGTTGGCGCGCAATACCAGCAGTTCCGTCTGGTGCGGGCTGACCGGGTCCGGCTTGACGTCGTCGAGCAGCTTCTTGAATTGCCCCTGCATCAGCATTACCTTGCCCAGGCGCGGCATGAGTTCCACATCCCCGATGCCCAGCTCCCCGGCCTTGCGCATTTCTTTTTCGGCCGACGCGGTATCGCCCGATTCGATATAGACCTCCCCCAGCAGGAGGCGGGCGCGGGCATTGTCGGGCGCCTTCTGCAGGGCATTTTTCAGTTCGATGATGGCGGCCTTGGTTTCGCCCTTGGCACGATATTGCCGGGCTTCGGCCATCAAGGAGTCGGTGTCGCGCGCGGTGTTGCAGGCGGTTAGCGTCAACGTCAGCAGCAGCTGACGGACCTGGTCACGCGCGACAAGAACCGCGCCAGCGTCATCATCTGGTCGATCGGGAATGAGACGCC
>NZ_JBGLYQ010000089.1:0-8684 GCF_047304105.1 Duganella sp. Dugasp56
CGTCTTCCCCGGCCTGACCCGCGAGATGCTGGACTTCGCCGTCGACAAGCTCGAAACCTTCTTTGGCGTGAACTTCTAAGACTGCCATGAGTTTACCGGAATCCTCCAACGCCGCCTACATCACGCCCTACCTCGCGATGCTGCCGCCAAACGCGCGCCTGCTGATACAGGCCGGCGGCACCGATGGCGGCCTGGCCCGCCAGTACCGCGCCCGCTATCCCGCCTCCTCATGGCTGGCGGTGGATGCCGATGCGACACTGGCCCAGCAGGCCCGCGAGTATGCCGACCGCGTGCACCAGGCCGACCTGCACCAAGCCGGTGAGGTCTTCTATAAACATCTGGAATGGGCGGACGGCTGGGTCTTCGACTGCACGCTGGAACACTTGCGCGACCCCGGCAAGGTGCTGGCGCAGGTGCGCAAGGTCATCCAGTACGACGCCTGCGTGGTTGCCCGCATCGCCAACAGCGAACACTGGAACCAGACGGCCGAGCCGGCGCGCCACCGGTTGGCGCTCGCCGGCGTACTGGGTCTGTTCGAGGATGCCGGCTTTCGCGTCGTCAACGGCATCATGCTGAATCCCGCGCCGGTACCGGAGCATGTGGTTGAAGCGCTGCGCCAGCGCGCGGCGCGGACCGGCGAGACGGCCATGCGGCTGCTTGAAGAGGCCCAGCCTTCCCACTACCTGATTAAAGCCATGCCCGCGTGATGAAAGATACTCCGCTCTATTACTGCATCGCCCACGCGCCGTTCGCCTGGAAGATGCCCGACTTCATGACCATGCTGGGATCGGGCGACTACGTGCCGGAATCGGGCCTGGCGATGAGCAAGATGTTGACGCCGGAACAGGCGACGCGCAACCGCTACCTGGGGGAATATCTGGCGCTGTTCCAGATCCGCCGCATGCTCATCGCCGACAAGGCCGAAGGCTTTGTCGGCTTCTGCCATTACCGCCGTTTCGCGCTGACCGATCCGATCGGCACACTGCGCGGTTTTAACCACCACGCCCATCC
The DNA here is from genome assembly GCF_047304105.1 of Duganella sp. Dugasp56. Lineage (NCBI taxonomy): Bacteria > Pseudomonadati > Pseudomonadota > Betaproteobacteria > Burkholderiales > Oxalobacteraceae > Duganella > Duganella sp. Dugasp56. The sequence continues at coordinate 1,012 of NZ_JBGLYQ010000089.1, forward strand.
GGACATGTTGGCCGGGGTCCTGCCTGAGCATTTCTACGGCGACGGCAAGACACCCATCGTACCGATCTCGGTGGCCTTCAACGGCACCATCATGCAGCAGTTGCAGGCAAACTGCCCGGTGCGCGAGCTGCTGATGTTCTTCGGCGACGCCATCGATTGCGGCGTGATCACCGACCTCGAGGCCGCCAATTTCTTGAGCGGCAACGCCTTCATCACCGCACCGACGGTGGCCTACATTCCGGTAACCTGGTTCGTCGAAATCGTGCACGATCTGGAGCTGGTGATGTCGCGCTACTACCGCCACCACTACATCGAACGCGACGGCTACCTGGCGCGCAGCATGGCGTTCTGCTGCGAGCGGCTGCAAGCCTTCCTGCTGGCTAAACGCATCGCCGAGTGGGGGCCCGACAAGGTGATCTCGCGCCCGCTGGTGCTGCTGGACGCCAACATTCCACGTTCCTGACTGACATCGACACTGCCATGAAAATTGTCCCTACCGACATCGCCGGTTGCTTCCTGATCATCCCGGACATACGTCGCGACGAGCGCGGCAGCTTCGTCAAGGTCTTCCACGAAGACATCTTCCGCGAGCATGGCCTGGCCACCGACTACGCCGAGGAATACTACTCGGCGTCGCATCGCAACGTGGTACGCGGCCTGCACTTCCAGACCCCGCCGCACGATCACGCCAAGCTGGTGTATTGCGTGCAGGGCTCGGTGATGGACGCGGCGCTGGATTTGCGGCGCGGCTCGCCGACCTACGGTCACAACCTGATGCTGGAGCTGAGCGCCGGCAACGGCCATATGCTGTACCTGCCGCGCGGCCTGGCGCACGGCTTCTGCACGCCGAAGGAACCGGCGATGATGGTGTACAAGGTCACCGCCACCTACGCGCCGGCCCACGACTCGGGACTGGCATGGGATTCGGCCGGCATCGACTGGCCGGTCCTGGATCCGATCATGTCCGCGCGCGACCGCCAGTTCGGCGCCCTGGCCGACTTCGACACGCCGTTCGTGTTTGACGGCGGCCAGCCATGAGCGCGCGCCGCGCACTGCTGACCGGCGCCAGCGGCTTTGTCGGCGCCGCGCTGACGCGCCGCTTGCTGGCCGATGGCTGGGAGGTGCACCTGCTGCTGCGCGAAGGGTCGTCGACGGCCGGCCTGCCGCCGGAGAGTCCCCTGCTGCACCTGCACCGCCACGACGGCGACACGCTGCAGCTGATCGAGATCATGCGCGCCGCCGCGCCGGAAGCCGTATTCCATCTGGCCTCGCTGTTCCTGGCCACCCACAAGCCGGAAGACGTCACGCGCCTGATTCATTCCAACCTGCTGTTCTCGACCCAGCTGGCCGAAGCGATGGCCGCCTGCGGCGTACGCCGCCTGGTCAACACCGGCACCTCGTGGGAACACTACGAGGACCAGGCATACAACCCGGTATGCCTGTACGCCGCCACCAAGCAGGCCTTCAGCGCGCTGCTGCGCTACTACGTCGAAGTCCACGGTTTGCGCGTGGTGACGCTGAAATTGTTCGATACCTACGGCGCCGGCGATCCGCGGCCCAAGGTGCTGAATTTGCTCAAGCGCGTGGCGCTGGAAGGCAGCTCGCTGGGCATGTCGCCGGGCGAGCAGCTGATGGACCTGGTGTACATCGACGATGCCGTCGAAGCCTTCGTCACCGCCTATGAACGGCTGGCCGACGGCCGCCAGCAGAACGCGACCGAAGAATACGGCGTCTCCAGCGGCAATCCCCTGCCCTTGCGCGACCTCGCCGCGCTGTATGCGCAGGTCAGCGGCAAGCCGCTGGCGATCGAATGGGGCGGCCGCCCTTACCGCGAGCGCGAAGTGATGGTTCCCTGGCACAGCTACCAGGCCTTGCCTGGCTGGCAAGCCAAAACCGACCTGGCCGCCGGACTGGCGCTGTTCCACAACACCAGTTCCTAGCCGCTCAGCCGCCGGCGGCAATGCCTACGGTTCGCGTATCGATTCGTCCAGCGCCCGCGTCAGCGGATACAGCAGGTAGGACATCACGGTGCGGTGGCCGACCACGATCTCCGCCGACAAGGTCATGCCCGGCAGCAGCTGCGCGCCCGGCGTCATCTTTTTCAGCTTGCCGGTGTAGGGAATGCGGCTCAGGTAGTAGGCGTCGAGGCCGCCACCGTTCTTGTCGGTCTGTTCGCGCTTGAACGCGTCCTGGCTGATGGTGCGGACCTTGCCGTCGAGCATGCCATGCTGCTGGAACGAGAACGCGTCGACCTTCAGGTGCACCTGCGCGCCCGGCTTGATGTAGCCGATGTCGAGCGAATCGATCTGCACTTCCGCCTCCAGCTCGGCGCCCAGCGGCACCAGCGTGAACAGCGGCTCGGCCTCGCGCACGATGGAGCCGACCGACAGCTTGCCGATCTCCAGCACCACGCCGTCGGCCGGCGCCACCATCTGCACCATCTTGTGCCGCTTGTCGGCCTTGGCCAGCTGCTCGTTGATGCCGTCGCGGTCGCGCGAGGCGCTCAGCAGGTCTTCCATGGTCTTCTGCCGCCAGCTCTTGTCGAAGGCGGCCCGCTCGGCCTGCGCCGACGCCAGCTCGCTGGCCATCTCGATCGCCTTGTTGCGCTGCAGGTCCATGTCGCGCTCGACTTCGAGGCGGCGGTCGCGCGCCTCCAGCAAGTGCATCTTGGCGCCGAACTGCTCGGCCATCAGCTGCTCCTGCATCGCCTCCACTTCGCGCAGCGACTTCACGCGCTGGGCCAGGATCTGCTGGTCGTGCTTGTTGGTTTCCAGGCCCGCCTTCAGGCGCGCGATGTTCTGGTCCATCTTGGTCTTCTGCGCCTCGAAATTACCCTTGCGCTCGCTCGACAGCTGCGCCTGCAGCAGCGAGTCGGCGCTCGACTTGCCGTTGGTGACGGCGCCCGGCTGGCCGGCCAGCTCGGCGCGCAGGCCGGCGGTCTGGGTGTCCAGGCTTTCCAGCCGCACGCGCAGCTGCTGCTCGTCGGCGGCGGTGAAGGTCGGGTCCAGCGTGGCCAGCACCTGGCCTTTTTTCACCACCTGGCCGACGCGCACGTCGATGCTCTGGATGATGGACGTGTCCAGCGGCTGCACCACGATGTTGGGCAGCGGATTGACCAGGCGGCCGTGGGCGACGACGATCTTCTCCACCGGCGAGAAGCAGGCCCACAGGATGAAGAACGCGAAGGCGCCGATCAGCACGTGCAGCGTGAGGCGCACGAACTTCGGCAGCGGGCCGCGCTCGATGGCGTCCGCATCCGGCAGGAACTCGATTTCGGTCTCGTCCTTGCGGCGGCGCTTGAAGCTTAGAGGTGACTTGTTTGCTGGTTCCATAAGTGCTGGTAAGTTTCGCTACGTGTAAGCAGTTCTTCGTGGCGGCCGGCGTCCATCAGACGGCCCTGCTGCATGACCATGATCTTGTCGGCGTTGACCAGCGTCGACAGGCGGTGCGAGATCATCACCACCGTGCGGCCGACCGCGATGCGCGACAGGTTGTTGATGAAGATCGCCTCCGATTCCGGATCCAGCGCCGAAGCCGCCTCGTCGAGGATCAGGATGCGCGGCTTGGCCACCAGGGTGCGGGCGATCGACAGCCGCTGCTTCTGGCCGCCGGACAGGTTGGAGGCGTTTTCCTCCAGCACGGTGTCGTAGCCCAGCGGCAGGCGCTCGATGAACTCGTCGGCGCCGGCGGCGGCCGCGGCCTCGACCAGCTCTTCAAACGTGGCGTCCGGCTTGGTGACGGACAGGTTCTCGCGCACGGTGCCGCGGAACAGGAAATTCTCCTGCAGCACGACGCCGATCTGGCGCCGCAGATGCGACAGCTCGATCTCGCGCGCGTCGATGCCGTCGAAACGGACGATGCCTTCCTGCACCGGATACAGGCCCTGGATCAGCTTGGTCAAGGTGGTCTTGCCGGAACCGGAGCGGCCGACGATGCCGACCACGGTGCCCGGCTCGATGGTGAAGCGGGCCTTGTCCAGCGCCATCGCCTGCGCGCCCGGATAGCGGAAGGTGACGTCGTCGAAGCGGATCTCGCCCTGCAGGATGGGGCGCAGGCCGTTGGCGCCGGCGCGGCCTTCGGGCGCGCGGTTCATCACCTCGCCCAGCATGCGCACCGACAGCGCCGTCTCCTGGTATTCGTTGACCAGGCCGACGATGGAAATCAAAGGCTGGGTCACCCGGCCCGACAGCATCTGGAACGCGATCAGCGCGCCGACCGACAAGGTGCTGTCGAACACGTCGGCCGCGCCGACCACGATCAAGGTGACCGGCAGCAGCTTGCCGAGGAAGTCGGTGACGGCGTTGCCGGCGATCGAGATCTGGCCCACGCGGAAATGCATGGTGATCGCCTCGGCCGAGCGCTGGTCCCAGATGCGGCGCTGCGACGGCTCGATCGCCAGCGCCTTGACGGTGCGCATGCCGTGGATGGTTTCCACCAGCATGCCCTGGCGCTGGCCCTCGGCCGAGTACAGCGCGTTGAGGCGGCGCTGGAAGGTCGGCACCATGGCCATCACCACGCAGGCGATCAGGCCTGCGAACAGCAGCACGATCATCGCCAGCTTGAACGAATAGCTGAACAGGATGGGCACGAACACCACCAGCGCGATCAGGTCCAGGCCGGTGAAGAACAGGCGGCCGGTGAGGAAGTTGCGGATCTTTTCCAGCTGCTGCATGTGGCGCGTGACCACGCCGGCGCTGGTGGTCTCGAAGAAGTCGATCGGCAGCGACAGCAGGTGGCCGAACACGCGGCGCGTCAGCCGCATGTCGATCTTGTTGGAGGCGGCCAGGGTCAGCGTCTGGCGCAGGAAGCCGAAGGTGGCGTCGAACACCAGCGCGGCGACGATGCCGACCGCCAGCACCTGCAAGGTGGTCACGCTCTGGTGGGTCAGCACCTTGTCGATCACCAGCTGGAAGAAGATCGGCGAGGCCAGCGCCAGCAGCTGCATGGCGACGGCGGCGATGAAGATGTCGCGGAACGCCGCCTTCTGCTTGAGGATCTCGGGAATGAACCAGCGCAGGCCGAACGGCTGGTTGGGGTCGGACAGCTTGTGCTGGCGTTTGACGAACAGCACGTCGCCGCTCCAGCGCCGTTCGAAGTCGGCGCGCGTCACCATGACCACGGCGGCGTTGGCGTTGGCCGGGTTCAGCACCGCGACCGTGTCTTCCGCGCCGTTTTCGCCGGGCTTGACGCCGACCGCGATCACCATGTTGCCGTCGTTCAGGCGCGCCATCAGCGGGAACACGCCGCCCTGCGCCATCAGGCGCGACCAGGTCAGCTTGTCGGCCTTGGCTTTGAGGCCGATATCGGAGGCGATGCGCAGCAGCGCGCCGGTGCCCGGCTCTTCCGCGCGCAGCGCGTAGTCGTCGATCAGGCGTTCCGGATTGATTTGCAAACCGTGATGCTGCGCGATGGCTGTCAGACACTGTATCGCGGTATGGGGGAATTTATCGTGCATAAGCCTGATCAAGGTTAAAACTTGCATTGGCGCACTATCGTGCCAGCCTTCGGATTCTAACCTAGTGCAGTGCTTGGCGGAGGGTTTTGTGTTGCTGAAACACAGCCCGAATTACCACGTTGTTCCGGGGCTTAAAAAAAACGGCAAGACCCGCAGGTCTTGCCGTCCTTACTTCCTTACCGGAAGCTGATTACTTGGCAGCCAGGAAACCGCTGTGGTTGCCGCCTTGCAGCGCTTTCAGTCGCAGCGTTTCCTCGGTGGAAGCGGCGTTGGAGGTCGCGGTCAGCTTGTTGTCGTAATTGCTGATCGCATCCGCCATCGCGGCCACTGCCGTGTTGACGCTGTTCGGCACTTCCAGCTTGGCGGTGGTGGTCACCGTCGCCGCTGCCGCGCTGAAGCTCGACATCGCCGCCGACAGGCCGCTGACCGAGGAGCTCAGGCTGGCCGCCGCCGTCGTGCTCATCTGGAACCAGACGTCCGCCGCCGCGTGGCTGGCGCCGTCGCTGGTCTCGAAGGTCGACGTGATGCCAACAATGTTGCCGTTGTTGAGCGACGCGTTCTGTTTCGAATCCAGGTTCAGCTTGGTGATGCCCAGGTCGGCCAGCGATTTCAGCTCGTCGGCCTGGCTGACGCCGTCGGCATTGCCGTCGACCCAGACACGCAGGTTGCCGAAGGCGCTGTCCTTGGCGTCGATGGTGCCGTCGCCGTTGGTGTCCAGTTCGCCCAGCGCAGCGTAGCCGTTGGTGGCTTTCTGGCCGTTGGCCAGCGTGGTGCCGGAACCGAACAGTTCGCTGCCGTCGTTGATCACGCCGTCGCCGTTGCGATCCAAGGCCAGCAGACCGTCGCCGCCGCCCACCCAGCCGGTGTTGACCTTGCTGCCGTTAGCCAGCAGATCGAAGTTCACGCCAGCCGACAGGCCCAGGGTGTTGATGCCGTTGCCGTTCAGGTCCAGCACGATCGGCGTACCCAGCGGCGAAGGCAGTGCCGCGATCTGGTCGGTCGACAGGCCAGGCACCTGGGCGCTGGTGATCGAGCACACTTGCGAGGTCGTCATCGCGTGGATCTGGTCGGTCGTCAGGCTACGCAGCTGCGCGGTGCTCAGCGAAGCGATGGCCGAGGTTTTCAGACCGACGAAGTCCTGGGTCTCGATCGCCACCAGCTGGTTGGTCGACAGTGCCTTGATCTGGCCGGTCGTCAACGCTTGCAGCTGCTGGCTCGACAACGCAACGATCTGATCAGTCGTCAGCGCGGTGATCTGCGCGGTCTGCAACGACGCCACGATATTGGTCTTCAGCGCAGCCATGTCCGAGGTACCCAGCGCCGCCACCGCGGCAGTCGCCAGGGCGGCCACCTGACCGGTGCTCAGCGCGCCGACCTGGTTCGAGCTCAGCGCAACAGCCTGGTCGGTGGTCAGACCCGAGGCGATGTTGGCGGTGCTCAGCGCGGCGACCTGGGCGGTCGACAGCGCGCCCACCTGGTCAGTCGTCAGCGACGCGACCTGGGCCGAGCGCAGCGATGCGATCACCGAGGTCTTCAACGCGCCGATGTCGGCCGTTTCAATCGCGGCCACGGCGCCGGTGCTCAGCGCGCTCACTTGCGCCGTGCTCAGGGTACCGATCTGCGTCGACGACAGCGCCACCACTTGATCCGTGGTCAGGCCGCTGGCCAGGTTGGCGGTGGTCAGCGAGGCCACTTGCGCGGTGCTCAGCGCAACGATCTGGTCGGTCGACAAGGCAGCCAGCTGGGCGCTGCGCAAGCCGCTGATGGCTGCGGTTTTCAACGCGCCGATGTCGGCCGTTTCAATCGCGGCGATCGCTCCGGTGCTCAGGCCTGCGGCCTGGGCGCTGGTCAAGGCGCCGATCTGGCTGCTGCTCAGTGCAACCACCTGATCGGTGGTCAGCGCCGCGGCCTGGCTGGTGCTGAGGCCGGCGATGGTGGCGGTTTTCAGCGCGCCGATGTCGGCCGTTTCAATCGCGGCGATATCGTTGGTGCTGAAGGCGCTGAACTGGGCCGAGCTCAGGGCGCCCAGCTGATTGGACGTCAGGGCCACAATCTGGTCGGTGCTCAAGGCCGCGACGTTGGCGGTGCTGATGGCCGCCACTTGCGCGGTGGTCAGGTTCGACAGCTGGTCGGTGGTCAGGGCCGCCAGTTGCGCGGTTTTCAGCGAGGCGATGATCGAGGTTTTCAGACCCACGATGTCACCGGTCTCGATGGCGGC
>NZ_JBGLYQ010000008.1:0-187860 GCF_047304105.1 Duganella sp. Dugasp56
CTGCCGTAGCAGCTGCTACGGCAGAGGTCGTGTCCAATTTTCAGATCTGACCCCGGATTTCAGGCGAAGACCTTGCGCATTTTCTCGGTCACCTTGGCCTCGATCTGCGACGAGAACGCGCCGTACAGGAAGCCCAGCGCGATCTGCAACTGCGCTTCGCTCGGGCGCAGCGCCAGCGAGCCGTTGACGCCGCTGCGCTCGAAGCGCAGCACGTCGCCGTCCCAGCGGCATTCCAGTTCGAATTGTTCGGCCAGCTTGTCGGCCACCTGCTGCGCGGCCGCGCGGGCCTGCTCCGGCGCCAGGCTGTGCGCCTGGACGATGTTGATGTCGGCCATCCGGCTTCCTCTGTGAATTAAGCGAAGGCGACATGATGCCAGTTGCGCCTCAGGCGCGCCAGCCCAGCAGCGCCAGCATGGCGAAAAATCCGGCCACGTAGGCCAGCGGCACATGCCAGCCCTGGCGCAGCCAGCGCCCGACCGAGCGCGATTCCGGGTACATGCCGCTCAGCGCCACCCCGGCCGACGAGCCGAACCAGATCATCGAACCGCCGAAGCCCACCGCGTAGGCGACAAAACCCCAGTCGAAACCGCCCTGCCGCAGCGCCAGCGCCGTCAGCGGGATGTTGTCGAACACGGCCGAGACGAAACCGATGCCCAGCGCGATCGGCCACGACGCCGGCGGCAGCGCCTCGACCGGCATCATCGACGCCGACCACACCAGCGCCAGCAGGAACACGGCGCCGCGCAGCGCGCCCGGCAGCTCGCTCCAGTCGGGCCGGCGCAGCGCGGCGCTCAGCAGCAGCGCCAGCCACACCGCCGCGCCGACCAGCGGAAAGGCCGCGCCCAGCGCCGGCCAGTACAAACTCGACAACAAATTGGCGGCGATCGCCGCCAGCAGCACCAGCGCCACGATGCCCAGCCGGATCCAGTCGACGCGGACGCCCGGCGGCGCATCCTTGACGATCGGCGACCAGGCCTGCTGCTGCAGCGCGGCCGGCACCGCGCACACGGCCAGCGCCACCACCGCCGCCACGTAGGCGTGCAGCACCTGGCCCGGCGCCACGCCGGCCAGCCACATCATGGTGGTGGTGGTGTCGCCGACCACGCTGCCGGAGCCGCCGGCGTTGGAGGCGGCGACGATGGCCGCCAGGTAGCCCACGTGCACGCGGCCGCGGAACACGCCGCGCGCCACGGTGCCGCCGATGATGGCGGCGGCGATATTGTCGAGGAAGCTGGAGGTGAGGAACACCAGCACCAGCAGCATCAGCGGCCCCTTCCAGTCGTCCGGCATGTAGTGCGGCAGGACGGCGGGCACCTGGCTCCTTTCAAAATGCCTGGCCAGCAGCGCAAAACCCAGCAGCAGGCCCAGCAGGTTGGCCAGCCCCACCCACTCGCGCCCCGCGTGCGCCAGCAGGCCCGCCATGCCGGCGCCTTCGGCAAACGGCGAGAACAACACTTTATAGACGCTGATCACCAAGGCCCCGGCCAGCGCGCTCACCATGGTGCTCACGCGGCCGAACGCCACCATGCCCAGGACGGCGGCGAACAGGAAAAATTCCAGCGGCATGGCGCTCATGCACTCTCCATTACGAATTTGCTTATATGTATTGTATATAAGCGCAATTTGTGAGAAATAGCGAATTACCTTAAAATACAGTGCTTTGCTGAGGTTAGCCGGGCCATCCCACCGCCGCCGACGCTGCAGCACACCAACATTGATAGGACTGTTATGACCCACGTTGTCACCGAATCTTGCATCAGCTGCCGTTACACGGATTGCGTCGATGTTTGCCCGGTAGATTGTTTCCGCCAAGGCCCGAACTTCCTCGCCATCGATCCCGACGAGTGCATCGACTGCGCCGTCTGCGTGGCCGAATGCCCGGTCAATGCGATTTTCGCCGAGGAAGATGTGCCGGGCGACCAGCAGCAATTCATCAAAATCAACGTCGACCTGGCGCGCAACTGGCCTTCGATCACCAAGACGATCCCGCCTCTGCCGGAAGCGGATCAGTTCAAGGACGTCAAAGAAAAACTGCACCTGCTGGTACGCTAAGACCCTCCCGTCTGGCAGGCGGCACCGGGCAGCGCGTCGAGCGAGCACCAGTGTTGCCTAACCACTATTGAAATAACAGGAATCCAAGTATGAATAGCACTGTCACCCCAACTGGCGTCATCGAAGCCGATGCCGTCATCATCGGCGCCGGCCCGGTCGGCCTGTTCCAGGTCTTCGAACTGGGCCTGCTGGAAATCAAAGCCCACGTGATCGATTCGCTGGGCGCCGTGGGCGGACAGTGCGTGGAACTGTATCCGGACAAGCCGATCTACGACATCCCTGCCGTGCCGTCGTGCACCGGCCAGGAATTGACCGACAACCTGCTCAAGCAGATCGAGCCGTTCGAGCCGACCTTCCACCTGGGCCAGGAAGTGACCAAGGTCGAGCGCCGCGACGACGGCCGCTTCGACGTGGAAACCAGCGCCGGCACCCGCTTCATCACCAAGACCATCTTCATCGCCGCCGGCGTCGGCTCGTTCCAGGCGCGCACGCTGAAGGTCGACGGCATCGAAGTGTTCGAAGGCTCGCAGCTGCACTACAAGGTCAAGGATCCGGCCCAGTTCGAAGGCAAGAACCTGGTCATCTGCGGCGGCGGCGACTCCGCGCTGGACTGGGCGCTGAACTTCGTCGGCAAGGCCGAATCGGTGGTGCTGCTGCACCGCCGCGAAGACTTCCGCGCCGCGCCGGCCTCGGTGGCCAAGATGAAAGCGCTGTGCGACGACTACGAAATGCAGCTGATCATCGGCCAGGCCACCGGCCATGAAGTCGACGCCGACGGCAAGCTGTCGCAGCTGAAGGTCACCGGCGCCGACGGCGTCACCCGCCGCGTGCCGCTGGACATGCTGCTGGTGTTCTTCGGCCTGTCGCCGAAGCTGGGTCCGATCGCCGAATGGGGCCTGGACATCGAGCGCCGCCAGCTGAAGGTGCAAAACACCGAGAAGTTCGAGACCAACGTGCCGGGCATCTTCGCCGTGGGCGACATCAATACCTATCCGGGCAAGAAAAAACTGATCCTGTCGGGCTTCCACGAAGCAGCGCTGGCGGCCTTCGGCGCGGCGCCCTACATCTTCCCGGACAAGAAGATCCACATGCAATACACCACCACCTCGCCCAAGCTGCACAAGGTGCTCGGCGTGGAAACCCCGGTCTTCGATTAAGCACATTAGCAACTGTCCTACACAAAAGCAGCGGAAACGCTGCTTTTTTTATTGGTTCGGCAGTATTATTGTTTGACATGCAGCGCGTTGTGGATAACACGTACGCTTGCTCAGCGGTATTTTGGAATGCTTTACGTCACCAACAAATATTCTATAATTGGCTTATGATGTAAACATTGGTGCACCGCACCAAGTCTCGACCGGGAATACATATGCTCTACCAACTGCACGAAATGCAACGCTCATTCCTGACGCCCCTGATGCAATGGGCTGACGCGTCCTCCAAACTGTTCACCAACCCCGTCTCGCCGCTGGCCCACACGCCGTTCGCGCAACGGATCGCCGCCGGCTACGAACTGATGTACCGGCTGGGCAAGGATTACGAAAAACCGGCGTTTGAAATCGACAGTACCGACGTCAAGGGCGAGACTGTCGGCATCATCGAGCAGGTGGTCGTCAACAAGCCGTTCTGCCGCCTGATCCATTTCAAGAAGGACCTGGACGCCAAACAGACCAAGGCGCTGAACCAGCCGACCGTGCTGCTGGTGGCGCCGCTGTCCGGCCACCACTCGACGCTGCTGCGCGACACCGTGCGCGGCCTGCTGCACGAGCATGACGTCTTCATCACCGACTGGACCGACGCGCGCATGGTGCCGCTGTCGGAAGGCGCGTTCCACCTGGACGACTACGTCTTCTACGTGCAGGACTTCATCCGCGCGCTCGGCCCCGACGTGCACGTGATCTCGGTGTGCCAGCCCACCGTGCCGGTGCTGGCGGCGATCTCGCTGATGGCGACGGAAAAAGACCCCAAGCTGCCGAAGACCATGACCATGATGGGCGGCCCGATCGACCCGCGCCGTTCGCCGACGCAGGTCAACAACCTGGCCACCGAAAAGAAATTCTCGTGGTTTGAAAACACCGTGATCTACGCCGTGCCGCCGAACTACCCGGCCTTTGGCCGCAAGGTCTACCCCGGCTTCCTGCAGCACGCCGGCTTCATCGCGATGAACCCGGGCCGCCACGCGCAGAGCCACCGCGAGTTCTACATGCACCTGGTCGAAGGCGACGAGGAAACGGCGGAAAGCCACCGCAGGTTCTACGACGAATACAACGCCGTGCTGGACATGCCGGCCGAGTACTACCTGGACACCATCAAGACCGTGTTCCAGGACTTCGCGCTGCCCAAGGGGACGTGGAAGATCGGCGGCAAGCTGGTGCGTCCGCAGGACATCACCACGGTGGCGCTGTTCACCGTCGAAGGCGAGCTGGACGACATCTCCGGCGCCGGCCAGACCCAGGCCGCGCATGACCTGTGCAGCGGCATTCCGGCCGACATGCAGCAGGACTTCGTGGCGCCAGGCGCCGGCCACTACGGCATCTTCTCCGGCCGCCGCTGGCGCGAAATGGTGTGCCCGAAGATCACCGAGTTCATCAAGAAGCACGGCTGAGTCCAGCCCCTCCTCCCCGCCTCATCCTGAAGGGCCCATGTGTTGCATGGGCCCTTTATGTTTTTCACCAAGCGCATAATAATTTTTCGCAGATAGCGCTTCCAGCGGCATCGCGTAATCAGCGCGTCACACGGCATCCCTAGTCTGTAACGCTTTCTCACTGACTACGGATTTTTCGCCATGCATTTCGCCCCTACGCGCCCGCTCGTGCTGGCCTTCAGCGTCGCCCTCGCCCTGAGCGCCTGCGGTTCAAATTCCGAAGACCAGCCGCTGCTCATTCCGGCCGCGCCGGCCGACCAGGGCGCGGCGGAAGTGGTCGCCGTGCCGGCCGCCACCGCCTTTGTCGACACCGCCGCCACCAACCAGCGCGGCGACGCCCGCTACGCCACGCTGGCCACCAACGCCGGCGTGCGCGTGCTGGGCGGCTTCCTCGCGGTATGGAAACCGCTGACCGAGATCGTCGACGCCGGCGTGACCGCGCCGGCCGTGGACGGCTTCCCTGCCGTGACCGCCTCGACCTGGAGCGGCGTGCCCAACGACGGCAACCCGGACGGCACCATCGTCAACGCCGCCGTGCACGCGGCCAACATCGCCTACGTGGTCAACGCCACCGCCAACCGCAGCGCCGCGCAGGCCACGCAAGCCTACCTGGACGACCGCCGCGGCAAGGGCTACAGCGTCACCGACGGCCTGGGCCCGCTGACCGCCGCCTGGCGCGCGGCCGCGCAGCAGACCACCACCATCACCGCGGTCGCGGCCGACGCCACCAGCGTGCTGTACAACGACGGCGGCAACAACACCGGCGTGGGCGGCAGCGCCAACGCCGGCTTCGGCAGCGTGGTCGACCTGGTCAACCTGGTCGGCAACAACGCCTCGACCGAGCCGGCCAAGCGCTTCTACAAATACGCCCGCCCCTACCGCTGGAGCAGCGCCGTGCAAGTGCTGCCGGCGCTGGTGCCGGCCAAGAGCGCCACCCCGACCATCGACGGCGGCTTCACCAGCGGCCACTCGGCCGAGGCGACGCGCGACGCGGTGGCGATGGCCTACGCGCTGCCGGAGCGCTACCAGGAACTCATCAGCCGCGGCCTGGAGCTGGGCGAATCGCGCATCCTGGCCGGCATGCACTCGCCGCTGGACGTGCTGAGCGGCCGCATCCTCGGCCAGGCCAGCGCCGCCGCCAACCTGGCCGACGCCGCCAACGCGGCCAAGAAAGCCGCCGCCGTCGCGCAGGCCCACGCCACGCTGATGGCCGCCACCTCGACCACGGCCGACACCTTCGCCGCCTACGCGCAATCGGGCACCGTCGCCAGCGACCGCTTTGCCGACTACGCCGCCAACAAGGCCAACTACCTGCGCCGCAGCACCTACGGTTTCGCGCCGATCGGCGCCACCACCGCCGCAGCCACCGTGCCGAAGGGCGCGGAAGTGCTGCTGGAAACCCGCCAGCCCTACCTGAGCGACGCCCAGCGCCGCGTGGTGCTGAAGACCACGGCGCTGCCGTCCGGCTATCCGGTGATGGACGATCCCGAAGGCTGGGGCCGGTTGAACCTGTTCGCGGCGGCCGACGGCTACGGCGCCTTCAGCGGCAACGTGGTGCTGAGCATGGACGCGGCCAAGGGCGGCTTCAACGCGGCCGACCGCTGGCGCAACGACATCGGCGGCACCGGCAAGCTGGTCAAGCAAGGCAGCGGCACGCTCAAGCTGGCCGGCAACAACAGCTGGACCGGCGGCACCGAACTGACGGCCGGCGCGCTGCAGGGCGACTCGGCCACCGCCTTCGGCAGCGGCGATGTCTATGTCAGCGGCGGCACGCTGATCGCCAACGCGCCGGCGGCCCTGAAGCTGGCCGGCAAATACACGCAGCTGAGCGGCAGCACCACGCTGGAGCTGGACATCGGCGGCGGCGCGCAGGGCAGCATGACGGTGACCGGCACCGCCACCATCGCCGGCGGCACGCTGCGCGTGAAGTTCGCCAACGGCTACAAGCCCAAGGCCGGCGACAGCCTGACCGTGCTGACGGCGGGCAGCCTCAAGGGCAAGTTCGCCACCGTCACGGTGGACGGCTACGCCAACGTCACCCCGGTCTACAGCAGCACCACGCTGTCGCTGACCATCGGCGGTTAAGCCTGGCAGAGCCCGGCAAGATATCCCCAAATATATCACGACGTGATATATTTGGGTCATGACCGCCAAATCCCCTCCCGCGCTGAGCAAGTCCGACTTCGCCGCGCTCTCCGAATTCCGTTTCCAGATGCGCCGTTTCGAGCGCTTTTCCGAAGACGTGGTGCAAGCCCACGGCATCACGCCGCTGCAGTACCTGCTGCTGCTGCACATCAAGGGCTACCCGGGCCGCGACTGGGCCACCGTGGGCGAGCTGGCCGAGCGCCTGCAGGCCAAGCACCACGGCGTGGTGGCGCTGGTCTCGCGCTGCGAGGCGATGGGCCTGGTCGAGCGCCGCAACAGCGCCATCGACCGCCGCCGCGTGGAAATCCACCTGTTGCGCGAAGGCGAAACCATCCTCGCCCAGCTGGCCGAACAGCACCGCATCGAACTGCTGTCGCTGGACGGCGTCTTCACCATCCCACGACTGCGCCATGAATAAACCCTACGACTCCCGCCGCGACTTCGACGGCAACTCCCGGCTGATCCTGATCGCCAGCATCGCCGCCGTGGTCGGCGCGCTCAGCACCGTGACCGCCGACCTGCTGCTGCACGCGATCCGCTTCTTCACCAACCTGTTCTTCTTCCAGAAGCTGTCGACCAGCTTCACCTCGCCCGCCGCCAACACGCTGGGCCTGTGGGTGATCGCGGTGCCGGTGATCGGCGGCCTGGTCATCGGCCTGATCGCGCGCTACGGCTCCGAGGCGATACGCGGCCACGGCATTCCGGAAGCGATCGAGGCGATCCTGTTCAAGAGCAGCACGATGTCGCCCAAGGTGGCCGTGCTCAAGCCGCTGGCCTCGGGCATCGCCATCGGCAGCGGCGGCCCGTTCGGCGCCGAAGGCCCGATCATCATGACCGGCGGCGCGGTCGGCTCGCTGATCGCCCAGCACTTCCACCTGAGCGGCGCCGAGCGCAAGGCGCTGCTGGTGGCCGGCGCCGTGGCCGGCATGACGGCGGTGTTCGGCACGCCGATCGCCGCGCTGCTGCTGGCGGTGGAGCTGCTGCTGTTCGAACTGCGCCCGCGCAGCCTGGCGCCGGTGGCCGTGGCCTGCGCGGTGGCCGGCTTCCTGCGTCCGCTGCTGATCGAGAGCGGCCCGCTGTTCCCGCTGCATACGGCGGTGCTGCCGCCGTCGGCGCTGCTGTCCTGCCTGGTCGGCGGCCTGCTGTGCGGCGCGCTGGCCTGGGTGCTGTCGACCGCGCTGTACCGGGTCGAGGACGGCTTCCACAAGCTGCCGGTGCACTGGATGTGGTGGCCGGCCATCGGCGGGCTGGCGGTCGGCATCGGCGGCTACCTGCAGCCGCGCGCGCTGGGCGTGGGCTACGACGTGATCGCCGACCTGCTCAACAACCATCTGGCCGCCGGCGTCATCGCCAGCGTGCTGGTGGTCAAGGCCGTGATCTGGCTGCTGGCGCTGGGCTCGGGCACGTCCGGCGGCGTGCTGGCGCCGCTGCTGATGCTGGGCGCCGGCCTGGGCGCCCTGGTCGGCCCCTACCTGCCCGGCGGCGAGCCGGCCGTGTGGCCGCTGGTGTTCATGGCCGCCACCCTGGGCGGCATGATGCGCGCGCCCGTGATGGCGGTGGTGTTCGCGTTCGAGCTGACGCACGACGTCAACGCGCTGCTGCCGGTGCTGGCCACGTCGACCGTGGCCTACGCCTTCACCGTCATCACCATGCACCGCTCCATCCTGACCGAGAAGATCGCCCGCCGCGGCCACCACATCTACCGCGAATACGGCATCGATCCGATGGAGCGCCACAGCGTGGCCGAGGTGATGACGGCGACGGCAACCAGCATCGACGCGCAGGCGCTGATCGCCGACGTGCTGGCCAGCCACTTCGGCGCGGACCAGCGCCACCGCGCCTTCCCGGTGGTGCGCGACGGCGCGCTGGTGGGCATGCTGGACCGCGCCGGCATCGAAAGCAGCGCGCGCGCCGCCGGCGCCGCGCGCGTGGGCGAGCTGTTCGGCGTCAACGCGCCGATCTTCGCGCTGGCCGACGAAACCTGCCGCGCGCTGGCCACGCGGCTGGCCGTGCACCAGCTGGAGCGGCTGCCGGTGGTCAGCGACGCCCGGTCGCGCCGGCTGATCGGCATCGTCAGCCGCAGCGACTTGATCAAGCCGGCGCTGAGCCTGCACGCGGAGGAACTGGAGCGGCAGACCGTGCGCCGCGTGTGGCCGGCGAAACCGCGCGCCTGACAAGGTTTTTCGGCCCGGCCGGCGCAGATATCGGATAATGACGCTTTATTGTCAGGCTTATCGCCATCCATTCCGCCGTGCCGACCTCCAACACACTTGCCGACCGCATCGAAGACGTCCTGCCGCAGACGCAGTGCACCAAGTGCGGCTATGACGGCTGCCGTCCGTACGCCGAGGCGATCGCCGCCGGCGCGGCCGCGATCAACCAGTGCCCGCCGGGCGGCGCCGAAGGCATCGCGCGGCTGTCGTCGGTCACCGGCCACAAGATCATTCCGCTCAATCCCGTCAACGGCCTGGAGCGCCCGCGCGCGGTGGCCTACATCGACGAATCGCTGTGCATAGGCTGCACGCTGTGCATCCAGGCGTGCCCGGTGGACGCCATCGTCGGCGCCGCCAAACTGATGCACACCGTCGTGCCCGACCTGTGCACCGGCTGCGACCTGTGCGTCCATCCCTGCCCGGTCGACTGCATCGTCATGTACCCGGTCACCGAGACCACCGGCTGGGCCGCCTGGAGCCAGCCCGACGCCGACGCCGCCCGCGAACGCCACGACTTCCGCGCCTTCCGCCTGAAGCGCGAGAAGGACGAGAACGACGCCCGCCTGGCCGCCAAGGCCGAAGCCAAGATGAAGGCGGTGCAGGCGCTCGATCCGGCCGACGCCGCCGGTGAAGCCGAGAAGGAACGCAAGCGCGCCATCATCGCCGCCGCGATGGAACGCGCGCGACTCAAGAGAGAACAAGACGCTCAATGAATCCAGCCAAACGCTACGAAATGTTCGTGCGCTTCCGCGCCGCCAATCCCAAGCCTGAAACCGAACTTGAATACACCTCGCCGTTTGAATTGCTGATCGCCGTGCTGCTGTCGGCGCAGGCGACCGACGTCGGCGTCAACAAGGCCACGCGCAAGCTGTATCCGGTGGCGAACACGCCGCAGGCGATACTGGACCTGGGCGAAGAGGAACTGAAGGCCTACATCCAGACCATAGGACTGTACAAGACCAAGGCGAAGAACGTCATGGCGACGTGCCGGATGCTGGTGGAGCTGCACGGCGGCGAAGTGCCGCGCGACCGCGAGTCGCTGGAGGCGCTGCCCGGCGTGGGCCGCAAGACCGCCAACGTGGTGATGAACACGGCCTTCGGCGAACCGACGATGGCGGTGGACACGCACATCTTCCGCGTCTCCAACCGCACCGGCCTGGCGCCGGGCAAGAACGTGGAGATCGTCGAGCAGAAGCTGCTCAAGTTCGTGCCGAAGGAATTCCTGCACGACGCCCACCACTGGCTGATCCTGCACGGCCGCTACACCTGCAAGGCGCGCAAGCCCGAGTGCTGGAACTGCATGCAGCTCGACCTGTGCGACTACCGCTCGAAGACGCCGGCGCCGGACGGCGTTTAATCCGGGGTCAGATCCGACATTTGGACACGAGCTCTACCGTTGCGGTCGCAACGGTAGAGCTCGTGTCCAAATGTCGGATCTGACCCCGGATTTGCCCCGGATTAGACCAGCACCAGGTTGTCGCGGTGGATCAGTTCCTTGCCTTCGACGAAGCCGAGGATGGCTTCGATCTCGCTTGACGGCTTGCGCATGATGCGGCGCGTCTCGGCGCTGGTGTAGTTCGACAGTCCGCGCGCCACCGGCTCGCCGTTCTCGCCGATGCAGGTGATGACGGCGCCGCGGCCAAATTCCCCCTTGACTTCCACCACGCCGATCGGCAGCAGCGACTTGCCGTCCTTGGTCAGCTTCTGCACCGCGCCCGCGTCCAGCACTACCCGGCCGGCCGTGTGCAGGTGGTCGGCCATCCACTGCTTGCGCGCCGTCAGGTGGCCGGTCTGCGCCGCCAGTTCGGTGCCGATGGATTCGCCGCTGGCCAGGCGCTCCAGCACATTGTCTTCGCGGCCGTAGGCGATCACCGTGTGCGCGCCCGACTTGGCGGCGCGCTTGGCCGCCAGGATCTTGGTCAGCATGCCGCCGCGACCCAGGCTGCTGCCCGCGCCGCCGGCCATCGCCTCCAGCGCCAGGTCGCCGGCGCGGCCCTGCTGGATCAGCGTCGCCGTTGGATCCTTGCGCGGATCGGCGCTGTACAGGCCATGCTGGTCGGTCAGGATGATCAGCGCGTCGGCCTCGATCAGGTTGGCGACCAGCGCGCCCAGGGTGTCGTTGTCGCCGAACTTGATCTCGTCGGTGACGACGGTGTCGTTCTCGTTGATGATCGGCACCACGCCCAGCCGCAGCAAGGTGGTCAAGGTCGAGCGGGCGTTCAGGTAGCGTTCGCGGTCGGCCAGGTCGGCGTGCGTCAGCAGCACCTGCGCGGTGCCCAGCTGGTGCGCGCGGAAGCTGGTCTCGTAAATTTGCGCCAACCCCATCTGGCCGACGGCGGCGCAGGCCTGCAGTTCGTGGATGTCGGTCGGACGCTGCTCGAAGCCGAGGCGCAGCATGCCCTCGGCGATGGCGCCGGACGACACCAGCACCACTTCCTTGCCCAAGGCCCGCAGGCCGGCGATCTGCGCGGCCCAGCGCGCGATGGCGGCGTGATCGAGGCCGCGGCCGTCGTTGGTGACCAGCGACGAACCGACCTTGATGATGATGCGGGTGGCTTTTTGTATGACGGAATTCATAGAGACGACAATTCTCAAAACAAGCGGATGAAAGGGCTCAGTGCTGTGATTTGGCGGGCGGTTTGCCCTGCTTTGCCGCTATCGACCGCCTGCCCCGCGGTGGCGGGACGGGTGCCGAAATGGAAAGGCATAATCAGCTGATAACTGATTATGCCGGTGATACGGGGGAGACGTCGAGTATTAGTCGAGTATTTTGAAACGCGGATCGTCCGGATCGATGGACGAGATGCCGCGCGCCTCTTCCGTCATCTGGGTTTCTTCCGCGCGCTGTTCGCTGTGGCGCTTCTCTTCCAGGTGCTTTTGGATGGCGTTGACCAGTTCCTGCGTGCCGTCGTGGCTCAGCGCGGAGATCTCGAACACGGGGCCCTTGAAGCCGAACTTCTTGACGAAGTCCTTGACGCGCTTGACGCGCTCTTCTGCCGGCACCATGTCCAGCTTGTTCAACACCAGCCAGCGCGGCTTGTCGACCAGCGCCTCGTCATACTTTTTCAGCTCGTTGACCAGCGCCTTGGCTTCCTTGACCGGATCGACGTTGGTCTCGAACGGCGCCAGGTCGACGATGTGCAGCAGCAGGCCGGTGCGCTGCAGGTGGCGCAGGAACTGGTGGCCCAGGCCGGCGCCTTCGGAAGCGCCTTCGATCAAGCCGGGAATGTCGGCGATCACAAAGCTCTTCTCATGCGACACGCGGACCACGCCCAGGTTCGGGTGCAAGGTGGTGAACGGGTAGTCGGCAATTTTAGGGCGCGCGTTCGACACGGCCGAAATAAAGGTCGACTTGCCGGCGTTCGGCATGCCCAGCAGGCCGACGTCGGCCAGCACCTTCAGTTCCAGGCGGATTTCGCGGCGTTCGCCTTCCTTGCCTTCGGTCTTTTGACGCGGGGCGCGGTTGGTCGAAGTCTTGAAATGGATGTTGCCCCAACCGCCCTCGCCGCCCTTGGCCAGCAGTTCCATCTGGCCGTGTTCGGTCAGGTCGGCCAGGATTTCGCCGGAGGCGTCGTCGATGATCAGGGTGCCGACCGGCATGCGCAGGTGGATGTCGTCCGCGCCCTTGCCGTAGCAATCGGCGCCGCGGCCAGGTTCGCCGTCTTTGCCGCGGTGCATCTTGGAGAAGCGGAAATCGACCAAGGTGTTGATGTTACGGTCCGCTACGGCCCAGATCGAGCCACCCTTGCCGCCGTCGCCGCCGTCAGGGCCGCCGAACGGGCGGAATTTTTCACGGCAAAACGAGGCGCAACCATTGCCGCCGTCACCACCGATCACTTCAATTTTTGCTTCGTCGATAAACTTCATGATGTACCGCCATAAAACTAAAAAGGCTCTACCGTGGGCAGAGCCTTTCGATTGAAGGCTTGCGCCTTACAGACTTGACTCGCAGCGCGAGCCAAGTCGACCCGCATCACTACGAGCCGGGTAGCGCTATTTACGCTGGAACAACGGTAACGAATTGCTTCGAACCTTCGCCCTTGACTACGAACTTGACCTTGCCGTCCACCAGAGCGAACAGGGTGTGGTCTTTGCCCATGCCAACACCTTCGCCGGCGCGCACTGGCGTGCCGCGTTGACGAATGATGATGCCACCAGCATTGATCGATTGACCGCCATAAACCTTAACGCCCAGGCGTTTTGATTCTGAGTCACGACCATTTCGCGTTGTGCCGCCGCCTTTTTTGTGTGCCATTTAAGACTCCTTGGATACTAATTCTCGGGCAAACGGCAATTAGCCGTTGATCGATACGATTTGGATTTCGGTGTAATTTTGGCGATGGCCTTGATGCTTCTGGTAGTGCTTACGACGACGCATCTTGAAAATCTTCACTTTATCGTGACGACCGTGTGCCACAACAGTAACCAGTACCTTTGCACCCTCAACCAGGGGAGCACCAAATTTGATGCTTTCGCCTTCGCCAACGGCGAGGACCTGATCGATGGTGAGTTCGGAACCAATGTCTGCCGGTATCTGTTCTACTTTAAGTTTTTCGCCAGCGACAACTTTGTATTGTTTGCCACCGGTTTTTATGACCGCGTACATGATTTGAAACCTCATCAAATGTTAAGAAATTTTCCTCTCGGCGCCAGCGGAACTGCATGCATGGAAACCGGGGAACCGCTGATTATACATGGGATGGGATTTCACGTCAAAAACTATTCACAAATGGCCGATGGCGTGGTATGTCGGCCGGCTGGCAAGGCCGCGGTGTTAATTTTCAGGCAAACTTGTTACTCGGAACCGGGGAGGATGCCCCTGCGGGCAAGGGCATGACGTATAATCTCGGCACCAATAGTCTACCGCACAGGTTCGCCTTGTCTGCCGCTACCCAAAACGCCACCCAAAACAACATCGCCCACACGATCGCCGCCGACATGGACGCGGTCAACACGGTGATCCGCCAGAAACTGCATTCCGAGGTCAGTCTCGTCAATCAGATCGCTGAATACATCATCAGCGCCGGCGGCAAACGCATCCGCCCGGTCCTGGTGCTGCTGGTGGCGAACGCCTATGCGTACAAGGGCACGGCACATCACGAGCTGGCGGCCGTGGTCGAATTCATCCACACCGCCACCTTGCTGCACGACGACGTGGTCGACGAATCATCGCTGCGCCGCGGCCGCGCCACGGCCAACGCGCTGTTCGGCAACGCCGCCTCGGTGCTGGTGGGCGACTTCCTGTATTCGCGCGCGTTCCAGATGATGGTCGGCCTGAACAATATGCGCGTGATGCAGATCCTGTCGGACGCCACCAACGTCATCGCCGAAGGCGAAGTGCTGCAGCTGCTGAACATGCACGACCCGGACGTCAGCCAGGAGCGCTACCTGCAGGTGATCCGCTCCAAGACGGCCAAGCTGTTTGAAGCGGCGGCCGAGCTGGGCGCGCTGATCTCCGGCTGCAACGACGCGCAGATCGAAGCGGCCGGCGAATACGGCCGTTCGCTGGGCACGGCCTTCCAGCTGATCGACGACGTGCTCGACTACGCCGGCGACGCCAGCGAGATCGGCAAGAACGTCGGCGACGACCTGCGCGAAGGCAAGCCGACGCTGCCGCTGATCTACCTGATGGAAAACGGCAGCGCCGAGCAGCGCCAGCTGGTGCGCAGCTGCATCGAGCAGGGCGACGAACAACACTTCGACACCATCCTGGCCGCCATCACCAGCAGCGGCGCGCTCGACTACACGCGCCAGCAGGCCGAGACGGCCGCCAAGCGCGCCGCCGAAGCGATCGCCGACCTGCCCGACAGCATCTACAAGGAATCGCTGCTGCAGCTGGCCCACTTCTCGGTCAACCGCAACCACTAAAATCAATCCGGGGTCAGATCCGACATTCGGACACGAACTCTGCCGTAGCGGCCGCTACGGCAGAGTTCGTGTCCGAATGTCGGATCTGACCCCGGGCTTCCGGTAGCGGATGAAGGCGTTGACCGTCAGGCGCCCGCGCGCCGGATCGGCATCGAGCAGCTCCGGCGCATCGATCTGCCCCGTGTGAAAAATCGTGGCGTCGTAAAAGATCGCGCGGTTCCATGCCGCCGGCACGGTGCAGATCTTCTCGAAATAGGCGTTGCTGCCGCCAAGATAGGCCGGCTCCGCGCCGATCACCTTGCTGAACGCGCCGTTCTCCATCACCCGCGCCTGGTGCAGCAGGAAGTCGATCTCCTCCGGATGACGGCGCGGCCGGTAGAAACTGGTGCCGCCCATGCGCGCATCCCCGAACAGATACAGCACCGACGCGGCGGCGCCCTCGCCCGGCGCGCAGCTGCGGGCGTCGCGGTGACAGATGCGCTGCTGCGGCAGCAGCTGCTCCGGCGGCAAGGTCACGATCGACATGCGCGTCGCCATGCCCAAGGTCTCGCTGCCGCCGAATGCGCCCAGCAAGTGTTCGGAAAAGTAAGCGCCGAGCTGCGCATCGAAATCCGCCGTCATCGGTTGCTCGATACCGGGATAGCAGTTGACCGGCGCGACGGCAAACGCGGCGCGCCTGGCCACGGCGGCCTGCACCAGCTTATGCGGCTCGCTGAGAAAATCGTCGACGACCAGGCATACGCCGCCATCGCCAAGCGAGACTTGCTGTATGACCGGGCGCGGATTGAACATTACAACAGTTCCAGCACCAGTTCGGACGGACGGCACAGGCGCACGCCCTTGTCCGTCACCACGAACGGCCGGTTGATCAGGATAGGATGGGCGATCATCGCGTCCAGCAGCGCGTCGTCGGACAGCGACGCATCGGCCAGCCCCAGCTCCTCATACAGATCTCCCTTGTCGCGCATCGCCGCGCGCGCGGTCAGGCCGGCCTTGACGATCATCGCCTTCAACCCGGTGCGCGACGGCGGGTTCTTCACGTAGTCGATGATTTCCGGCTCGACGCCGCTGGCGCGGATCGCCTCCAGCGTCTTGCGCGAGGTGCCGCAGGCGTTGTTATGATAAATAGTGACAAGGCGGGTGATTGCCATGATGCTGCCCTTGAACGTATCCAAAGGCAGCATTATCGCTTAAAACTTCGCCGCCAGACTGACGCCGATGCTGCGCGGCGCCAGGCGGTAGCCCTGCACGATGGACGCCACCTGCGGGTGCTGGATCACCGTGTCCGTGTCGAAGGCGTTCTTGACGAACAGGCTGACGTTGTAGCGGTCGAACGACATGCCGGTGCTGAAGTCCGTGGTGTGGTAGGCCGGACGCTCGTAGTCGGTCTGCTCCGGATTCAACGAACCCTTGCTGGCGCCCACCCACTGCATGCCGCCCATGACGAACGCGCTCTTGTCGCCGAACACCGCGAAGTTGTAGACCGCGTTGAACGCCGCGTTATATTTCGGCACGCCCTGGATTTGCGCCCCGGCCACCGCGCCGACGATGCCGTTCTCGATGCCCTTGTCGTTCGACAGCTCGGCCTTCACGTAGCCGGCCGACGCGGTCAAGGTCAGGCCAGGCAGCGGCTTGGCCTTGATGTCGAACTCGAAGCCCTTGCTGGTGGCGTCGCCCGCGTTGGCGTTGTAGGTGTAGGCGCAGGTCGGCAGATACACGCCCTGCTGGATGTTCTTCCACTTCACGTAGAACACGTCCGCGTTCACCGACACGCGGTTGTTCAGGAAGCGCGACTTGCTGCCGACCTCATAGCTCCACAGGCTGTCGGACGCGTAGGTCTCCGGCCCCTTGCTGATGCCGTTCGCTTCCAGGTCCTGGCTGCAGGTGGTCGGCGGCACGTAGATGTTGTTGCCGCCCAGGCGGAAGCCCTTGGCCACGCTGGTGTAGACCGTGTTGGCCGGATCGACTTCCCATGTCAGCGCATATTTCGGCGTGAACGCCTTCGACGACGTGGCGAAGCTGCTGTTGTTGCCGGCGCCGGCCAGGTAGTTGCCGTTGCGCTGGTCCAGCGTGGTGTCGGCCTTCAGGTAGCGCGCGCCGACCGTGGCGTGCACCGCCGGCGTGAAGTAGTAATTGAGCTCGCCGAAGATCGAAGTCTGCTTTTCGCGGAAATGGAAGGCGCCTGCAAACGAGTTATCGTTCGGGAACTGGCCGGGACGGGCGTCCGGCAGCAGGTCCGGATCGGCGATATCGAAGCCGAAGCTCTTGAAGGTGTCGGTCACGCCGAAGATCGGATCGTTCTCGATGATGTTGGTGTGCTGGTTGGAGAAGTAGGTGCCGGCCAGCCAGGTCCACGGCGACACCGCCGCGTCGTACGGATGCGAGGCCAGGCGGAATTCCTGCGACACCTGGCGCACCCGGTTGTTCAGGTAGACGGCCGACGGCAGGCCGGCGATCGCGTCGATCAGTTCGGGCGGCGCCTTGCCGCCGTCGGCGGTCGACGTCAGGAAGGTCGACAGCGAATAGCTGTTGTAGGCCGAGCCGTTTTGCGTGCGGTCGAACTTGCGCTCGAAGTAGCTGGTGGCCGAGGTCAGGTCGAACGGACCCAGGTCCCAGTTGACGGTCACGCTGGGCGTCAGCAGCGTGTCCTTGGACGGCTCGCGCACCTGCTTCTGCGCCTGGTAGTTCGGCAGTTCCAGGTTGAAGGCCGCGATGTCTTTCGCATCGACCTTCTGATAGTACAGCGACGGCGTGATCGTCAGCGAGCGGACCGGCTTCCACTTCAGCGCGATGCGCGCCTCCTGGTCGCCGATCTTGTTGATGTCGTTGGCCAGCACATTGCCGTCGCCGTCGACCTGCTTGATATAGCCGCCGGTATGCTGCGCCTGCACGCCGATGCGCAGCGCCAGTTCATCCGGGATCAGCGGGAAGTTGGCGACCATGTTGGCCGCGTAGTTCGGGCTGCCGCCCTTGGTGTTGGACAGCTCGCCGTAGGTGGTGAACTCGCGCTCCTTCAAATCCGGCTCGTTCGGCACGAACTTGATGGTGCCGCCCATCGAGCTGGCGCCGTACAAGGTCGCCTGCGGGCCGCGCAGCACTTCGACGCGGTCGATATCGAAGAATTTCGGCTCGACCGTGCCCATGGTGTAGACGTTGCCGACCGTGATGGAGACGTCGCCCAGGTAGATGCCAACCGTGGCCGCGCCCGCCGTCGAGCTGATGCCGCGGATCTCGATATTCTCCGTGCCCGGCCCGGCGCCGCCGTTGCCGCTGGCGGCGGTGAAGGAAATGTTCGGCACCACGCGCGTCAGGTCGGTGAAGTCCTTCACGTGCTCGGCCTGCAGCTGGTTGCCGGTGACGGCGGAGATGCTCATCGCCACCTTGGCCGGATCTTCCTTGCGCTTTTGCGCCGTGACCTTGACCACCTCGATCTCGTCCGACTGCGGCCTGGTTTGCGCCCGGGCCGCCTGGCCCGCCATCGTCGCCAACGCCGCAGCCACTGCGCCGTACAGTACCTTCTGCCGTATTTTCATATGCTGGGATTCTCCGAATCGGTGGGCGAATCTTGATATTTTAGCAAAAATGGATGCCAACTAGTGTCATTTTTGTTGTTTTTAGGTCATTCTTTCCCAACAACAGTTCGGAATGCGTTCTGATGTCATGAATTCAATATAGCATCTTGTACCGCTGACAAGTTTTCATCTTCCGGGTCATTCGCGGTCAATAACATTCGCTATATCTGATGACAAAATTTCACAACCACTACGAAAGTCTCAACGTCACACGAGACGCTCCCGCCGAGGTCATCCGCGCGGCCTATCGTTCGCTATCGCAAAAGCATCATCCAGACAAAAACCGTGGCAACCATGATGCCGCGCAGATGATGATACGTTTGAATACTGCCTACAGCGTGCTGTCGGATCCGGACCAGCGGGAACTCTATGACTTGCAGATGCTTGACCAGCAGCTGGGCCGAGAATCGCACTTCGACATGCCCGATGGCGAGCACAAGACCACCGTGGACGCCTGGTTCCAGCATCTGCGCAACTACGCGAAGGGCCGCGATATGCGGGTTGCCGCCATGCTGCTCGGGAGCTTGTCCATCGCACTGGCAATAGTCATGAGCATGGTCTGGAAGGAAAATCAATCGTCGCTGCGTCTCGAACGGGCGGCAGTCTACGCCGTCACCGCCGACCGCGGATCGCTGGCCGAGGCCGGCGCCCCGCCCGGACTTCAAGCGCCGGTTGGTGCCGCCACCACCAAGGTCAAGGAGGAACGGCCCAAGCCAACCGCCGCGCCCAAGGCAGCTGTCGTGCCGGCCGCTGCCACCAAGGCTACGGAATATGAACGCCTGACCGCCATGTTAAAAAGCATGGGGTTCGGCCTGCACAAGCTGGAGGTGCCGGCGCCTTCCCCGGCGAAGGTGGCCGAGGCAACCAGAGAGAGTGCCGTGGCGGCGCCTCCGCCTCCCGTGCAAGCCGCCAAAGCAGCCGCACCGCCCGAAACGGTCCGCGTGCGTGAGGAGATTGCCAGCCCTGCAGCGGCTGATCCGGTGCGCAGCGAAGCCAAGCCTCTCGCAGTGGCGAGCCTGGCCAGTGCGCCGGCGGCCGCCAGCCCGAACACGGCCAGCGCCAGCCATCCGCTGCGCACCGCCGTATTTGCCGACGCGCGCGCTTGCACCCCGCCTCCGTATCCGATCAATGCCTACCGCAACGGCGAGAGCGGCTCGGTGCTGCTGGCCCTGCTGGTAGCCAGCGATGGCCGGGTCCTCGAATCGAAAGTGCAGAAGTCGAGCGGCTCCCCTGAGCTCGACAAGGCTGCGCGCAAGGCGCTCTCGCTGTGCAAGTTCAAGCCGGCAAGCAGCGACGCCCAGGCCGAGCCGGTGTGGACCAATTTGAACTACGTGTGGACCATCGACTGACCGGGACCGGACGCACCCGGTTGAAAAACCACCGTAAATCTGCTGTAATTACTCCAACAGTCGGGGTGTGGCTCAGCCTGGTAGAGCGCTGCGTTCGGGACGCAGAGGCCGGAGGTTCGAATCCTCTCACCCCGACCAAAATCTCCTTGTAAAACAATAAGTTATTGCAACATCACCCCGCCTTGAAGTCAATTCAGTGGCAAATCAGTGGCAGTTGCCATCTGACAAAGTGGCGCTTGCAAAAACAGACTTCATTTGCAGGGACATTTGGCGGCGGGTTGCCCAGTTCGGAAAATCATCCCTGCGGAATCGATCTATACGGTACTCCACAACTTCATGGAGTACGGACATGGCGTCCATTGACAATCGCTCGCACTACCAGGTCTCGGTCAAGAACCGCGACGACCTTACGAAAACCTTCCCCCACGACAAGCAGAAAAAAGCGGAAGCTTACCTCCAGTCCCTGAGGGCGCAAAAGCTCAAACCCAAACTGTCCCAACTGAACGATCACTACATGATTCGCATCCGTAAAAATGGGCTCAAGGACCAGATGCTATACGCAAACTCCCTGAAAGAGGCCGAACTTATAAGGGCTAAGCTGCACGTAGAGCAGAGCCAAGGCCTCTTTATCGACTATTCCAAAGCGCAGAACACCACGCTTGCGGAACTGATGATCCGCTACCTGCGCGAAGAGGCCCCACGCAATAAGAGCTTCGAGATCGACGCCTACAAAATCAACGCGATGCTGGAAGATGCGGGCTTGCAGCGGCAATCCATCATGGAAATTGTCGCCAGCCATCCCAATCCGTGTGCCAAGGTCAAAGCGATGAAGATTCGCAAAGAGACTGGTAAAAAAATGCGCTCTGCCTTGTGCTCGGCGACGCGCTTCATTCTGAAGCCGTTTGCGCAAATCGTTCCAGACGACCTCACTGAGTATGTCGACGAGCGCCGCCAGGCGGTGTCGGCATCGACCGTGGATCGGGAACTGGACATCTTCTCGGCCGTCTGCAGCATCGCCATCAAGACTTGGCGCATCCATGTCCTCGCCAGCCCGATGGACGGTGTGAAACGTCCGAAATACTTCAACGAACGGGACCGCCGCCTCAAAGCAGATGAAGAAGACCGCCTGCTGGAGGCAGCATTTATCGAAGATGAGAAGTGGTCCCAAGCAATCCGGCTTGACCAACTGGTATCCCCCGAGCTTCAACAAGTTGAAGGGGCGCCTACGCGCTATCGTATCTGGCAGACCCGCAAGCGAAATCTGAGCGAAGCCCAAGCTAGCTGGGTTCATATTCCTATGTACGAATCCTTTCTGCAGTTCCAGCTGATGACTGGCGCACGGCGTGGCGAATCGCTTTCTCTTCTCTGGTCCAACGTGGACCTGGAGATGCAAACGGCGTTCATCCCTGAGACGAAAAATGGGCGCCCCCGCAAGCTGCCGCTGCGCAGCGATCTGGTCGAACTGCTTCGGGAATTGCCGCGCACCAGCGAGCTTGTATTTGGCTTTACCAATG
Source organism: Duganella sp. Dugasp56 (assembly GCF_047304105.1). Classification (NCBI taxonomy): domain Bacteria; kingdom Pseudomonadati; phylum Pseudomonadota; class Betaproteobacteria; order Burkholderiales; family Oxalobacteraceae; genus Duganella; species Duganella sp. Dugasp56. The sequence continues at coordinate 21,358 of NZ_JBGLYQ010000008.1, forward strand.
AGGCCTTGCGCAAGGCCTGGGGCCGGATGTGTGAGCATGCCGGGCTCACAGGCGACGATGACCTCCATGTGCACGACTTGAGGCACGAAGCCATTTCCAGAGTTGCGGAAATTGGCAGCAATACGCTAGGTGGCTTCTCGCTGATCGACCTTCAGCATTTCAGCGGGCACCGTGATGTACGTATGCTGCTGCGATATGCACACTTGTGCACGCAGAGCCTGGCCAAGCGGCTCGACGAAGCGTTCAGCTGTACAGAGAAATTCGATACTCACCACGGGCGCAGGCGCCTCAAGAAAGAAGCGAAGATCACTGTCCAGGAAATGGTCGGATGTGACGCACTGGTCTCGCCAGTTGAGCCCGTTGAAGAATCGTCAAAGGTTCAAGCTGCAGTGGAGACTGTCACGATACCTGTGGCCGACGTGAATTTGGTGGCGTTGACGGCATCCAGGGCGTCGGCGTCGCCTGTGGAAAACGTCATTCATGTGGACTTCACCCGCCGAGCTGCCTAGCTATTTGATGTTCGACTCGTGCCCGCCGATTTCGGCGGGCTTATGTGTGACCGTCTGGATCGGTGCACCTGCAATAGGCATAGTGGAGACTACTTTCCCAGCTTGCGCCGACGCTCCAGCCAATAGACCGGCACGAAACGCCATCTCTGCGTTTCCGGTCGCTCTATAGGTAGACTAGGCAGCATAAGCCGCAGCGCCGCCTGGGCCGCCGTAGGTTGTAGCAGCAGCTGACGCAGCCGCGTCGATGACCTTGCTCTCCTGCGTGGCCTTGTAAAAGTTCGCGTCGGACGCTTGCATTGGCGCAATGGCCAATCCCCACATGGCATCGACCACTTTTCCCTCCTGCGCGCGCTTGACTGCATTTTATTGCCGCATCTTCTTGCGCAGCGAGCTGGCTAGCGGCAAAGTTGGCCCCTGCCTTCGCCGCATCAACCGTATCGTTAAAACTCGTCACAGTCTGATTAGCAGTGTCCTTCCACCCCTTGATGTAGGTTGCCGTCGTGTCCTGGCCCGTTTTTACAAAGGTCTTGATGGTGTCGCCATCCTCGCCAGAGTTGCGTGTTGATGAACGGTGCACATACGGCCGTCCCAAGCAGCGCCCGGCCGGACCTGTATAAAACTGCGCAGCCACTTGCTAGAAGTGGCTGCGCAGTTTTATACAGGCTCTATTTTTGTAAGCCAAGATTCGGTTTAGTTTCGACACTCCCAAATCTCAAGCATACAGAGGCCATTTATTAGGATGATTGAGCAAATTGAGACTCATATCGTGCGAATGAATCTTCCATCCGCAAGTGGGCGTAATTTGCGAGAACCGTCGCTAGACTGTCATTCAAAAGCTCGGCTACAGTAAGAAAATCGCCAGGATTTTGTCGCAACCAAGTCGTAGCAACTAGGTGCCGAAACGCATGCGGTCCAAAGCCTGGAGAGCCGGGTATATAGCGGCGCGTCAGCTTCAAAACAGTACTGCTCAAGCCCAGCCAGATTCCCCCTTTTTTGTCACCGACAAGCAAATACTGACTGTTTTTCCCCTCCAATAACGTGTCTCGGTATTCCTCCATGTATTCATCCAACAGCGGCTTTACCCAATCGGCTACCTTCACGCTATACGTGCGTTTTTGGCTCCCACCATTTTTTAATTGTACTGGCAGCAGTACGATTCGCCATCCGGTTATCGAACTTCCACGAAGCGAACCCTGACCATTCGGCAACCAGGTAAGCGACGCAAGTGATCGAACGCGTAGCGGGTTTGAAAGCAAGAGTGCTAGCAATAAAGCATTTCGCTTGTGGCGTGCTTGATTAATTCCGCCTGGCAGAGATGCAGCAGCTTCTTGTTGAATCCGCTCAATTGCTTGTCGAACTGGCTTAAAGGGTTCGGGCAATGCGAGGAGATTGGCAATGGGCTCCTCCGGGCTCCTACTGGTGCCTGTCGAGCTACGAATGTAAGCCCGTAAAAAGTTATGAGTTTTTTCGCACATCCTTTGCCATGCGTCGTCCGTCTGCGGCCTTATCTCTTCCGGTAGCTTGCAACGAAACTGTGCAGGCTGCTGCCAGAGATATCCTGTCTGCGGGCGCAATAGGCTCGCAACAAAGGAAGCAAAAACGCTTTGCCCCTTGTGACGGATGCCACCTGACTGATCAGTCATCCATTGAAGGTAACATTCGAGTGCTTTAGGATAGGCACAAAATGCTAAGGATTGTTCAGGCGCATTCGTCCAAGACAATCCTCCCATTTCGGGGGCTAATCGCAATATCACACCAAGAAATTGACGAAATTTTGTGATGAACATATCAGCAGACGGACACCTCATATTTCCCTTAGCGGCCAAATCAGAAAGTGCCATCGACATGCTCATGGGAATTTGGCGCCAGTGACCTTTTCCTTGCCGCTCAAGTGAGTGAATTGCAGCCACTTTGTATTCAACAAGGCCGCGCCACTCTTGCAGAAACGTCGCGCTCAACTCCTTCTCAGAAAAACCTATCTTGCTCTGAGTACGAGCCGCCAAGGTAAGCCGCCACGCAGGGGCCACGCTAGTTACGAGGGCGCTATTAGTCTCCTTCTCGATCAGTTGAACAAAGGTATCGCGTTCGAGACCAAACCTTGACTCGAGACGGCGAAGTGCAGGGAATGTGTCCGGTCGCGGCTTTGCTCCGGCGAGCCATCGGCGTAACGTATTGGGGTCTACGCCATTCTGTTTCGCTAGGGTCTTGGGGGCAACGTTAACCGCAGCGACAAGACGACGTAGCTGGTCTGTAAATGTGGCGAGCCCTGTCCCCTGGACTTGCTGGCGCGGGCGTTGAGCAACCCCCTGTTGATATATCCGCTGAATTGCCCGGAGCTGCGTAGCTCGGTCGGCGCGGGTCCTCGGGGCCACCTCGAGGCTGGCCAAATATTTAGGAAGACGTTCATCAAACTTGGTAGACAGCTCGAATCCAACGTTTGCATCGACGGTTTTGCCGCAAAACGCCAGGTAGCCATTCAAAGCGCTGAGATAGTTACGGAACTGTTGCAACGCGGAAAAATTATCCTCCGTGTCAAAGCCGACGTGAGACTTGATCTTCTCGATAAGATCGCTGTAAGGAATTGCCATTATGAGCTCCTGTGAAGTGGAGCTCGCAAAGACGCCGCTGTATCTGTGATTTACGACGTTATTAGAAATAACGCCATAATAACGGGGTAGTTTTAACTCTTTGATCTTACTGATATTTTTCCTCATGCAAATGCCTCCGGATTTAAAGTCCATGAGTCTCGGTAGCGTTATTGCGAGCTGATATTGGGTATAGCTCGATACGCCCTCACAACGAAAAATTGCCTGCATTCAATAATGGGCAAGCAAAATCGGGGGGTATTGAAGTTGCTGGACATTTATGCACCTAATCGGCATCGTACTGCGGGAGATTTTCAGACCGAATAGCATGCCATATGAGCACGCTTCGGATCGAGTTTTGTGACTTGGTTGTCAAGATGGCCAACGTCCAGCTAGGCACAGACCTCCAACACGAGATTCCGTTGAATAACATAATGGGACCGGCATTTCTGGTTCCAATTACCCACAGACGGGTTAAGCGAGATGAATTTGCCGTCGAACGTCATGCGCGAATCGGCCGGCGTGAACGGCGTCACTACGCGGTCGCAGCAGCAGCAGCAGCAGTACGAGTGCGCTACGGTCCCGTAATCCATCAAGATGTACAACACATCCGGCTCCAGCTCGCGCGGGACTTTGCGGACAAAGCAATGATCCAAGGTCTGACGGCGCATCACGATTGGTCTCCATTGAGCAACATCCCGCCGTCGGTCGTACACACTCTTGCTGACGCCCCCTCCTTTTGATAATTAACGCGTCTTTTCCGGACCGAACGTCGTGACTATCGCTCGGCGGTTAGCTTGCGAGGTTGCGAGTTCACAATTTTTTGTTCATACACCTACTCCTGCGCTATACCTAAGACCATCCCGTCAAAATCGTGTCATGAACAACAAAATTATTATTCCTCCGCCCCCTGAAGAGTTGGCTCCCTTCGAATTGCATATGGCCGCGTATCGGCAGGTCGGACACAAGGTCATGTACGCCCGATACGGGGGCGACGGCAACGTGGTCGTTTGGAAAAACACGAGCTGTGAGCCTATTGAAAGCGATTGGCGCGGCCTTTTTCGTCCTCGTACCTGTCCAAAAGCGATGGATGAATTCGCAAAACGCAGCGGGTTTCAACCGGCCGATTTGCCCAAGAACTGGCGTATGTTGTGCGGCATGGCTGGGTTGGTAGCGGAAGAAATTCTGCTCGATCACACTACAGATGTAAAACTTATTTATCAGAACATCGACGCGCGGATTTTCTTCGGCGAAGCCTCGGATTTCGAGCTCTCTCTGATGAACATATCGAGCGTTGACGCCTTCGAATTGCACTACGAGGAAATCGTCGAGGCATGGCACTATCTCGTTGACAACTGGTCAGCGGTCGAGTTTGAGGCAGCGTGTGTGATCGACGACGCTTGGTCGTGGGCAACGGTAAACGGCTCGGTAAATCTCGAGCGTGCGGTGAGAGCTGCTGGAATCCAATTGCATTGAGCCTGTTGGTTGGCGGCGCATTGCTGGCGGCTTGGAAAATGAACTCACGCTCTCCACTCAGCCGCACAAGCAGCGAACTATAAGAATCACTCGCCCGTTACGCCGTCAGCGCCAAATAGGAAATGGCAGGTCTGGCTGCGGCGGACGGAGATTTGCAGGCCCTGCCGAGTGGGTTGTGACCGTGCAAACCACTGCCGTGCGATGTTCTGACCACATGGCCGCATGACAGTGCGCCACGGTGTACGAAGTTACTCATGCGCTCGTCTGACGGCTTCTATCGTGCGGCTGACAAAGCTCTTTCAAACCTTGCCCGAGTGACCGCTCTTACGCGTTGTAGTCCCAATTCATGCGCCATCGCCAGGATGGCGCTATCCCCGGTCTTTCCCTCCGTACTTACTTTTTCTGCCAGCGACCTCAGCTCGGCCATGCAAATTTCATCGACAGTTCGTCCATCTCCGGAGCCACCGCGGAAGACAACGAGCACATCGGGACCTCGCCCTTGGGCCCAAAAGAATGTGCCAATGTCCTCATCCGTGGAAGTCAAGAATGAGCGCGCCACACTGGAAACCCTCTCTTGAATCCGAGCACCCGTACGCTGCCATCCATGGACCCGAGCGATTCGACGGGCGAGGACGGAATCAAGGACTGGTCCCTCGATAGATACCACATGCTCAATCATCATTCGGAGGTTGTCGTCATACCGGGCCTCGAAAAAATCATCCGAATTTATTGAGGCGACCGCAGCGCTGGGGTCTGCCACGACGAACACTGTGTCATCTCCATTGACTCGGCCTGCTGCGTTCTCGGCATACGCGGCTTCGAAGTCGGCCGGCTCGGTAATGGCAGTGTTTCCGGCCACCTGGTGGTCATTCTTAGCAGACGGCGGTGCTGCCCCTTCTCTAACCTTGGTGGGAGCCGCTGCTTCATTCTGCGTCTTAACGATTGCAGCGTCGGCCGCACAACTTGCTTCTTCACTTTCCTGACATAGGGCACGCGCGGCGCGACTGTGCTCAAGCAAATTTTCCAATGCTTGCTGCACTCTCTCGAGCGTTCCAATTCGGTCAATCCACCAGTCTGTAGACCAAATGCGCAGAATCTCCCATCCGAGGCCGCGAAGAACCTGCTCCCTGAGCAAGTCCCGGTCGCGGGCCGTTGCCGACCGGTGATACGTAGCACCATCACACTCAACACCACACAGGTATGTGCCTGGCGCGTCTGGATGAACTATTCCCAGGTCAACGCGGAACGACGACGCTCCAATCTGGGTTTCAACCCGCCACCCCTTTGAGGACAATGCTGCAGCGACTGCTTCCTCAAAAGGACTCTCGAATCCCCCAAGGCTCCCCTTTGTCGCTTCAGCCAAAGCGCGTGGTCCGCGTTCCGCAAATTCCATGAAATGCTTCAAGTCCCGCACGCCAGCAGCTTGGGTGCGTGACAAGTCGAGCTGTTCAGCTTTCAAACTCGAGAACACTCGCAGTTCATGCCGTGCTCGCGTGATAGCAACGTTTAGCCGACGCTCGCCACCGTCGCGGTTCATTGGCCCAAAATTCATCGAAACCGCACCTCCATGGTCTGGGCCATAGGTGATGGAGAAATACATGATGTCGCGCTCATCCCCTTGAACCGACTCAAGATTCTTGACGAACAACGGCTCCAATTCCAACTCCGAGAAGTATGGCTCGAGTGAGGGGTCCCGACGCCGCTCTTCGTCAAGTAAATCCTCAATGAGATTCATCTGCTCCGTGTTGAAGGTCACTATGCCGATGGTGAGCTTGGATTCCCGGAAGTTGGGCGACTTCAGTCTGGTGACGACGTCCTCTACCAGGGCCTTTGCCTCCGGTTTGTTGATGCGCGCACCGCCTTTCTCGTAGACTCCCTTGATATGGTGGAAGCTGACGGCGCGGTCATCAGTGACTGGGGATGGGAATGTAATCAAGCCACCGCCATAGTAATGGTGGTTGGAAAACGCGATAAGCGATTCATGGCGACTACGATAGTGCCATGCCAGATGCATGGTGGGTAGGCTCGCCCCCATACACTCATCGAGGATGCTCTCGAGGTCGGTCTCGACATCCTCGTCGTCCAACGCAGATTCGGCACGGTCAAAGAAGGAGGTGGGCGGAAGTTGTTTAGGGTCACCAACCATTACCACTTGCTTACCTCGAGCGATTGCGCCAATCGCATCCCAAACGGGAATTTGGGAGGCCTCGTCAAACACAACGACGTCGAATGGCTTGACATCAGCAGAGAGATACTGAGCAATTGAAAGGGGGCTCATCAGAAGGCAGGGCGTAAGCTTGGTTAACGCTGTAGGAATGTTCTTCATGAGCTCACGCAGCGGCATGTGCTGTTTTTTCTTGCTCATCTCATGGCGCAAGATACCCCACTCGGAATTGCGCGTGACAGTGTCCGCTTTGGGAAGGTCTGCACACATCGTAGCCCTTACCCAGGCACGCGTAAGTTCCGTAAATCGCTCATCGAGCGCGCGGAAGTCTCCGATACGTTTTTCATGTTCTGCTGAGACGAAACCTCGAATAACTGGCTCATTATCGACGACCGCGTTCAGCCACCATCGACTATAGTTCGTTTCAAAGGCGCGCACGGAGTCTCTGGGGCCGACGCTGCCACACTCTATCGCCATAACCAAGGAGTGCAAGCCAATACTCAACGCTTCCGCACGCACCTTGCGCCAAGCGCACCAAGCGTGCAATCGGTTCTCAGCCATCACAATTGCTTTGCAATGCGAGATGAGGTCCGGAAGCGGCGCCTCGTTGACTTCAGAAGTACCCTCATCGCCAAAAGCGCCAATGGAGATAAGCTTGTCGAGCACTGGTCTCATCGCCGAGTTCGCCTCTACATATTGAATTCCGGCGACTGTTACTGGGCCGGCGACCTCTAGCATGGCGTTCCCATCCACGACCAATCGCTGTAAAACCTGATACAGGGCAGATGTAGACTCGGGCGTTTCTGCTAGGTTTGCAACGGCCGCCACCATGTGATTGCGGAAGTCATTAACCTTCGCAATACGTTCCTGTGTTGTGTCCAGGCCGGCCCACGTTGCGCCTGTGAGAGAACCAAGGTCTTCAAAGCCTCTGAGCTTTTCCTCAAGTACATCTCGATGACGCAACGCCAGATAGGTTGCTGCCAGAGTAGGACCGCAGTCTCCTGCGGCCACCTCGTCATGTCGGTCCTGAATGATTCCACGCTCTTGGACAGCCTTAAAGGCTATAGCGAACCGCATTGCAGCTGTCAAGAAATCGGCGCGCGTGTCGTGGCCGGCCCAAAGACTATCGGATTCGCTCGACAGCGAGGTCATGCTCGCAATCTCAGTGTCCAGGCTTCGCAGTGTTCTGACTCGGGACAAATCATCTGCCAACCGAGGGCCACATCGTCCGTTCGCGATAGCATCGAAACCTTCATCAACCCAACTATCGCGCCTCCATGCAGCTGCCAAGACAGTCTGAAATCTCAAAGCGGCGATGGCGAATTCCGGCCGAGTCTTCAGCCCCATCCATATACCCTCAGTGGCGGGCCCGATTTCAAGCTTGTTAACCTCAACTTTGAGGTCATGGATGGTGACCAATCGAGCAAGGTCGCTGCCCACCTGAGGCTGACCTTCACCCGTTACGGTGGCCTCAAGAACCTTGGACACTTTGCGTTTTCGCATCCAAGATAGCGGCCAGACGCTTTGCTCCGCCTGCGCCCATTCTCGCTGGAGTTGATGGACATTTAGTTGTTCCGTCTGCTCGCCATATTTCACTGACAGAAGACTGTAATTTTCCGAAATTGCTTCGAGAAGTCGCAGGCCCTTCCCCAGCTCCTCGACGACATCCAATGACCAAGGACGGGCGAGCCCAACCCGGAAATTTTCGTATTCAGCAAGTACCGCCAAACCCTTCTTGCATCGCGCAAGAGTGGCATCTGCCCATGGTTGGGCAATTCCTTGGTTAAGCGTACGATGTTGGACGACAAGGTCAAGACCTTGTTGAAGCCGGGCGAGTACGTCTCGGGAGTCACTACGGAAAATGAATCCCCAATCGTGACCTGCGGCGGCCGGCAGGCTGTGTGCCAACGACGCCAGCGCAATGCGTGCGCGCCGACTTGAGCCGAGGTCCGGAAGTCCAGCAGCCCGCTGAAATGCAGCCGCGGAATGCTGGATGCGCTCTGCCGCGGGAATGACGTCGCGGGCCGCGCCAATGAGAGATTGCTGCCATGAGGGCGTCCAATCCGAACATCCGATTTGCTTCAATGGACCTGCCATCAGCTGGTCAGCGCCGACAGCTATAGCGTTGACGCCAAGGCGGTCCACAACCTCACGCATCGCATCGAGCTGACTTGCATCATGGAAGGCCGAACTACTCCATGAAAATCCAAGGTTGACCACATCCTCACCATCCACGACCTGTCCGATAGCTCGATAAATTGTCAGCCCATTGCGGTGCTTCTGGTGAAGCTTCTCCACGTATTGGTTCAAGTCGTCGCGATATCGCTTGAGCTTATCTGCTTGGGCGCGCCATTCGTCAGGGTCGATATCCCCTTGGGCTTCCCATGCCCTTTGCAGCTGACTCAAGACGTCCAACTTACGTGCCTTGCTTGAATGAAGTTCCAGACAGAACTCACCCAAACCAACTTCTCGAAGGCGGCGGTATACAACGTCTAGGGCTGCAATTTTTTCAGAGACGAAAAGGACGCGCTTTCCTTCAGCCAGACACTGCGCAATGAGGTTAGAGATAGTCTGGCTCTTACCTGTCCCTGGCGGCCCTACCAGAACGAAGTCCTTTCCCTTAACGGCGGCCATGACTGCGGACAGTTGCGACGAGTCCGCTGGCAGTGGACAAAACGTTTTTTCTGGGGCGAAGTCTACGTCCAGCCGCTTGGGCTCAGGGAATGGAATGGTGGAGGGATACGGGTCCCTCGGGGTATCAATGAGGTGTTTGACCACCGCGTTTTCCCGCAACTGGTCAGTGCGCTGGGTCAAGTCCACCCACATCAGGTACTTGGCAAAGGAGAACATGGCCAGAACAACTTCTTCCGACACCTCCCATCCCTTGATATCACGGACCGCATGCGATACGGTTTTCCAAATTAGTGCAACGTCCAAGCCAGCATCGTCACGGGGCAATTCGCCATCGATTACGCCTAAGTTCAGCCTGAAATCTTGGCGTAGCATTTCTATGAGCGTCGGATTGAATCGCGGCTCGTCCTCGTGCAAGGACACAGTAAAGCCGGACCGTGCGCTCTTGCGGTGCAGTGACACCGGAATCAAAATGAGCGGAGCTTTGTACTTTTGACCTGCCTTGTCGTCACGCGTCCAAGTCAAGAAACCAAGCGCCAGGAAGAGTGTGTTGGCCCCTCCTTCTTGCATCGTTGTTCTGGCGGTACGGTACAGGTCGACCAGGCGTGTTTCCAACTCCTTTTCGTCAACGCTGACGAACACTTCGCGGCGTTTGAGGGCATCAAGCGCATGCTCACGGCGGACATCTTCACGGGAGCGCTGTTCGTAAATCGCCTGGTCGCGCGGGTCTGCGCCATCCATGAGGTCCGGTCGCGCCAGCAGCTTAATAGGGCTGCCGTCCGATAGAATATCTTCAAGCGTTCCAGGCTCGGGGGCGTCGAGTCGCAGGGACTTTTTTCCGCCTCGGAAGTTAAGCAGGTTATTGCGTAAGGAGAGGTCAAGTAGCTTGCGCTGCCATCGCGCGAGCCGGTCCTTCGGGTCCAATGTGGCCGCGTCAGGTTCCGCAACGTCGCCGTCTGGAAGCTCAGGGGCTTCGTCGAAAGTAGCTTCCAGAATTTCTTCTGCGGTCGCGGGAGACGGCGCGGCCGCCTGACTATCAAGACTTGCCAGGGGTTTGATGCGTTGCATGCGAGCACGTTTGATATCGACGACGAGCTCAAATTCCTCTTCTTTTTCCTCAGATATTCTGGACGCAGCGTTCTCGGTTGCATAGGTGAAGGACGGAGCCGGCCGCTGGGTAATCAGCGTGGTTTCGAACAGCACCAACTCCTTGAGCTTGACGCGCTTTCGAATTGCGGTGACGTCATCGACAACGACCGACGAAAATTCTTCTTGACGCAACCATACGCCAGCGAAGGCGTGCCCCTTGGTGAATACGACGATGGAATTGAGGCCGGCTTGCTCGAGTGCCGCACAGAACATGAGTGTCAGGTCAAGACATGTCCCGATACGCGCGTCAAGAACCTGAGCCGGGCTACGAACCTTTTGACCTTTGTGCTCGAAGCTCGCAGGAGGAAGCGCATAGTCCAACCCAAGTCCAGCGACTGCGCTCCAAAGCGCAGAGGTAAGCTCCCAGGCGCGCTTAGCACCGCCGGCATATCCGTCGATGGCGGCACTCTTACCGGCTTTGCGCAACACCTCTGCGGTTTGCTTAAGTAACCGGTCAACTGCTAGCTCATTTGGCTGGACGAACGCCGCGACCAAGTCGGGCAAATGAGAAAGACCGCCCCACTGATTGCGCGGCAGAAGTTCGACTTTGCGTTCGACCGTCGCAAGGACGACTTCCTCGAGCGCGCCCGCATTCGCTACAAACGTGAAAATGACGGTGGCAGTTTCGGCTTCTGTGAGTCTGCCAAGAAGCGCGCCATCAAGTTGCACGTCACAGTCCCTAATTTCATAGCGCGCCTTTGCAGCGCAGGCATCTATTGACCAGGTCTTGGACTTCAGGAACGGAGGGATGGACTCCAGGCGTAATTGAATGTTCGAGAAGTCGCGGTCACTGTCATTGACGATACAGAGCTCCCGCAGTAGCGGCACGGAGTTCTGAAAGTCGGCCAAATTCAGTTTGGTTGCGTTGGAAACACGAATCGAATGTTCGATAACTCCCGCTTCCTTGGCGGTTGATTGCTCTTCGGATTGCTCCACAGTTTCTCCCAATGACATCGACGCTGTCTCTATCCTCGGTCTTCGTCATCGAATAATTGGGTGCTGAGGACGACCTTGGCGGCAACTGACCATACCACATTTCATATCGACAATTAATCACCAATTATCACAACTGCGGCTTGAGTTGTCGCGGAGCCCAGTTCGCAGCATCGTTGTAATTTGCCGAGCACTCCATTCCAGCCGACTACCAAACCAGGTCAAAGACGGGCCGAAGGGTTTGTTCAACGGTCAAATCAGAAGGTATAATCGCCACCTTCGACAACACCACCGCCGAGACCATCGTAACCATCGCCGCGTTGCCCCGCCGCGACCGATGCTTCCATCTCCTTGGCCAGCGGAGCCAACGTCTTTAGTTGCCATCGAAGGTACCAATAAGCTTGGTCGCCGTCGAAAGCGGAATTGAGGCGGGCCACTTCTATCTTTAACGCTCCGTCGATTCCACGCTTTTTTTGAGGACGTTGGGGATACCACAGACAGCGCTGACCAGCACCCGCTCTCTTTTCGCAAAGGGAAGTGATCTGAGTGTTGATACACTGTTAGACCGCTGCCTTGAGTTGTTTGCCCGAGCCTTGGGGACGGTTTTTAGCTGTCGCGGCTATCAGAGTCGTCAAGTCGGAACTTTCCATCAATACGCCCCATTGCGTGATGAAGCTCAAGGTCATTGTTCACGAGCGCGTCGAGTACCATCTGCGTGGCTGCTTTGTAGCCGTGCTCTTTCATCAACGAGCGAGCGTCAAGGGCAACGAATTCGTCACCGTTTTCGCAGAACGCTTGACGGTTGGACTCACGGCGCATGACCAGCAATTCCACCGCGCCTTCAAAACGCAGGATTGTCTCATCAGTCTGGGAGGATTTCGACACGGGCGCCACATCTACTGGTGCCTTAACCTCTGCGGCAAGCTTGATTTCAGCCTGAAGCTTCAGCGCGGCCTGATACTGAGCGTAGAACTCCCAGCGCAGCGCGCACTGCTTCGGTACGGAATTGAACTCTTTCTGTGCCATGGGCACCTTCAGGTCCTTTTCCTTAAGCTCACCGATGTGTTCCTCAGCTGCGGAAACGATCCACAGAATTTCATGCGTCGCGTCGAACTTCATCAGGCCAGCTGCCTCGAACTTAGACACGTAGTCCGCGATCTCGTGCTCTGGCGTGGCCAGGTCCAGCGCTGCCTGGGCGACGTTGAGATAGTACATGCCGATGTAGTTACTCATCGGACCAGTCTTCAGGTACAGATAAGTCTGGAACCCCTGGGGGCCGGTCTTAGCGATGATACGGGCCGTACGGTCGGACCAGAACGACTGTTCGATTTTGGTGAAACGCATGATGAAACTCCTGATGTTTTGTTTGTATCAGCCGGTGCTCCCCGGCGGTCAGTCAAAACGACCTTCCTGCTCCGGTATAGGACGGGCGATGAGAGGTGGCAGATACTTTTAAAGAAGTGCTAGAAAACAGAGGGGGATTTTGCGGAGGACATCGGGGATGAGCATACCGAGCAACGCCGGTGGCCTAAGGGAGTTAGGACGGTCATTACTCCAGGAGGTAGTCACGAAGCTTCTGTTCGACTTGCCCGAAGATTCGGTCGCCTGTTCGCGACGAATCCCGTCGCCGGCCCGCGCTTCGATGGCGGTCCTCATCTCGATAACCTCACCAGCGACCGCGACGAGCTCTCAGTACAAATCGGTACCCGGCGCTCAGGGTACAGTGTCCGCCGCGGCTAAGTCGAAGCTGAAGGCGTCGGCATCAGGAACCGCATCCGTCAACTGCCGTCGTTTCAACGCGTCTAGGAGCATGAGCAACTATGCCTACAAAATCCAGGTCCACAGCACGCGCGAGCACCGCAGATGGCGCCTCCCCCCGAGACAACTACGATAAGGGCGCCAAGCGTCGGAAATGCGGCTCTGGCGCCGCAAAGGCCAGCAAGGGTTGGGTAGCTCGGCGTGGTTGACCTCGATGAATTGGAAATCATCATCCCGCTCGCCCCGGTTGGGGCCAGCTGTTCAGGGCGGTCGCAGGCCGTGACGTGTACTGGCGCCGCAACTGCCGTTGCCGTGGAGAGGATGCTGGCTGACGTGCGTCGGTAGGGAGATAGCGTGGTGACGGTGGACCTCTAGTTCGCGTGCCGGCGGTCAAAGAAACCAAGCAGGCCGTGGCCCCGTGGCAATATCAACAACCTCGAGAAGGCGGCGCTGGATACGCTGACGAAAGCGGGTCTGAGGGGTAACGACGACCTGGTGATGTTCGCTAACGCCGACAAGTGCTACGACACTGCCGGCAAAGCTAACCATACGCAGGTGAGAGTCAGGCCCATCGATCTATGAGCCCTCCGCAACCAAGGCGGCTGACGCCGCACACCCCGGCTTGATCAGTCCCCGGCAACCGCCCACACGACCAACTGGCAGCGAACGAGTCCTCATTGCTATGAGCGCGGCCACCGGCCGCCCTGGTGGGACAGGCACTGAGCACGCCATCGACAAGAAGCGCCCCAACCCAGAAGAGCCCGCCTCGCGCGCGCGTAAAGGAAATCTCAATACTGAGAGTAATACTCAAACTTCAATATATCTTAGGTTTAAGAGTAGCTCAATATTGAGTATCTCTATCTTTATTTTTATCTTTATCTTACGAAGGGGATTCGAAGGGGCTTGTAAGGGGCATGCGTCTCATCTGGTGTTCACAATATGTATCTCTATATTATGGCAGTTCTTCGATTCGGATCGTGAGCTTTAGAACCCCCTTGGAAGGCGCTTCTAAACGGCTTGCGTTCCCTATAGGAGGGCGTGAATGCTAAAACCGCCCTTCGACTGCTTTGAAGGCGCTTTGAAGGGTCTTCGAAGGGGCTTATACTCTTCCGATATATTTTCATATTTAAGTCGAAATAACCCCGCCACCTACCGTCGCACGTCCTATACGTTTATGTAGGGGTTTGATAAGGCGCCTACAACTCCTGAAGTTATGCCGCGGATCGTGCTCCCGATTCGTGGCTTTTTTTTACCTGCTTTTCGAGTTAGCCGGCTGCGGCTTCATACCCGGCTGGGCGCGCTATACCGGATGTGTACCCTCTTGATTAATGGCTTGCCGCCCCCCTGAAAGGCTCCTCAATGCAACACAGCCAGAAATTGACCGAACTTCCTCTGTTCGCTTCCGATGAGGTATTCCGCAAGGCCGCGAGCACGGTCTCCGGCATTATTGCGCTGTGTGCTGACGCTCGCAAGGCTGGCTTCCACGTCGATGAGCGCTGGACCTGGAAGACAGGGAGCATGAACCGCCATGGCGTTGTCCGTGTTGAATCCGCGACTGGCGAGGTGATGCACACCGGCACCTGGGATACCGGGTCGCTGCGCCTACCGCCTGCTGGCTTCCGGATCACTAGCCGTCATGGGCAGTGCCTTTTCGATGCGCTTGTGTTCGTGCGTGACCGCGTTCTTGTCCAGGTAGGCTAAGCCGTCACTCATAGGCAGCGTATGCATCATTGGGAGCTGCTGGGAATTTGCTCTCGGGGGCGCGATGGTAATCGACCGACACCATGATCGCTTTGGCCATCTTCGCCAGCGCGCGCGGTGAAGCGTTGTAGGTCTTGGTGTCGGCATCACGAATCCACCTCCATGGTAGTAGACCATGACCGGGAGCGGGCGGGCGCCTTCAGGAGTGTAGGCGTGGATTGGAATGTCGCCGTTGGGGCCCTTGATCGTCATGTCCTTTACAGTAACACCAGGCTCGGGGTCTGTATTCTTCCCCATATCGGTCAGCACCTTTTTCACCGCGTCCGCAGGCGTGGGCGGTTTGCAATTGGCTTGCCGCCGAGGGACGCCAGAGCGTCGAGTACTTTCTGCATGTGCGGCTCGGCCTTGGGCGGCGTGGCAGCTATGGCGGAAAGTGTGGTAGCGGTAATGGCCGCGGCGATCAGGAAATTCTTGGTAATTCAAAATCTCCCTATGGTATCCAGAGCCGCACTACCTTCAAAGTTCGTAATCTAGCTTAGCTCATTGATTACGCATGATGCTCCAACAACGCAGCAAGTTCATGTTTTATAACCGCCTTGAGCATACCTTGTGAGCGCCGCAAGATCACTCGATCTTCTTCGCTCAATCGTGCCTGCTTAGAATGTACCAATTTCCCCCGCAAAGTCAGGACGCTCTTGTAGTCACCAAAGAGTTCTTTACGTTGGGTCGGATTCCGTCCTAGCATGTAAGCGTAGCGGTCGGCTAATCGATTGCTTAGGTCCGACTCCTGCTCCTCACCACGCAGCAAGGCTTCCAGGCCAATGCATGCTGACAATAACGCCACCGTTTGGTTAGACGCGAATCGACTGTCCTCGTACCACTCGATGGCTGCCGCGATGGCGTCGTATCCAGTCTTCCCTTCCAGAGCGAAAACATTCTTAACGAATCGGAGTCCATCGGCCAGTGCCACCTCGATTGCCGCATCGCCTGCAGGCTGGAGCAACTTGGCTCTCATGTGGGCATCTAGGTTCAGACCATTAAGACATCTTGCCAATGGGTCGGGCACACGCATTTTGATAACAGTATTGTTTTCACAATCGCGCGCCTCAGCGGATTGACCTGTCTGTCCTATGTGCGAATTAAAGGGCAAGTAATTGTGCGCAAGAAAAACGAAAATTTTTGCTTTCGAATATGCGGTGAGCGCCACCCCCGTGTCCGAAGTGGAATTAGCATACCCTGTCAATTCAAATTCGAGAAATCCACGGCCGGACTGAAAGAGCAAAGCAACGTTATCGCCTAGTTCATATCGGGCGTCGGGCCAATCCTTTGAAGGATAAAACTGAAGGGTGACACGATAATCTCGCGGGAAAGCAGCTAGTGCAGCAACAATGTCATCTACCAATTTTTTTTGAAGTTCCGCTAGATCACCAATAAGAGCGCCATCCTCGTCGGCGTTCCTCGAGTCGAAGTCGCAGATCGTATCCAAGATGATGTTGGTCACTTGAGTGACGTCAAGATATCGAGAATAGGCTTTTGCCGCCGTATTGACCATGACATCGAACTCGTCGTTGAAATCGATGGTAGGCATGCGCTGCAGAGGTGTCGATTTCACGAATTGATCTATAGCTGCACGATATTTTCCGCGCAAAATTATCTTGCCTGATTTTGTCATTTTCACCGCACCAAAACTGAATAGCGACCAGTGTAGCACCGCTCGAAACTAGCAGGATATACGGTCATAGTTCAAACGTATGCGTCGGCACGGTGCCAGCGCATCCCGCCCGTATGGGTTTCGCCCTTAATAGTGAGAGCAGCACCAGACAAAGTACTGATCGCCGTACCGGTGCTAGCCGCTGCGAGTAATTCTGCACCTCCATTTGACGCTCAAACTCAGGGTTGTACGGCGTTACATCTAGCGGCCCTCAGTTCAACATCCTCAAATTACGATTTAATGCGGTACCGCTCACGATCCTTACCGTCTAGCCAGCGCGGTGCGCGACCACGGCCGGTCCAGGTTTCGTTAGTTTCAGGGTTCACAAACTGCACAGGAACCGTCGTCCTGCTTTTGACGGACCTAGATTTTTTGCTATCGATGTCAGCGACGGTCAGGCCATAGTCGTTCATGATCGATTGGATTTTCGAAATAGCTTCTGCCGTTTCGGCTTTGCGTGCAGCGTTAGCGGCTTGCTCGAGTTCAGCAATTTGTTTTTTGAGTTCTGCGTATGTAGTTGTCACGTGGGTTCCTAGGGGGTTAATTAGGGATGAGCTTTCAGCCAATGTAACATGCGAGAGGGCCAAAGCCAATCGCCGCGGCAACCGTCATACATTCACCTTTACGACAGCCAAAGTCTCGACTCCATAGCAATTCAACGGCGCGTACATTCGACACCCCGACAAGTTTTGGCGCAGGTAATTCGCCCTAACGCTCCCCGTCTATTTTGCGTCTCTCTTCGAGGCGTTGTACCTTAACGCGCGCTGCTCGTCGGTTTCATAGTAGCGATTCTTGCGGTGCCATTCCAGGAACGGTCGAATGTCTTCGTGCCGCTGTAAAATTCGCATGTTGTGATCGATCTTCAGGTCTAGCTGAAATCCTTGACGTAGTAACGGGCTAATTTTAATTTGAAAATTGTCTTCAAAAGTGATCAATCCTTCGTCAAACAAACTATCCAAGTTGGGTGTGAGCAGTAGCCCATTTGCCACTCCGACGCGCTCCTCGTAAGTCTCGCAAACGGACCATGGCTTAATATGGCTGGCAATAAGCACCTCAGTTAAACCACAGCCGGAAACTGAACATTTTTTCCATCGCTCCAACAGGCTTTTCCTGAACTGACTTTGACGAGTTCGCGCCTTCACGATAGCCAACACTTCGGTCTCATCTAACGTACCCACAAGTGCGAATAGCGCCGGACTATTCAATGGATCATCACTGTCGTCTCTGACATCTGGGGCCGCCAGTTCAGGCGGTGCTATCCCGCGGACAAGTGTATAAGAACCGGTCATTGGATTCCATTCGTGCGCATACCAAGCAACGGGGTCTAGCTCGCGTGCTGTCACACCGCCCTGCTCATCACTCGAATCATGAATTCCTAGCCGAGTACCTGCGAGTAGGATTATTTGAATGGGGGATCGAGATATGTAGGCCTGTCGTACAGCCATAAAGAATTCCCTCGAGTGCTTAAGCCACTTCGTCAGCCCAGCTTTCTTCTTTGAATCCTTCGTGATAGCTCGTTCGTTGGCGACCTCATTCTGATACTCAATTTCGTTGTAAACGAAAACCGGTGGAGTGCAATTCCATGAAATAAGGTCATGCCATATACAGAGCGCCGTTGGTTCGCCGACCTCGCCGCCGTACGACCATGCGGTATTCCGAGAGGGATTATTCCGAGGATTAGCAATCGGTTCACCGTCTACGCTCACATCCCATTCATCGACGTTAATACCGACATCAACTAGCAATTCGTATATGGTGTTGGCTGTGCGGGGCATCTTTGGCAGTGCCTGGCCAACAGTCGCCGACAGACTTGGTGACGCAACTGAGACAATATACGGCCCCCATTGCTCAACAGGTTCTATTGATCGTCTAATCTCGTTCTCCCACCATTCATATGGGTTACCTAGAGGCGCAAACAATTCGAAGAAGCCCTCGCCAGGTTCTCTGGCACCGTGCTTTTTGACTATTAGGCCAGCGATGGCTGGTTTGCCGGTGTTCTTCAGCCAGCGCCCTAGTGAATCAAGTCCATGCTGCTTCAAGCAGCGACCATAGTCGTGGTTACCGCCTGCATCGCATGTAAGGCCGAGATGGCGATGTGTGTCTTGATAAGTGATGAACGTTTCAGGGCGGCTTGGCCTAACGGTGCCACCCGAGATGTGTTGTACCAGCACTGTAAGCAACTGGCGGCCGGCGTGATCTAATTCTTCCATGTATGGGTTTGCCTTTTCGTTATCGTGTATTTGAGATCGCTTGCTGCAATTGACAGACAAAACCCGTAAAGGGGGGCTTGGCTAAAACCGAGCGTGAAATACCTGGCCGGCCTAGATGACTACGCAGAGAGTGGCCAACCTCTCACGATGCTGTGGAACTTGATAGCCGTCCGCAAGGGCTTTCATCACACAGCGCAGGGCATCTTTCCGAAGTACCGACATCGCTTCATCGTCGTGATCAAAGCACGTCAACGACTTTTCAATGTCCTCCAATGACTCCGTCAGAAGAGAGCTCGCGACTTCTTCAGGTGGGATCGCCATATGAACAGGAACGCCACCAGCACTTAGTTCCACAACAGACACAGTTGCTCAAGTTGGACTATTGAACCTGCGCGCCTTTCTCTTTGCGCTCTGTTTTCGTATTTGGCTTTCTTCAAAGCGGCCACGCGTCAGGTAATGCTCCTCGCATAGGATACGATACATCGAAAAAAATCCAGCCAGCGCGGCATGAAGCTCGCCAGCCCAAGACAGACGCCCGGCGTCGTCAGCTGCAAACAGCATGATAGGTTTAACATCTTCGCGCGTGTGAAAGACATTATTGCGAAACTTTCGAAGTGCATTCGAGTGCAATTTAATTTTACGCGTTATCTCGCCTGACTGAGGAACTAGCTCTCCGAAACTCTCGGGGCGGCGTTCCTTCAACAACTCCGACATATCAGGCTTAATAAACCTTTCGCATGTCGCGTACAGAAAGCCCAACCAGGTAGAAAAATAGATGCGGAACTCAACCTCGTCCTTCTGGCTCAGGTACTTATTCTTGTCAAGCTTACTCGCAAGTTTTCTATAGTTTTTTCGCATTAAATCGGCGGCCAGAAAGCTGTGCACATTTAGCGCGACAACTTCATCTTGGTCGTAGTGCGGGAGCAGGTCGTTTGGCGTGTCTCGATTTATCTCCGTCGCCAACAGCCGCTCAGCATGGGTTAGATAGAAAAGATTATTTTCACGCAGAGCCAACTCACCAGACCGCACGGCGGCCTCAAAGCTCCTTTTGATTGCGTCTTCGGATTCGAATCCATATTTCGCAATCTCCCCATCAACAAATTCAGTAAGCCGCCATAAGTCAAATCCGTTTATTTCGCCTATGCTTCCGAAATCAAAGTCAACCGAGCCAGTGGGTAGGTCCACTTGGCATCCAGTGCCATGCTTACGATAGCTCACGCCTCCATCAAGCTCACCCTCATAAGGAATGTCGGTCCGAACCCAACCGCCGGCGGTGATTGGAAGCGGTATCCCGGAGCGATGCATGAGCTCGACGGCAGAGCGCACGCTAGTTTGATAATCCGAGATTAGTCTTTTTAGTTTCTTGTCCATGAGGCCCGTGTTTACGTGTTCTGAACTACACCCATACGAAAGTCAGTTGACCGATATTTTCGCCTTATCGGCCATGCGATTCTAGCCATATGAGGCAAACGAAGCCTAGAATAGCATCTTGCTTGAACACCAGCGTCGGCCCTTGACGCAAATGGAAAGCACATCTACAGGGCTACAAGAATATTTTGAAGTTTTCGCTGCAGCAGCTGCCGGCGTACCGCAGATACATCTGAATCGATAAGTCAGGCCGAAACCTACCGGCCTAAAAACAGGAGAATCATGGACTACTTCGATTTGAACCGACGCTTCGTCGAGAGGAAAGAATACGACGCCGATGAGCTTATCGCGTCGGAGGTTCGAGGCAAGCGGCTCGATTGGTCGAAGGTTTTGGATGGTCGTTTCTGCGTAGTCGTGGCACCAGCAAATTTCGGTAAAACAACCGAGATGGAGCATTGCGCGTCGCAAATGCGTGCTTCATCGAAGATGGCGGTATTCATCGCCCTAAGAGCACTTGCCGACCGCGGGAGCGTAGAGAAGGCGCTGACGGTCGATGAGCTCGACGCTTTCAAGGCCTGGAGGGCATCACCTACCGAGACTTTGACACTCTTCGTAGACTCACTTGACGAAGCTGCTGCAGGCAAGAGGGAGTCCATTGAATACCTCGTTCGGGACCTCGCGGATGCAGTATCCTGGCCCAATGACCGCGTCAAATGGGTATTATCCACGCGGCCGGCCGTCCTGACTCCAACGGTGTTCGAGAAGCTCTCTGAGATACTTGTACGGCCTGCATCAACAATTCGCGATAGAGCAGCTTCGAAGTCGAGTACTGTCGCCAACTCCCACGCGTCGACATCCACCACCGATGAGATTATCGAGCTAGAAAAGCTCCGTATATTTTCGATGGCACCTCTGGAATCTAAGCAGGCGCTGCTTTATCTCGCAGGCCGACATTTGAACGTCGACGGCGCTCAGCTGCTGTCCCTCGCTTACGAACGAGGGCTTAGCGGGTTCACAAAAAACCCGGGCGGTCTGGATATTCTCGCCAGCATTGATATGCTGTCAAGCCCACCAGATTGTCTTACAGAGGTTTTCGACCGCGTTGTTGGAGCAATCCAAGTGTTACGCGCTTCAGACCGTCGACTCGCCGATGTAGAAGTTGGGACGGTAGAGTTGCTCGGCCAAGCAGCTCAACGTCTTGCTGCAGCGGGTCAAGTGTGCCAGCTGGTCAACATCGAGATGCCGCCGGCGTCACTAGAGATACCGCAGAAGTCACTTTCAGCGAGGCTTATTGCGACGCCGATATTGAACGAGGAAGCGATTAAACAACTGCTCAATTCGCAGTTATGTATCGACGTAGGCTATCACCAGGTCAAAATTTATCCGAACGAGCTGTCCCCGTTCTTGGCCGCCCAGCGCTTGGCAAGCTTGGCTGAGTCGCCTGAGCAAGCGCTGCGGCTTATCCAGAATTTCACTTGGGTCGCGCCAAGCGGAGAGCAAGGAGTGCAGCGTGAGTTCTTGCCGTTGATGGGATGGCTCGCTACCCTAAATCCGCATTGCCGCAGTGTCATTCTGCAATACGAACCGCAGGCGCTCGCGTTCTTTGGTGACCTACGCAACAACGCCATACCGTTGGCGGACGCGCAGGAGGCGCTCACAGAAAGTATTCGACGTTTGGTCGAACAAGGTGATCATCCCGGCCGCGGCATGTTTTCCTTGACCTCGGAGAACCACTGGCAAGCCGGCCCTGCACGCTTGGCGCCAGTCATTGCCAGTCTCTTTGCTAAATATGGAGAACACTATGCGGCCCGAGAACTGCTCATGGATATCGCGGCGGCGTCAGTATCAGACATTCTGCGAATGCCAGTGTTACGTCAGTCAGGCAATGACTATAGCCGCCTGCTTGGAGACCGAGCGGGAGTCCAGTACTTATTGGATGTAGGCACAGCTAACGACTTCAAAGGCCTTGCCGTTGCATTGGTAACAAGCGATACGGTCGAAGATAGTTTAGCTGCGTTGTTGCTCCGTCGTTTGGGCTGGAACCATCTTTCAGCCGTTCAAGTTTCACGGATTATCAACCAGCAGTTCGTAAAAGATGGAAGCTTTTTCAGTATTCCATATCTATTCGATTCGGAAGAATTCCTGGCGAGTGCCACCTTCGAGCAACTGT
Organism: Duganella sp. Dugasp56; assembly: GCF_047304105.1. Taxonomy (NCBI): domain Bacteria; kingdom Pseudomonadati; phylum Pseudomonadota; class Betaproteobacteria; order Burkholderiales; family Oxalobacteraceae; genus Duganella; species Duganella sp. Dugasp56. The sequence continues at coordinate 43,723 of NZ_JBGLYQ010000008.1, forward strand.
ACAAAGTGGGTCGAAGCATGGTGTTACGCGTAGCAAGGCTGAGTGACCGAAAACAGCGGCGCGCCCATAACAGCAGGCGGAACACAGACCAGTACGTTGAAATGGCTGTAGGCGTAGCGGCAGCGCTCGTGACTCGTCACGACGCCCAACACACTCAAAAAGCTGCCAGACTTTGCATAGTTCTACAACATGCTCTTTCGGAAGGCCACTTTGGCGCTGACACCAAACAGCTACGGGCTGCACTTGAAGCTAACACCTCTGTGCGCCGAGCACTATTAGCACAGGTAGTTGAGCAAAAGAGGCTCGACGACACACAGCTGTTGTATGAAGTCTTCGGCTACAGAAGCGCATGCCACTATCAACCAGAAGATATCGATTCAATTAAAAATCCCCGCCTGGCCAACGTTTTCAATCAATACCAGCAGCGGCCTGCGGCATCGCCAGTCCCCTTGCCAACCAAAGCGAAGAGGCGCTCCGGCAGCGACGACCTCAAAGTTGACGCTCAATCGAAGAAGGCATTAAAGTCCAGACTTGCAGCTATTACGGATGCGAGCTCGAAAGGCGACCTTGCGTGGGTTGCCGGTTGGCTTCTTCAAACAAACACGGATTCGCGTTACGGTGAAGTCGACTTTGCAGTATTCCGTCGCGCCGCAGGCAATGAGATTGCAGATGCTGCTCAGGCCGGCCTCAAGCGCCTCTGGCGGGAGGAAGCTCCCCGGTACGATGAAGAGGGGCCGAGAACAACCTATAACATCACAGCAGCTGGCTTACAGGGGCTGCATCTGGAGTTGCAACAGGGGGAAAACCTACCTCAATTTTCCGAGTCGGAAGTCCGACAAGCTTTGCGTTATGGTACTTTCGAAATCAACGGTTACCCGAAGTGGTTCTGGCCGTTAGTCGCGACACATGCCACCACTGCTATTTCTGAATTGTCGAAGATTGCAACGGAAACTGGCAACGGGACCGTATCGACGGAGCACGCGGAAAACCTATTCACATCATTATCCGATGCTCCCGAACCAGCCCGGGAAGTGCTAACCCCGCTCGCATGGGACTATCTCATCAAGCAAAGAACTTCGCGGGACTGGGTCGCAGAACAAATCCTTGGTACTGTGCTGGAGAAGCCCGCCACAACTCTTCGGACACAGTTCCAACGCACGGCTATGCGTGCGATGAAGCACGCGTTTAAGTCCCCTATTCCAGCAGAGCCCGATGAAGCGCTAGTCGCATTACGCAGCAATGCTGTCATGTGGGCCGCTCACTGGCTGACGAGCTTTCCAACAAATTTCCAGGACGTTGTGAATCAATGGGGCCCCAAAGACCCCTTCGCCGTGAAAGCGTTCATTTTCGCGCTTGCGGCCCATTTTGGTCGAGACCGCACAGGTGACGTCAGTCAACTCGCACAAAGAGGCGACGACGGTGTCATGGTTCTCAAGGACCTCTATTCTTGGACGATGTGGGCAGTCAACCCTGCGAACGACGAGCCACGCCCAAACGGGGTTGTTTACAGTCCGAGCGCGAAAGACAATGCACAAAGTTTTCGAGATGCCCTGATTCCAAACATTGCTTCGGCAACCTCGCATAAGGCCTATGAGGTGCTTGAGTATATTCGACAATCCGCAACGCACGGCCCTATGCAGATGTACATTCGTCGGCTACAGTTTGAGCTGCGGGAGCGTCAGCTCGCACGCAAACCGCTACCTCAAATAAAGTACGACCAATTCGAGCGAGACTTCCGCGCTGAGGTAACGGATTCGATTTCATTTGCGATGTCGGTGCATTCCGACCTCCTGGCGCTCAAATACGATATTGAGCGCGGTGAGCACAGTCTTCGCAGTTTCTTCAGTGAGGTGGACTTCACTCGCATCTCTAAGCCCGGCGCCGTAGGAGCCAAAGCTGGAATTGCATTGGAGGCGAACTTCCAACGCTTACTTGCTAGTGAGTTGAATCATCACGCGCGAGGCCGCTATTCCATATCTGTGGAGTCGCACACGGCGGAAAGCAAGCGCAGAGACGTGCTCTGCAGCCGGAACGATTGGCGCGCGTCCGTCGAATTGAAAATGTCAGAACGATGGACATTAGACGAATATATCGAAGCGCTAGAAAGCCAACTTGTCGGCCAATATATGCGGCACCGTAACGCTACTACAGGATTCTTGGTGCTCGTCCTTCAGACGAAGGGAAGGCGTTGGACGAATCCATCTACCGGTTCGAAGATTGCGTTTAACGATGTGCTCGCAATTCTCTCCCGAGAGGCCCAAAGACTTGAAGGCGGAGACCGTTCGAGGTATCTAAGAGTCATCGGTATCGACGCAACTGCTCCGGATGATTTCCGCAAGCGGGACGAGAAGGCGAAGACGGCGAACGCTAACAGCACGCATCGCCGACCAAAGGCCTCAGGCTCGGCGCCATTACCCAAGAAAAAAGTATCGGCTAGACCACCGAAAAAAGCCTGACCAGCGGCACGCAATAAGCATCGGAGCACTTCGCAATCGACCGCTGTCGGATTGGTTTGTTCCATCGGCAGCGCACCTAGGCAATCGCCCACACGGAGAAAAAGTGAACAGGGAATTCATTCCAGAAAAGCAGTTGCAAAATTGGTTCGTTGATGCGGCAAACAACAATCGGTTGGGCGACGCCATACAAAATCGCGAGGCGCTGAAAGAGCGTCTCCTTGAGTTGCAATCGACGGCGCGAACAACTGACGCGGTTAGCAGGGACGGGATCGCTCGCGCGCTTCGGATATGTGAGCTGCTTGATGAGGCGGATAAGTTGAGTGCAGACCGAAGTGTTGCGCTACCTGGCTATAATCAAATGCGCCCAGACTTGGTCCTTTTTACAAGTAGCGCTCACTATCTTCTGGTGGAGCTAAAAACCCAACCTGGACCTGAGCGCCAAGGAGTTCAGGAATTGCTCGCATACAGTTCCGCGATGAAAATGGCTATGCCTTATGTAAGCGACTTCATTTACATTATCGTCGCGAATTCCTGGGAACCTCTCTTGAGCTTCAGTGTTCGAGCACTCATCCTGGAAGGAAAGCGAGTCTTGCCACTGAAGTGGAATCTCTTGCCAAACGGCGAGTTTGCACTTGACGCCAAGCTGGACCTATTTGAGTTTGATTTTGTACAGCCGTACGCCCCTTTTTATGCGATGACAACGAGCACGTTCGCCGTCACACATCCGAATCGAGCACGATTCGAAGCGTCCAAGTACTTTCGCTGGGTCGCGCGAGGGGTATTCGCTGAGTGTCGACGCTTGCAGCAAGCGGGCTTCGCGATCATTTGGGCCAATCCAGCTAATCAGAATGACCAAATAACGAGCTTAACGCTTGCGACGGTGAACCAACACTGGCAACACGGTGAGCATGTGCCAAGCGATTTCAATCCAGGTCCAATAGCTTCTCCATCGGGCATTGGCCGCGTCGTTCATAAATCAGCGAAGCAGGCATATATTAAGGTCGCAGGGAAAGCTGATGCAGCTGATTTTTGGACGCAGTCTGCAGCGAGTGAAGCTGCTGCGCAGCTCTATCCACAAAGCTCGCTTTCGTATGAATTGCTGGACGGAAGCCGGTTACGTCCTTTTGAGCGAGACTTCGAAGAAAAGTATTGTTCTAACGAGGGATTTTCCTTAGGCGGCGATTGTAGCCTTAGCATTTATTTGAAGTGGCAACTCACTTACCACTGGGGCGTCCAAGTTCAGGCTTTTTTACCGTTCGGCGAGCTTAAGGATTTCATTCGCCTTCGACAATTTTCAAAGCCCGTAGATGCCCAAGAGGTTGCATCACTACTTGAACAATTTAGCGCCTACAAGGACTACCCACACTCAGTTCGTCATGGATATTACGATGATGCCCCCGTCCGTTGATTTGCTTCCCCATCGTCACAGTGCAGATTTTTTCCACCCCTGTTAAGATTGCCATGTGGAAATTGATTATCGGACTCAAATGGAATCTGCGATTGATAAGGTCACTGGCGAAATCATCGACGCTGAACAGCTTTGGCTGATTGAGAACGTAGACAAGGAACGCTACATCTGTAGAGGTTGTGGTGCTAAGGCAGTCCCAGCGTCCTATCAACCTGAGAATGTTGTGCGGCCCTATTTCCGCTCCACTCACAATGCTGACTGCGACGTAAGTGGCGAGGCGAAACTCGCCGCCCGCGGCAGACTGGAAAAACTAGGTTCGAAACTTACGGGCTTCCCAGCGCCATACCCTTCAAAGCTTGTCCTCGTTGACGACCGTGTAGTTGTGGATGATGGACCAGGTGGCGAGCATCCGCTCCCGCCTAGAACCCGTGGCGGCCCTCGTGTTGATGGTGGGGGCACGACAGACGTCCAGCGCAAGCGTTCCGCAGGAACGATTCGCCCGATATGTCGCACTTTCATCAACTACCCTTATGACCGATATCTTGACCTCAGCGTACCCGGCGTTGAGACTAAAACCTATGCGCAGGTGTTCAAGAAACTAAAGTGGGATGAGCTACTTTCCTACCCTGACCAGAGGATTTTCTACGCAGCGATGCGATGGTCGCCGCCACTGCGAACAGATGACTACTTTGAAGTATCTCTTGATGGTGGAGGGCGAGAAGGCAAAAAGCTAATACAACCTTATCGCATAAGGATTGCATGGACTGCCTGGAGCAAATCGAAGCGCACGTACGTTTGTAACGAGCTCGAGGTAGCGCGTAAGGACGCCATTGCTGAAGCCGAGAAGAAAACCAACAAGAAAGCCTATCTCTTCTTCCTTGGCCAACAAGACCATGGTGACTTGACTCTGTTCCACGTCACAGACCATCGACTAATTTGCTGCCTCTTTGACGAGGTTATTTGGCCTAAATTTTAGCGCAAGCGAAGTGAAATCTACCATCCACGTCGACTCGGTCCACCATCGATTGGTTTACTGACCTGATTTTTTATAATTTCTATAAATGAACAACGATATATTTTTGAAAAATTTTGGTCTGAGCCTGGACGAAATCAACAGCATGAAAACTCGCGCTGGCGAACACGCGTTAAGCGACAGGGCACGATTTTCTCGCTTGAACACGACGAGGCGCACTGCTGATGCTGGCAAGCAGATTTCAACTGACGTCGCGGCCTGCAGGCGAATTTTGTCGATGGCTGGATTTTATATCCGTATAGATATGATGAGGAAGTTGGCCAGCGAGAAGCAAGCTCGCTCTGAGAATTGGGAGGAACTGTTGGAGCGTGTTTTGTTGGACCCCGTCTCATTTCGGGACCCAACAGTATGGTTGCTGTTTCACGCAGCAATGCAGGCAGAGCGAGATTTTGCTCTTGATGCATGTCCAGCGCATTCACGTGAAGACGTGCTGACCGGCAGATTCATTGAAAGCATCAGAGGAACTTGTGCCGCATGGGCAGATGCGTCCAGGTCTTACCTAAATCGTACTGACAACCTGTTGGAACTGAGCAGCATTGACTTAACCGTCGACGGCGGTGAACAGGTCACGGGTGCTGATTTTGCGCTAATCCTGGATATTCGCGAGAACGCTCCTATGCCACCACTAAGGCCTGAGTTGATTGCGGTGGGGGGCGCGCCCCGAGGCCCCATCTTCGTACCGCTTTTATTTCAAGCCAAATGCTACACGGGGGCGTCAGCGGACATCTCGCGCAAACATACAATGCGTGGCTACCAGTTCAACCGGCTTCGACAGACTGGGTGTGCGTCCAATTACATTTTCTATGAAAACGGCAAAGACCGTATTGACTATCCCGCTCTGCCTATGGTGAAGCCTTCGTCATTGTGTGCACCGGTTGAAGTGTCTCCTAAGACGGCAGTCTTCGAAAAGAGTGCAAATTTTAGTACCTATTTGCTGAAAGCCATCAACGGCTTCGATGAGATTCCCTCAGCTCAAACGCGTGAGGATGCGCTCAACATGATTCTTGCGAACATCTCGCCGGATTCAGTGACCCGAATAGCGATTCTAGGGAATACGGAGGGGCTGGACGCAATATATAACGAAGCGCTGACTCAACTACGAAGCGAGATTAATAGCGAAATCGCGCCTGAGCCAAATGACGAAGAGCCGCCTTCTGACGATGAACCTAGTAACGATTTTGGAATGTGACGCGGACAACTCGTTAGATAAGCTATTCTGCGGGCAGCAGGCCTGTAAGCGCCTCCTGAACATCCTCTAATTTGCTGTCATGCAGCGCAACCCTTTTACCCATCCCACACCCGCCTTCAATATGGCATAACATTTGTAGATGGGCTCAAGCCGGCTGCTCGCCGCCAGTCATAGCGTTCCCTTCTTCCATGCTTTGCGCCAAGTCTACAATGAGGCCGGCCGGGGCAAACTATCAAAGATATTTTGGGAACTGCGCATGAAGAGTTCCATCTTGCCAACAAAAAATTTATCGAACTCAAAATGAAACGGTAGCTCCGCCACCATGGCTCGAAGGTCTTCGACCGTCAGCAAAACTATCTGATTGTCGACTAAATATTGCTCTTCTTTCGCAACAGTTCTGCGCTCCTGATTAACAACTAAAATCCCCAGCACAGGCCTATTTATTTCCGCCTGTTCCTCAGCAAGAATCATATTTTCACGGCGTCGGATAAGCTTTCCAACCTTCTCCCGCAAATTGTCAGAGCGAATAGTACACTCGACCACAGCAAGGCGGCCCTCTCTCGTTTCTACCACTATGTCCGGTGAATCTGTAGGGAGTGGCAACAGCGAACTAGCGCCCTGAAGAAAAAACAAGGTGGCAACGGCATCTTCGAGCTCACGCGCTTCCTTCTTGGTAGCGTACAAAAATTTCTCTAATTGCTGAAGCCCAGGGTCAATGAACCGGTAGGCCGCAAACCTATGATTTAGACTTTTTGCCGGGTCAGATATCTGCGCGCGACGAACGCTAAACCCGCCAGCGGTAATGAACACCTCCGCCATTGCACAGCTTTCCAGCTCTATCTCGAGAGCACCATCCTGAAATTCTTCTTTTCCGTTCGACCACATCACAGAGTCCGTCAACTGCTTCCTGCGGCCGGTAACCGGGTCGGGGTGCTGTCTAAGCCCCACTCCGAAATCATCAGGAGCGAACGAAGTTTTTCGTTGCAGCGAAATTTTCAAGGTGTTTTGGGACAAAGAACATTCGTCGATGCGCAAATCGCCCGGTGGCTGGATTGTCAAAGTGATTTGGTGCTCATGCGGCAGTATTCCAGTATGCCCAAATCCGAAATAGTCGAGAACATCGATTAACCCATCAAAAGGCATTTCCCCAGCTCGCAGCTCGGAATTTATTTCAGAATAATTGAGTTCCCGGCTCTGCATAGTGCGCGATTCTGAACGCACCTGCAGTTGCGGCGTGAAGAATTCTGGCTCGTTCTGGGAAGTCGGCACGTACTCTGAAATTGTCGAATTTCCAGGAAAGTTCAATGACGTGTCGTGCACTAGCAGGTGACCTGCCCGCAAGTTTTTTACGAACAAACTCAGTTCTTCCACATCCATCGCCACCCGCTCTCTGGCGAACCTAAGTGCACTAACCGAAATGACTTCGTCAGCCTTGCTAGGCATGGGAAACGCGCTCAAAAAAACCCGCGCCGACAGTAGCAGCCAGCCGGTTTGCTCTCTCACGGCGACCGATTCAACTAGAACATGCCCTATTGCTGACTTCCAGCTTTCTAAAATGCGATTGAAGTAGTCAATGTGAATTTGGTAGGGGCTTGTCATCAAAATGCACTCATGAGTAATATAAAAATCAAATCCTGCTGCCGTCTTGCTGGCTACGCAAAGAGGCAGCACGAGAAGTTCTGGCATCCTTGAAAAGGAGTGTTAGAAGCCATCGGAAAAACCGCACTTTCATCGAGAAATTTAAACTTTCCTCGTTTTTTTTCGCACATTCATCGAGAAATTTGCACACGGTTAATGCAGCCACCAGGGACGTTTTTGTCCATACAATTTATCTCGACGCGAGCGACTCCACTTCTCCAGACGGTCATTCAACTCCGCATGCAGCGTCACAAAGAATCGTGCGAACGGGCTTGCAGCATCAGAGTTCAATGGCCACATCTGATAACGGGCATCAGCTATCTTCAAGAACAGGCGCGACTGCCTCCAGAAGGCTTCTTTGGACGGCGCACGCTGCATTAAGTCGAACCAGTGACGTGCCCATCTGTTTCGCTGGTAAGCCTGCCAGGCGGCCTCTCGTGCCTCTCCGACCATCCCGGTCGCTTCTGCGTACTGCTCCAACAACCGGACGGATTGCGGGCATTCGTCGCGGAAGCCTGCAACCGTGAGAGCGCGGCAAAGATTGACTGGTTCTCCAACCGCTAATTGCAGAGCAATATAGTCGTCAAGCGCTCTTCCTTTCTCGGCACTCTCCGCCGCGTAAACCTCATATGCGATTTCAGTGTCGCTCTGTGCAACGTTCAGTCTATCGAAGCAGATTTGAGATACGTCGAGCAAATCTGCGCTGCGCCAAAGTAACCAGGTAAAGACTGAAATGCCGTGGTAGCTACGCACGACCTTCGTCAATGGCTGATGGTGTACCAACGCCAGCAAAGGCTTGGCATCTTTCCGGACATGGGCAAAACCCATTACCAGCTGCTGCCAAAAATGAGCAATCAAACGCTGCTGAGTAGGCCCCGCCCCCCCTATCCATCCAAGCCAGGTCTCAGCAGCAACTGGGTCCGCGAGGACGATAGCCTCCACGCAGTCCTGACTGAGATGGTCCAATGCCAATCTGGCGTCATCGTCAGAAAGCTGGGACTCCAGAGCAAAGTAACTGGTCCACGCGGCACTCTGCCAAGCATCACACGCCTTCTCATTCTCGTCGTCTGTCATTGGTTCAAGCGGATTACGTGACCGTTCATTTGGAATACGGGACGAAAGCACCGGGGGCAGCAAGTCGAAGTCTTTAACTTCCCTTTCTTCAATGGCCGACAAGTTGGGGGTGTAGTTCAGACAGAGGACACGTTGTAATGCGCCGGCCACTGCAGCGGCCACAGCAGAGATACCTTCGGCGCCGCACCGCGCTATGAGACCGTACGAAGACAAAGCCATTCTTTCGAGCGCATCATTGGGCTCAATCATCCCCAAGCGACATGCCGCAGCTAATACGCGTGAGCCTGCGTGCTCCTCCAGGGCCTGACGGCGGTTGTGCAGAGCGGATGCACTCCAATCTGAGTCGACGACAATTTGAACGAGGCGTGGGTCCTCGGTTCGGGCCACAGCAGCGAGTGCATGCGCGCGAATTAGCCAATCCGAATGGCGTACCAACCGCGGCAACGATTCCTTGAAAGCCCTAGGGAGCGAAGTGTGCGAGTAAGCAATGAAGAGCAAGGCGTTGCACAACTTTGTCGTGTGGCCTCCATCTTCTATACCCTTCCAGTCTCTTTCGATAAAGCCTTCTTCAGCAGCATTCAGCATTTCCACCGAGCGGCGAGCGATGCCCGTATTGGCGCACTTTTGAAAGAATGCGAATTGCTCATTGCCATCCAGATGAGGCAATACCGCCTCAGTCGCGTAGTGCTGCACGAACGGCGCGTCTTGCGTGTTGAGGCCCAGCGAGTTTTCGCTCTCACTACACTCGATTGCGAGTTTGGTCAGCGCAGGAACCAGTGAAGGCTCTATCAACGCACTGGCAGCTAACAGTGGTTGAACACCTTGACGCAGTGGCAAACTTTTACGCGTCATTACATCTGCTATCAGCTCCTGATATTTTTTCAGGGCCAACTCAGGCATGAATCGGCAAATACCTGTGGCAGCTTTTGCGAAGAAGTGGTGTTCCGCCGTCTGTCCCATGAGCGTATCAATCTCGGATGGTTGGGTGTCCGCAAACCTGATTGCAGTATCTGCTAAATTGTCAGGTATACCGGTGGTAGGGTCGCACGGGTCGACCGCACACATCCTTTCCCTCAACGACCATGACTCCCCCGGGCCTTCGGATTGCGTCAATTCATCGGAGAGCGCTTTTGCCTCGGCGCTGTCGAATAGTGCCCCAGTCGACGTCAGCAGACGCCATAGTGCCCACTTTCCTTTCTCCGACACTTCTAGTTCACTTAGCCGTGAGCTCGCGCGCAAAATAGCACCGCGAGTGCTCTCCCAGTCTTCGGTGTTGTACTGGACCAGTTGCAGGAATTCGTCATGTAAACTGTAGAAACTCGATAGCAGACAGGTCCCTAAGGACCATGCCACCATGTGTTGAGCGAACGGGGCTAGTGCCCGCCCGCGCATTAACAAGAACGCCAGCGAATGATAAGGTTTAACATCACGGCTGATGCACACGCCGTTCACTTCGTCCAGAATCGCGCTCTCCGCTTGCGACAGGTTTCGCAGCCGTTCCTGATATTCTTTCTGATGATTCTGAATTCGAACCTTTTTCTCCGCCTGGTCAGTTCCGCCAATATCGTCGACAACATCAGACCTTAGGGTAAGCCAGGTCGCGATGCGTTCTTGCATCGTGGCCCACGCTTGACTGTCATCACGAATCGCGCTGAGGGTCGCACCGATGAGACCACCATCCGGAGAATGCCCTTTCTCAATCGCGACTTCTGCTGCATCGAGGACCAAACCAGTGCGGCGACGCGCCAAGCCAAGAAGCACAACTTCTTCACTCGACGGCCTGTTCTGCAAATTGCAATACCTGCAGAACAGAAGAGCACCAACTTTGGAGTCCTTGCCGGTATCCAAAAACGCGACCATCACGGCGGCGAGCATCGCATCGGCAGTGAAGTCTAGCGCCTCAATTGGCTCTATCAGATGTTCAAGATGCTCAGCCGGGTCACGATTATTGCGTGCCTCCTTGTCCAACTCGGAGATAATCCAAAGCCCTAGCGCGAGTGACAGGCCGTTCCTATTGATGGCGTAGTGATTACTTTCCCATGGTACCGGTTGGAAAAATTGGCTGTCAGCCGCCTCACTCAAATCTACAGCGAAATCGGTGGAATAAACATGCAGGTCATCGGTTTGATTTTCGTTGACGCGGCGAAGAAACTCGGATGCGAGCCCCCGCAAAGTTTGCGCGAATTTTCTCGGTTCAAGCTGCACCGCGCTATCTCGACATGCTTTGTTCATATACTCGAACAGCAGTCGCTCAGGATGCAATTCTTCAAGTCCATTTATTTCCCGCTTGCCCAGAACCTCAAGCGCAATGCCCAACAGGCGGGGATTTCTGAGCGCAGCAAACACCTGTGGCGGCATTTGGCTAGGCTCAATTTCAAGCGACTTCAAAATCTCAGAAAGCTCTTGCTCAGTCCACTCAGGGACGTTTACCCTTCGACACGGCGAGGCCACCGTGTCAGCAATGCGCTGTGCCGCCTCCGGCCGTGCTGAGACAATGAGCCTTCCGCCAATCGACTGAACGTAGGACGAGAGGGATTCAATCCACTGCCGCCAATTTACCTCCGGAGATTGGTTAATGCCATCCAGGTAGACGACCAACCGGACGCGTTCAGCCTGCGGCGATGTCTCCCATGTTTTCAACCGACGGCGCCAGCGTTTATCAGCATCGCCGTGTATCGTCTTCTCGGACTGCATCGCAAGCTTATTTGCGACGAACCCTTCCAGGTCATACAGGCGTGCAGGGTCTCTACACTCCCCGGGAACAATGAAAACCAGAATCGGTGGGGGCGCCAGTTCATTCCAAGTCGAAGCTAAAAGCCAGGTTTTCCCTGCCCCTTCCCGGCCTTGTAGCATCCAGAATCCTTCGTCTGGCGCCGAGGTGAGCGCTACCGCAAGCTCCTTCGCCAACGCAGGGCGCGCTCGGTAGTTGCTGGCGTTGCTGTCGAAAGGCGCCACCGGCTGGTGGAGGATTCCTCGAGCATCTCGGACGTTCCCGAAAATTTTCTTGAACCATTTTTCGCTACTCTCACGCGCATAGCTGAAAGACGCAAGGGGACTTGTTAGCTTCGACAACATCTCGGCCGGTAGCCTGCTGTCGACCCTGGATTCCAATTCAGAAATCGCACCCGCTATTTCCTGAGCTTTGTCGGGAAGATTTTCAGCAAAAAAGCGTCGAGCGACATCGGTAGCTAAAGACAGTAGCACTGCCAATGCTGGCGTGCCTGAACTAGATTCATCCCAGTCCAACAGCAGCAGCTCGATACCAATGTCATCACAGGCCTTCGTGTAGAACTCAGCGTGTTGTGCGCCTACTGGGCATGTAACGGCGAGCACGAAGAGGTCGATATGTTCGACGCCGCGAACACTAAGTTCCAACAACTTGTCCGAAACCGCGGGTCTCTTCAAGTCACTGACGTATCGTTTTGCCTCAAAATACACGGCCCCGTCGTCGCCGTCTCGCCCACCCTGCGAACCGCTCGCAGCGAGCCTAAAAGGCCGGCCACAGGCACGGGTCAAAACTTCCGCGACGAGCCCTTCGAAGCCGTCATGTCCCACAGCATTCAACGCTGTCATTCCTTCCCGCAGCACATCTAGGTAATCTAGCGGCTTGCCGGTGCTGTCTGAATTTGTCTCTGCGGGTGATTGCATGCGTCGCGAACGAAAAAGGTCTGAACAATAGGAGCACGTTACCGAATTTAGATTCAGTTACAAGGCTGGACGTTCTGAACAGCATACCATTTTGCCTGCAGGAATAGAGGGACCGGCGACGACCGCTCTGGCCCCCAAGCCGATGAGCTGCTTCTGCGCACGCCTCGCTGCATCTAAGATGCAAGTCGCGTCCACATAGGTTCGCCAAGTCTTAAGTGGTGAGCCGCCCCAGATTGAGAGGGTAAAGGTGTTCGAACCAAACTGGGAAACCGGTCTGCACGAACGCTGGGCGCTGGAACTTGCCGACGAAACGCCAATCGGACTACCCGGGATGTGGCGGACCTGGGAAGAGGCGGATGGCACCATATCGAACAGCTTCACTCACTTTACGCTGAACGCAGATGACCACCCGCTGCTGCGCAGGTTTCATCGGCCGAACGAAGAGAAGCGAGGCGTGGCGATCCTGCGACCAGAGCACTACGACGATTGGCTAAGCTCAAAAAATCCAGAATTTGCCAGGGCGTTGATTGAACTATGGCGCTCGGAAGAGTTGAATGCCTATCCGGCACCGAAAATCAACTCAGCCCCGAAGGTGCAGCACGATTCGGAATCAGCGAAATCTATGTCTGTAGCAACGCCAACGCAGACGGACCTTTTCTAAAGCACCCTCACTCGCGAAGAAAAAATGGGCATCGAAATTCGATATTTACCGGTCGCTTTGATGCCGTGCTTGCCGGAAGAGAATGGGATGCAGTGGCGAGCGACTGGGCCACTACGCAGCGATGCCGCTACGCCAGACTCAGTCATTCCCCCTACGGTAAATCCATCGACACGCTAACCGAGCGTAAGTGATTGATGCGCGAGTGGGTGGAGCTCGGCCAATTCCGGATACTTCCGAAGCAAACGATCAGGCCAGCAGAGCATCAAATAACCTTCCCGAACCAAATTCATCTCTGGTCGAGCCAAGCAGAACCGAAGGCCGTAAACCTCCAGCTGATCCTTGATGAAGATACCCCTTGAGAAGTCGTAGTCTTCACCGGTGTCAAGCTTATCGCTAATTTCGTCCAAGATATCTTCGACAGTTTCGCCGACCTCAGCGACACGCAAGCTGAGAATCGCGCGCCGCAATCGGTTCGACTCCAATGCGGAGGGCGAATTATCCGATGAGTGGAAATGGTTGACGGCAGGTTCGACCGACTCGGGCTGCCCCGAAGATTTCCCACCTTGGATGACGATAAATTTCGGAGTTTTGACAGTATTGCTCATGATATTGCGGGCCATTTCTGAAAGAATTTTGATAAAAAGGTTCAAAAGGCCAGCGTAACGCGGGCCTTTACCAATTTAAATATTCAATCAGACTTAGCTATAAGCTTGCTCAGAGAGCAGCTCATTCAGCTTGCCATTAGCTTCAGCGAAGCGTCAGAACAAAAGCTCATGTTGCCATAGTACATTATTTTCCATAAGGAAACAAGTTGCCGCACCGCTGCCGTCGGTAACACGCCCACTTGATCAGTCGAAAGCAAAAATTTGAGGACATCTGGCGATTAAGAAACGGCAGCTTGTCTACCTAGGGTAACTGGCCGGTTGTAGAGGCATCGCCCTGTCCTCGCTAGTCCCCGATTACCCCGGGGTAACTGACGGAGCTCGGATGTCTCGACCTGTCCTCCCAAGCATCCGATTACTCCGGGGCAAATGGCGGAGCTCTAAAGTCTCGACTTGCCCTTCAAGGCGCCGATTACCCCGGGGTAACTGGCAGAGCGCATAGGTGACGACAAGTAGTTCAAGGCACCGATTACTCCGGGGTAACTAGCAGAGCACAAACGTGCCGACCTGCCCTTTAAGGCGCAGATTACCCCGAGGTAGCTGGCGGAGCTCAGATGTCGTACCTGCTACGCCGCGCGAGTGCCTACTGAGGGGATGGCATTTGAGCCGGAGCACATTGCGGCGATGTCAATTCTTCACGTGTGCCACTTAATGCTACTCAGTAGCGGTATTGCCCAGGGCGCTTTGCAGAGCATCTGCGAACGATACTTTTCAGATTTCGTTTGCAAGTGTGGAAAGCATCTTGACGAGGTAATCGGCACGCCCTCCTGCAGCGTCGCATGGTCTCCACCACGTAGTGTATCTTCCAGCTGATCGACTTATAGTCAGGCGTGCCAGCACCCTACTCGGTGTATCCGTTTATGCTCAGCTCCTTAAATGGTATCACCCACGACGGTATCAAACCAAGCTTCCAACAGTGTAACTTCGCGCTGCTGCGCGTCGACCGTCGGGAATGGTAGCGAAATGCTGATCCCTCTGGCGTGGCGCGCGAACTTTAGGAATGGCTGCCGATGGTTCAGCTGCAGCAGGTGTGCATCCATTCGTTGCTCTTCGCTGGCCCCCTTGCTTTTGCCATTTTCCCGCCGGTCCAGCGGGAAGCGCAGTACAAACTGTTCGCGCGGCAGCGTCACCTTCAGGCAGCGTGTACGCACCGATTGCGGCAACATGGTTTGCCAGCGTCCATCGCCTGCGGACAGCGTGTACTTACGGCGAGGCCGCGCAGCTGCTACCGGCCTAGCATCCCGCGCCGCCAGCGTGCCGCTGATCGCTAGGTCGTCCTTGCTCAGGTCTTGATCGGCGCCGAAGACCATCTGCTCCAGCTGGTCCGAACAATCGCGCAGCTGCTGGAAGGCGATTCCGATTTCTTCAGCTGACAGCATGTCGATGGCGCCGTCCTCTATCAGCACCGGCAAGTCGGTTTTCATATGCAGGTAGAACCAGCTATTCGGTTCATCGACATTCAGAGCTAGCCTTACCATCGGATAGTCGGCCTCCAGCGTATGAAACGCCGCGCTCAGCTTCTCATGTCCGGCCTGCGCCAGCCTAGCCCGCGTTGCCAGCGGCGTCTGGAAGTTCAAGTGGTAAGCAGTGGCCCCAGCTAGGCCGGAAAACCGGGTGGAGAACTGTTTGCTGATCAGGATGGGCTGGCGCCGCACGCCGCCGAGGGCTGCCAGTATCGGATCGGCCAGGAATAAGGCGTTGCCGTGGCTACCGCCTACCTCGGGACGATACAGATCATGCCCTTCCAGCGCGTCTTCGACGCGGGACGCCAGTTCATCGCGCAGCGAACGTCCACTACGCATGGCGAATGCCGGACCTGGATTCCAGTTAGGCAGGCCATCGGGAAACTTGGCGGGATACGGGTCAGCATTGGCGTTCAGGTGCGGCAGGCGTAGAGCTGCCTTCCAATCCACCGCCTTTACCTCGGTATCGATGACCCGGTCGAATTCGCCGTGCACGCAGTTGTCCATCTGCTGCTCCACACGCCGCTTCTTGTACACGAACGACGCCACTTGGTCCTCGTCGAACGAGCCTTCTAGGTAAGGGAAACCTATCCCCAGATGCCCATCGCCACCCGCGAGCAACTGGCGGTTGACGCAACCGAACAGGCGATCCACTCGCCCCACACGTTGCTCGTTGTCGCCGGGCGTCCAGGCGATCCCGTAGTGATGCACCTGGCGGCACTGCAGGTGCAGATTGACGCCTTCCTGGAACACCGACGTGGCAATCAGCACGTTCGGGAAGAACGGGCTGTTGAAGCCCAGGATCAGGCGCTGGCGATTGCCTGACTGCCCGCTGGCGAACCATGCCGGGTCCTGCAAGCCGGTCAGCGTGCGCCAGTCGTTCTTCCAGTCGCCCAGATCATGGTCGGTGATTTTCCCGCAGAGGCTGTCGAAGCTGGTCAGCGCATCGCGGAAATAGCGCAGTAGAAGCGAGCCGGCCATGCGCTGGCGGGCATAATCCACAAACGCGGCATAGCGGCGCTGTACGTTGCCCGCCCCGCGGGTCGCGCGCGCGCTGCATTTGTACCAGCAGTACAGCTCTATCATCACCGGACTAGCAAACAGGAAACCGGCATTCAGGTAGTTGCCGAAATTCTCCAAGATACCGATGTCCTCGGTGTGCCATCTTGTGAGCTTGTCCCGCTCATCGACGCTCAGATACTGGTAGACCAGGCCCCAGGCGGTGTGCACCGCGCCGTCGTACTTGGCGGCAGCGCCGTCGTCGCTGCGGCCCATAGCCGCCTGCCGCCGTACCGCATCGAAGCGGCTGAAGCGTTGCTCGCGGGCCGGCGCCAAAAAATTGTCCTTCAGATCAGCCTTGCCTTTCCAATACCACTCGTAGTGGCCGTCCGCATAGTCCGACGCTGGCTCCAAGAACACAGCAAACAACGACTCCGGCTTGCGGAAGCGCTGACGTACATTGGAGCAGTCGGTACGCGCCACGTCGGTTGAGCCCCGCTTCAGGTCCTTCTTGACGACAAACAGCTGCGCGATTTTTGAATTCAAGCTGGAATCATCATCCGCGCTCCCGCCATCGCTCTCATGCACATCAAGTCCAGCCTCATCTTCAGAGCTGTCGCCATCGCCATCGTCTAACTGCGCGCACAATTGCACAAAGCCGGCGCGACTCCAGTTGTCATCCTTCCATTTCTGCACTAGGCGACTGTCCGGCGACACACCCAATGCTTCGCATATCTTGGGCAGGAATACGTCGTCGTACGCCCGATTTACGCGCTGCGTCAGCTCGCGCACCGAGGGGATGCGACGCACAAACACTAGGTGTTTGTCGAGGTGCAGCTCGGTCTTCGCAGAAGTGAACAGGTTCGGGTTGACCACGCGCTCGACCAACGCTCCATATTTTGGATGGGGCGGGAATGCCTTGAACACGCTGTAGTAGCGCTCCGACAGCATGCGCAGCAGTTGCGTATCGGCCGCTTGCCTGAAGTCCTCAGTGCGAACTTCTTCCAGCGGGTCATCGGTACCGCCCCCATTGCTGTCCTTCAGGTCCGCGCCGACTGACTCGAATCCTTCCAGGTAGCCGTACATGGGGCGCCGTGTGCCGCTGTGTATGTCCGGATCGCAGGCCAGCTCCTTCTGGTACATGGCGAAGAACAGTTCTGCATTGGCGTCTTCGCCGAAACGGGCAGGCATCGCTTGCTCATGCCGGTACGCGAATTTGTTGTGATGAACGCCGTTTGCCCCTCGCATCAGACGCAGGCGCCGCAGCGCATGCTGCTGCAGCAGTTCCTGCGCCGGAAGGCTGGGTTCGACGTTCTTGAAGTAGCCTAGGATATTTGCTACATCATGCAAGCCGGAATGACTTGGTGTCGCCGTCAACAGCAAGGCCTTCCGGGCGAGCGGCGTTTCTCCTTTGCCGAAGAACGCGCGTGCTGCCTCTACCCGCTGCGAACCGCCGTGTACGTTACGTAGTGAATGCGCCTCGTCGATGATCAGCAGGTCAAAGCCCTGCTCGTCCAGCAGCTCCCGCAATTTGAGGCGAAGGTCGCGCGCTATCGAGGCGGCCTTGGCGCTCTTGTTGTTGCCTGTATCGCCCTTGAGCAAGCCACTGAGCGAGTGAATGGTGGTCAGGAATACCCGGCCCCAACCCTGCTTCACTTCCTCCACCAACGCAGGCAGATTGGTGCAGAATGCCATTGCATTCACAGGACCACCGTCGGCGCCGTTTCGCACGATGTGATCCTGTTCACGGTAGTGCTGTTGCAGGAATGCCTTGTATTCTCGCTTCCAATGACGACAGATGTCTCGGTTCGGGGCCATGATCAAGATACGCGCGTCCGGCTTGGCCTGCCACAGCATGGCGATGACACCTAGCGCCTGATAGGTCTTGCCCATGCCGACTTCATCGGCCAGCAGGGCTACGTCCTGCGCGGCTAGCGTATTCCATAGGTAGGCCACGCCTTCGGCTTGGCGCGCCGCCATCGATACATCGGCTGCGCGGTAAGTCCACTGCCGGTCGCCACCGTCGAAATTGATATAGTCCGATACCGTCTGCGGCGTCAGCATTCCCCATTTACGCATACGCGCCATCCTTGATGATCATCTCGATGTAACGTGGATCGGCACCGCGCGGCGCCGGACCAGCTGACAGGGCCAAACCATCCCAGCGTGGTCCGACCGCCTTCACCTGCAACAGTTGGCGGTATTTTTTCCGGGCTGCTTGGACCAAGCGGCGATACTCCCGCACCAAAAACCATTGGTACACGGTGCTGGCCTCGCTGGCCTCCGCGCGCTGGACTATCTTCTCGCGCAACTCGGCCAGGCAGCCGGGCCGGACGAATATATTGCGCTCCAGCTGATCTGGTGACTTTGCGTTCTCGATTTCCCCGGCAAAGGTTTCCATCGCCCGGAACAGGCGAAAGTAGCTCGACGAATGAACCGTCGCCGGCGGAGACAAGGGATCGGCGTCGCTATCGATGTCGCTGTTCTCGCCGCGCAGCACGGTGTCGCCATCGCCGCAGTTTCCCTGCCGGTTGGGGATGCGGCTGTCCAGTAGCTCATCCAGAGATGCATAGCCTTCGGCGCGCCGTTGCTCCAGGCAAGTCTGGTTGATGATGCCTTGGTAGACCTCGTTAGCGCCGTCGCGCACGACGAAATAATGGTTGGACAGCAGATGCTTGGGATTGGTCACGGCAATCTGAAGCGGCAGGCGCTTCAGTGGCGCTACCGGCTGCGGGGCCGCTACATCGGGCAGCGTCAGCGTATAGCCTTCCCGCTTGTTATCGATCCAGTCGATGTGCGCCGTGTAGACCTGCTCCCTCCAATCGAAGTCCACCGCAATATCGAAAGGCAGCTCCTCCGGCACATCCAATTTTTGCTCGTCAAGCTGCTCCTGGGTGGAAAAATTCGAGCGCGACATATCCCACGCTTCGCCAATAAGCCCGCCCAGGCTGGACGCCTGGCCCAGCAGCATGCCGGCTTCGATGTTGTTGTCGCTGAACCCGTCCGGGCCGGGCACCAGGATATTGCTGCCCGGCCCAGTGCAATTCCAGGAGCCCACCGCCATCTGCGTGGCAGTCACCCAAATCTTGGCGTGGCACATTTCCGAGTTCGGATGGCGTTCGACCTGATTGGGGTGGAAGCTGAGCCGACCGGACTGCAGTTGCAGTTCTATCGCGTCCCGCCAGCTGGTGCGGACGCGGCCGTCCAGCAGATCGGGGACGATCTGTACCGTCAGGCCGGGTTGGTTGCGCGTGCTGCGCAGCTTATCCAGGAAACCGGCAAGGTCGCCGGAAAAATACGGCGACCAGACCGTCAACTTGCGCACGGCGACATCGGCAGGCAGCAAGCGTTCGAGGAATGGCCGGCCCGCCAGGCTATGCACGAACTCCCACGACTCGTCCGTACCCCAATATTTCTTGCCGGTCCAGCGCGGCATGCCGTTTTGGGAAACCTCCAGCAATGGCTTGAAGAAAGCCTTAATCTGTTCGGACTGGGCTTGCGTCGCAACCTTGCGAAACAACATCGCCTCCTGGTTGCGGCCCCAACCGCTAACCGTCAAGTTAGCGCTGCCTGTCCCCAGCACCGCGCGGCCATCCTCGTCCTCCAGATAGATGACCTTCGGGTGGAACAGGCTGTCGGCGCTGAAGTTGAATTTTTTCAGCTGGCGCGGCGTGATGGCATGTACTTCGATGGCTGTCCGCTTCCGGTCGGAACGGTGGATCATCCGCTTGTCGGCAAAGATGCGGACATCGATGCGCTGTTCCAGCAGTTCCATCTGCAGAGTCTCGAAGTCCATGCGGCCGACCGGTGGCTTGCTGTCGCCCAGCAACGCAGGTAGCAAATGGGTTTCGACAAATTCGATGCTCAGGTTGAACGAGGTCAGCCACACGCGTTTCAACGGTCCCAACTGGGCCAAATTCCGTTTCAATTCATTCATCAGCTTCATGCCTGCACTCCCCGGAAGCCGCGCACCAAGTTGGCGAACTGCGCAATGTAATATTGGTTCGACCAATAGGCCGCAGTACGCTTCTCGACGGCGGGTTGGGCCGGGCGGCGCACGAAAACTTTGATGCAGGTATCCGCCTCTAACGCCAGCCATGGCGCTTGGCCGCGCGACGACATCACGTCCTTGTGATAGGCAAGCAGTAGCGTCACCTGCTCTGCTAGCGAGCCACAACCGGCTAGTGCGACCAAGCGCGTCAATCGGCTGCGGCCCGTGCCCGCCAGCACGGAGCACAGAGTCGTATCCTCCTTGATTGCAGCAGCCTGGGCCGGCAACGTCACGGCGCTGCGGCCGTAGCGCCCCCACGCTGCCGCCACATCGTCCAGGTTGTGGCTTTGCTTGGCCAAAATCAGGCCGAACAGCAAATCCAGGTTGGTCAGGAAGGGCTCGATTGCCAGCACATGTTCCAGCTGCAAACGGTCTGCCGCCGCGTCTGCCTGCCACCGCAGCGCTAGAGCCCGGACGAATACACTGCTGGCGACCACTTTGCGCCCATGAGCGATGTCGCCGTCAATCACGTTCAGGATCGCGCCGGCGGCGCCCCGGTCTAGTTCGGTGACGCCAAGCCAGTAGTCGCGCGCATAGCTGCCCACCACTTCGGCGCTTGCGAAGGCCTGTACATAGCCTTTCTTGAGCTTGATATTAACGGCGGAGAATTCAATTGTGGGGACCTTTTGGTCCACCGCCAACAGGTGCTTGAAGTGTGTCAGCAGCGACTCTGCCAAGCCGCGCAACGGCTTCTGGCCGTCAATGAATTGCCTGGCGTCGGCCCACATTGCTGTGGCGCGCGCATCGCCATCATTGTAGAGCCGGTCGAAAAATCCCATGGCTATCATCGGCGTCTTATATCGCCCGCTTACCCCCAATAACAGCTGGCGCACCAGCAATTGAGCTTCTTTTGACCCGGAAAATTGCAGCGTGACGTCATCTCCTGTCCCCATGCGGCGACGCGCCTTGCTGGCACCAAACAAGCCGCCAACGACGGCCTGAGGAGTCCATTTCATGCCCGTGCGCTCGTTTTGTAAATGGGCGAAGACGAACAGGTTTTCCAAGTGAATCAAACACGCCTGCTTGAACGCAAGACTGTCCTTCCCCCCCGGATAGGCTTTCGTCACTCCGGCCGACAAGATGAGCGAGTCATCCCGGATCAGGTTGCGGATGACGTGATGGTGGAACAGGTTCAGCGTATAGCTCCGGACGTCATTCGAAATAGAGCTGATGCGGTTTTTGAATATTTTCTGGCCGTATCCAGACCAGATTGTCAATAAACCTAGCGGGTCAAGATTGATGTCGCCGGCAATGCTGTCGTCATATTCGGTAAAAAGCGCTTTGAGATTCATATCTTGCAGCATCTGAGCTAAATCAATGGAGTTGTCATCCTATCAAATTCCATGTGGAAATAGTACCCGTAAACCAAAAATACACATTGACTGAAACCAGCAGAGAAATAATCCGCAAGCGGAGCGTTAGCCGCAGCGTCGGTAGGCAGCGATCAGAGAGCTACTCGATGCCACATGCCCCTTCCTGGCGACTTCGGATGAAAACGACCACCCAGTTATCACTACGGCGAGCAGCATGATCACGACCAGAGCGGACGGTGTCCGCAGTTCATGCCTGCAAGTAGGATTCTTCACCCGACGTGGCGCCGGCCATCGGTCGGCATGGTAGGAGTTGTTATTGAGACAGAAAGTATTCCCCGCCGCGTGCTGATCTTTGCTATTTCATTCTGGTCTACGATTTTCCGACTAAACACTAGGGATTACTTGGTTACTAAACGCCGAAGTCCCTCGGGTGTTCAGAGATGACGAATATCGAGTACCAGAAAAATCTCACCTTAAAAAGTTGCCCCAACGCTAACCGTACGCGCTTCCCAAATACGCTGGTGCGACGCCTCCAACTAGATTTAAACGCAAAAAGAAGTGGTCATTGATCTTCTTTTTCTTATCAGCAACGAAATAGCCGTTGAATTTACCATTGACACAGAAGAAAAATAAATACTAGGCGCGATTGTGGGACATTGCCAGGGTGGGGCTGCACCACAGCCACCACCACCTCGCTGTGCGCTGCTACCGACGCGTGGGGCCCCATCGCGCCGTTCGCACGCGGCGCACCGGGTTAGCTTGCACTAAGATGGCCGCTCTGAGTACCCCCTAGGGCCGCACCGATCTGTTGGCTTCGCGCATGATCCGAAGGGCAGCAGCTGCCGGTTCGCCCCCGGTCTAAAGGCCATGGCGTCGAGTGCGAGCGCCATTTTTCTATGTTGACTTGGGGAGAGGCCAGCCGAGAATTAATGCAGCCCTTCGAACTATCCAAACCGACTCATCACAGCTTGCGTGGAACGTGGTTTGCATGCGTGGTATGTAGAGTTCCAAGATGGACTCTTCGGTCATGTGCGAGCATTTTTCAGCTTTACTGCGCACGGCTGCTCGCGCCACCTTGCCGGCTAACACCTCGCATTTCTGCCAACGGTGCTCCCGCTCTTCCGCAGATTGAGTTGGTGCCGCGTATCCACCGCTCGCAGTACGGATCAAGAGAAGCTTTGGGGCGGCGCCGGAGACAGCGCCGAGCACTAGCTGCCGAGGAAAGTCATCGGGCACGCAGCTATGTTCGATTTGCTCAGACATCGTTAGCTTCTCTCCGAACTCTGAGTTCAATTGCAAGCGCTTCCAAGCGCTCGCGTACCGCTGCTTGAACTTTGAGGTCACTCAAGCCAAGACGATCATCCGTTTTTATCAAATGTTGGCGAGAATGAGCTGGCCAGGCCTCATCGTCGTTGTCGATAGCGAACCATACTGCTGGAAGACGACGCATCACATCAGAAAAAATCTGCGCGCCGCGGGGTTGATTATCGAATTCGAACTTGCTCATTTGACCGCGGTGGAAAGTCGCACCGATGACTCGACTTTGCAGCTCTGGGGTAAGCTGTTTCTTAGAGAAATCAAAGCTCTTCACTCGGACCCAACTGGTTGAGAGAACGATTTTAACTTCTGGATGGGGTCGCAGAAGCTCTTCTAAGACATGCGACCATTCAAATAGAAATCGACCTGGCGTACGCATGTGTATGCCCTGCTTACGAGACCAGACAACGTCATCATCGTGTAGTACTCCATCGAAATCCAAGTACGCCACGCATACCGGAAATTCACCGGTATTACACTTGTGATTTGACTCTCTCATCTGAACTCCAAGTTCATCATCTTTTGACTACGGCGAGATGGGTCGAAGGACGGCGATAGCAAAGAATTACCGCGCGGGTTTCATCTTAGTGCGGTAACCATTAATTTCAACCACAGCACCCTCGAAGTCAAATTCGCCCAGTGCTTTGGTAATTGAGTCGTAAAGTAATTTTTCTGCTGCATCTTTACTAGCATTACGTGTATTCAAATTGGTCGCGACTTGGTAAACAGTAGATGTCGCATGAGTTTTAAAATCCATCAACGTGATTTTTGCCCAACCGATAGAAACACCCTCCATTACGCCATAAGCCCCAGCGACTGATAGTGCAAGGCCATTTCCACTCAGGAGGCGGCATTGCTGTTCAGAGATCGGATAACCTCCTCGGGGTTTAACCACACTCCGAACGATGGCATCGTCTACAGTTTCGAACTCGCAAGCGGCGCATGAAAAGGATATGAATAAAAGAGTTATAAAAGCAAGGATCTTCATCTTTTAAGGTTTCAAATTTTGTTAATCAAAGTCCCCTGCGTCGAACTAGCGGGAATTTTTCGGACCGCTGTCTGTAATAGTCAGCTTGGATTGTGATTGATTGCTTAGTTGGGGGCAGCCCCCATCATTGCTTTTACCTGATCGGGTCGCAAGGGGAATTCCACAGCGTCCAATCCATTCGGATTAACTACAAACTCAAACCTGTTTTTTGTAACCATGATGCTGTCGAAAACTGGCCAACAACGCAGGCTTCCCTCCTCATAGTCTGGAGAGCACACCACTGCCTTCATCACTTCGCAAACGAGCCCCATAAAGTTATCGACGTAGACCTCGCCGGTTAAACCTGCGAGCTGATAAAAGTCTTGCAATTGCAACGTATGAGTTCTCGTCTCACGGTGCTGGCGTGCGTGCATCAAGGCAGCGTTCAGTACACCCTTTGTGAGAGGATCAAATTCACTAATATCGATTTCGTAATGTGCCATCGGAACCTTCATATTGTTGGCTTCAAGAGGTCATCCCAACTGGCGCCGCTGGCGTACCCATCACAACGTCAAAACTGGGTGCCCGACAGAGGCGAAATTGCCAGTCAGCAATTTTTCAATTGTATACCATAGTATAAAGACTTGGCTACTGGTCTTCCATACCCTCACCGTTCATCAAGGAGAGTGTGTGGAACCTGCAGCTGGATTCGGAAAGGCCATTCGCGCGCGGCGGCTAGCTGCCGGCATGACTCAAGAGAACCTTGCCTTGGAAGCTGGGCTTGAGCGCGTGTTCATCAGTTGGATGGAAAATGGCCACAAGCAGGCCACGTTCCAAACCATGCTGAAGCTCGCCCGAGCGTTGAACTGCTCTGCCGCAGAACTGGTGTCAGAGGCGGAACACATCTTGAGCGACTCAAATTCCGGTGACGCCTAGCTAGCTTTGCTAACCTGCAACCCGCGATGTTCGCGCCCCTAGTACTCATATCGTCGTCGTGCGAGTTCACCACGCCCAACTGCGGCAAGGTGCCAATAGCGACGGTTCAAAAAACCGTGTGCCAAAATCCGTAGCAGTTTTCTCTTTGCCCGCGTTTCCACTTCTACAACGAAAAATTCTATATTTGTAAGTCGTAGATTTATAATGGATTACCCGCAACCTGGCTACGTTGTAGATCACTAAGCGGACGTTCCGACGGCGCAGTCATCATGCGAGTCAGGTTCCGAAGAATCGCTCGACAACATCTAGGCAAGCTCGGCTCTCTAATCTCGTGACTTTCAAATAATAACCAGAACAAAGTCCAACATGTATCTATCCAACCTGAAACTGTGGAACTTCAGAAAGTTCGGCAGCGACGCACCGCTCCTCATGGACGCGCCGAATCTTGACCTCAGCTTCAATCCGGGCCTCAACGTGCTGATCGGTGAAAACGACTCCGGAAAATCCGCGATCATCGACTCCATCCGGCACGTATTGAAAACCCACAGCTACGATTGGATACGGGTAGACGGGGACGATTTCCACCTAGGGCAATACAGGCTGAGAATCGAGTTAACCCTGCGCGGCATCGAACCGGACGAAGGCAAGAACTTCACGGAATTCCTTTCATGGGAACCAGCAGGAGAGGCGGTCCTTCCCGCGTTGCGCCTGATCCTGGACATCCAGCGGAATCCAGTTTCGAACCAGGTGCAACCCTATGAAGTGCGAGCAGGCGCGGACGCCGACGGCAGGGCCCTCAGCCCGGAGGCCAAAGAATACCTGAAAGTCACTTACCTCAAGCCGCTGAGGGACGCGAAGGAAGAACTGATCGCCAGAAAGAACTCGCGGCTATCGCAGATTCTGATAGGGCACGAGGCGTTCAAGGGCCGTGGGGACGACCACCGGCTCATCAAGCACCTGAAGGAATTCAACGGTTCCATCGAAAATTATTTCGATGGCAAGGACACCGAAGGGAACGAAATCGAAGACCAGCGGGGCAAGGACCTGAAAAGTGGAATCGACACTTACATCCGCTCGCTGTACGAACCATCAAAGAGCACGGGCCTAGCAGTGACCGAAAGGGGGCAACTGAAGAGCCTCCTGGAAAAGCTGGAGCTTTCAATCGAGGGCGAAGTCGGTCCAGGACTGGGGACCCTCAACCGGCTTTTCATGGCGTCAGAACTGCTGCACCTGAACAAGAAGAACTGGGCGGGATTACGCCTTGGCCTGGTGGAAGAACTGGAGGCGCACCTGCATCCTCAGGCGCAAATGCAAGCCATCGATACCTTCCAGAAGCAAAGCGGTGTACAACTGATTCTGACCACGCACAGCCCTAACATAGGCTCGAAGCTAGAACTCAAGAACCTGATCGTCTGCCATGGGACGAACGCGTTCCCACTCGGGGAGCAATACACGCAACTGGACGACGGCGATTACGAATTCCTACAGCGATTCCTTGATGTGACGAAGGCAAACCTTTTCTTCGCGAAAGGGCTAGTCCTCGTGGAAGGCTGGTCCGAAGAACTCATCTTGCCGGAACTCGCGAAGCTTGCCGGGTACAACCTTACCGAGAAAGGTGTTGCGATCATCAACGTCCAAAGCCTGGCTTTCACCCGGTACGCAAATATCTTTAAGCGGAAGAGCGAGCCCCATTTCAAGAAGCCGGTCGCCGTCGTGACGGACGTGGACATCCCAATCGACGAGGAGGACGGAAGCACGCCCGGCGACAAGGCCAGGCTGATAGAAGCCCGGAAAGCCAAGGGAAACAATTTCGACGGCCAATGTGTACGCGCGTTCATTGCGCCGCACTGGACGCTTGAATATTGCCTCTCCCAGTCAGTCGTGTTCAAGGCGAAGTTCGCAGAAATCACCAAAGCCGTCCACACCCGGACGGATTGGAGCGACTTCGATGGGACGCTTGCGAGGAAGCTGAAGGACCGGTCACTCGCGAAGACCGAGATCGCTAGCCGGTTAGCGCAGGCCATCGCCGACAAAAAGGTAGACGGAACGAAACTCACTGAAGACGAGAGCATAGATTACCTCTTGAAAGCCATCGGATATGCCTGCGGAGATTGAAGTGACGGAGGCGGATATCGCCTTTGCAGAGAATGTCCTGCTTGCCCCGGGAGAGTCGTTCGACGAAGAGCGGAGGCAATTCATAAGGAACCTCGACACGCTCGACCTGCAGGCGGTTCCCGGCAGCGGTAAGACCACCGCACTGCTCGCCAAGCTTCTTATCCTGGACCGCCACATGCCTTTCGTGGACGGCTCCGGCATCCTGGTGATATCGCACACGAATGCGGCAATGGACGAAATCAGAAAGCGGATTGGCCTTCACTGCACGAAGCTATTCAGGTACCCAAATTTTGTCGGAACCATCCAAAGCTTCGTCGACGAGTTCCTGGCCGTCCCGTTCTTCGTCAGCCAGTACAAGCATGCTCCCGTAAGGATCGACGACGACATCTACAACCAGAGGTTCTCGCGCCCGCCCCCTGCCCTTGCCAAGTTCAGCAGACAGGAGAACAAGAACGCTCTCTACTTCTTAAGGCTGAACAGGAAGGAAATCCGCTGGTCGTTTGCCGACGGAAGCGCCAGCCTCACTAACGGAATACGCGGAAAGAAGATCGACTTCAAGCGGCCGCTGGGCAGGACCGCCAAGCAGAACTATGAGGACTGGAGCGAGGCGGAAAAGGAAAGGGTCCAGTCGTGGGTATCGACCTTCAAGACGAGAATCCTAAAGGCCGGATACCTCTGCTTCGACGACGCGTACTTCCTGGCGGACGCATTCGTCCACAAACACCCCTGCGTCAAATTGCTGCTCCAGAACCGGTTCGCTATGGTGTTCGTTGACGAGATGCAAGACATGAGGCCGCATCAATACGGCATTCTCGAAGATGTCTTCTTCGACGGGGGCGCGAGCCGGGCGGTATACCAACGAATCGGCGACAAGAACCAGTCGATTTATGACGGACGGGCCGAAGCGGGCCAGTTCTGGACTGACAGGGCGGTCGTCTTGCGCTTGAACGGCAGCCACCGACTCAGCCAGGCAGTAGCCTCCTTGGTCAGCCGCTTCGCTGTGAGCCCGTTGCGAATCGACGGCAAGGCAAAGGGTGCCGGCGGCAAAGGGATCGCCATTAAACCGCACATGATCGTTTTCGCCGCAGATAAAGAAGCCTCGGTAATTCCGAAGTTCGCTGCCTTGGTGAAGTCGCTTATTGACGACGGCTCAATGCCGGCAGACCCGCGCAACAAGTACAAGGCTGTAGGATGGGTAGCGAAACGCGAGGACGGGAAACTGAGGCTCTGTAACTACTTTCCGACCTACTCCAGAACGGATTCGAAGACCAAGGCGGACCATGCATCGCTGGAAAGCTACTTTGACCATGACGACCGGGACCGCAACTTGTCTCCAGTTGAGAGAAACCTCTGCAATGCGCTGCTCAGGATATTGCGGGAGGAAAATGTCTCAGACACCACCGGTGCACCGTTTTCGAGACGGCATCTGTTCGGGTTCCTTAAAGAG
Source organism: Duganella sp. Dugasp56 (assembly GCF_047304105.1). Lineage (NCBI taxonomy): Bacteria > Pseudomonadati > Pseudomonadota > Betaproteobacteria > Burkholderiales > Oxalobacteraceae > Duganella > Duganella sp. Dugasp56. The sequence continues at coordinate 72,100 of NZ_JBGLYQ010000008.1, forward strand.
TCGAGGCCGGATTACCTGCCGCTGTTTCAGGCCAAGCTATTCGGGTGGTGCATGGACGTGGTACGCGGACAAAAGACGGCCGCGCTCAAGGAATTTAGGGCGCACCTGCCGGAATTTCTCCTCCAGTTCGATAGCGCCGTCAAGCACAGCGCCGCGTTCGTTTCAGCCCCGGTAGTCGCAGCGGCCGCGCCTGAGATAGCGCTAAAAGGACCCACCAACGTATTGCAATGCGACGGATTTTCCATCGACGTCTCGACCGTTCATGGCGTAAAAGGGGAAACGCACACGGCGACCCTGTACATGGAAACCTACTACGAGAGGGGGCAGGGAGGAAACTTCGAATCCGAACGCCTGGCAGTACAGCTAAAGGGCGGCACTCTCGAAGCCGCGACACACGGTCTGATCAAGCAGTCTGCCAAGATGGTCTACGTCGGGTTCTCCCGGCCGACCCACCTGCTCTGCCTCGCAGTACACGAAGCGAGGTTTGAGAAAATCGAGGCAGAGTTAGATAGAAACGAGTGGGAAATCGTCCGAGCTTACTGACTTACGTCCGGCACAATGATGCAATAAAAAAATACGAGAGAAATCGGTTGGTGCCGGTTGCGTAGGCTCTTTATTCTCTTGGCAATCCTGTAGCTATCGCTTCAGAACCGCGGATTCATCCGCGTCTAGGCTGGATTTGCTTCACATCCTTTGAATCCATAGAACCTCATTTGCCGAAACATCTTCCGGCCCTGAAAATCGAGTCACAGGGTTTTTAACGTTGCCAATGGCAAATCTGTGGCGGATCAACCGGTTCAAAAAACAGTGCCAAATCAGTGGCAGTTTTCTCTTTTCGCCACCCTTTTTAATTTCCCAAAAGAAAAAAACTATACTTGTAAGTCTTTGATTTATAATGAATCACCCGCAACCGGGGTACGGTATAGATCATAAAATTGTCGTTCGGGACGCAGAGGCCGGAGGTTCGAATCCTCTCACCCCGACCAGGACTTCCCCCTTCCCGCCAAGCCGATCCTTGCAGAATCCGGGCACCCAAAGTTGTTAACATTTCGTGACAACTACTTGCATTGCACCTCGCCCTGGACAATTGGGACTAAAATCATCCCATATGAAAAAGCCTTTCACTTCCACGATCGCGCATTTCGCCGACTTGCTGATGGACGCCGTCTGCATGGTTGATCCCCAAGGCCGCTTTGTGTTTGTCAGCGCCGCCGGCGAGCGCATCTTCGGCTACACCCAGCAGGAAATGATCGGCATGGAGATGATCGACCTGGTCGCGCCGGCCGATCGGGAGCGCACGCTTGCCGCGGCGCGCTCCATCATGGATGGCCATCCGAATTCCCGCTTTGAAAACCGCTACATCCGCAAGGATGGCCAAATCGTCCACATCATGTGGTCGGCGCGCTGGTCCGAGGCCGACCAGCTGCGCGTCGCCGTGGCGCGCGACATCACGGCCAACAAGCGGACCGACGCCATGCAAGCCGCGCTGTATGCGATCTCCGAGGCAGCCCATGCCAGCGATGACCTGCCCGCCCTGTTCCAGCGCATCCACCAGATCATCGGCGCGTTGTTGCCGGCCCCCGTGTTTGGCGTCGCACTGTGCGGAGAGCACGACCAGTCCTTGCAGTTCGCCTATCATGCCAGCACCAGCGGCGCCCTGCCCCCGCAACCGTTGGCGCACCTGCTGGGAGAAGAAGTGCTGCGCAGTGGCTTGCCGGTGCTGGTGACGCCGGCCACCCTGCCGTTGCTGTCGCCGGCACTGCAGGCAGCCGCCGGCCTGGAAACCGACTGCTGGATCGGTGCGCCGCTCGCCACCAGCCACGACCTGATCGGCGTGTTGCTGCTGCAAAGCGGCGGCGAACAAAGCAGGACCGGCTATACCGACCAGGACCAGGACTTGCTGATGTTCGTCTCCAAACAGGTGGCGACGGCGATCCACCGCAAGCAGTTGCATACCAGGCTGCGCCACATGGCGCAACACGACGAACTGACCCAGCTGCCCAATCGCCGCCTGTTTCACGACCGGCTGGTCATGGCCCTGGCGCGGGCGCAGCGCCACAAGGACCAGCTATCGCTGCTGTTCATCGACCTGAACAAGTTCAAGCAGATTAACGACCACTATGGCCACGCCAGCGGCGACCTGCTGTTGCGCGAAGTGGCGCAACGCCTGAAGCGCTGCGTGCGGGAAGCCGACACCGTGGCCCGCCTCGGCGGCGACGAATTTGTCATCATTCTGGAAGAGGTGCTGGTGTCCGGGGACGCACTGCACATCAAGGAAAAAATCCACCAGGCGCTGGCGGCGCCGGTACTGCTGGCCGACGGCCGCAGTCTGTCCATTACCGCGAGCATCGGCGTTGCCCACTATCCGGAGCATGGCGCCGACGTGCAGCAGCTGTTGCGTCATGCCGATCAGTCCATGTACAAAAACAAATTACAGACGGAACATGCGGAATGAGGCTGACCCTGGTGGTTTTTGACGACGTGCAGGCCCTGGATGTGGCCGGCCCGCTGGATGTCTTCGCCGAGGCGAACCTGCTGTTGCCGAAGAAAGACCATTACGTGGTGACGCTGGTCGGAGAACGCCCGGGCAGCGTCAGGTGTTCAAGCGGACTGGAATTCAGGGTCCATTGCGCGTATCCGGATTTTCACGCCGAGAGCGACCTGCTGCTGGTGGCCGGCGGCCCGCGACTGCCGGAATACCGCCCTGCCCCCGCCTTCCTGAACTGGCTGAACCAGCGCGCGCAAGGCGCCAGCAGGTTCGGCGCCGTGTGCAACGGCGTGTTCCTGCTGGCGCACGCCGGGCTGCTGGCGGGCCGCGAGATCACCACCCATTGGGATCACGCGGAGCGGCTGTCGAAACAGTTCCCCGACTCGACCGTCCGGCCCGACAAGATATTCGTCCGGGACGGCAATCTGTTCACCTGCGGCGGCGTCACCGCCGGCATCGACCTGTGCCTGTCGCTGGTGGCCGAGGACTGGGGCCACGAGCTCGCGGTCAAGGTGGCGAAGCGACTGATCGTCTACATCCGCCGCGACGGCGGCCAGTCGCAGTACAGCCCCTACCTGGCGGTCGGCCCCGACGAGAACTCGCTGGTCGCCAGGGTGTTGAAGTATGTCACCGACCACATCAGCGATACGCTGACCATCGAAGACATCGCCGATGCCGTGGGCGTCAGCCGGCGCACCTTCTCGCGCGCGTTCGCCAAGCATGCCCACGTGACGCCATCGGTGTTTGTCGAGCAGCTGCGCATCGATTTCGCCCGCAAGCTGCTGGAAGAAACCGATGTGCCGCTGAAGACCGTGGCGTTCCGCTGCGGCTTTCACACCGCGACGCAGATGCGCATGATTTTTTCGCGCCAGCTGAGCACCACGCCCAAACTGTACCGAGAACGCCACCGTGCAAACGATGCGGCACCCGCGCTAGGCTGACAGCAGGTGCCCCTTGGCCAGCGCATGCAGCGTGCGCAAGGCCAGGACGACGATGACCACCGTCAGCAAGGCCAGCAGCAGCACGGCGATCAATGCCAGCCCCCTGCCGCCAACGGCGCCGGAGTACACTAGGGCGGCGTTGGACAGCGCGGCCATCGGGAAGCCTATCCCCCACCACGACGGTGAAAACGGCGTTGGCCTGGTGAGCAGGCGATAAAAGATAATCGAGAACAGGAACAGCCCGAAGTAGAACAGCAGAGCCGCAAACATATCCACTTTGTGCACCATGTGGACATACGCCAGAAAGCCGACCGAGAACGGCGCCACCAGGATCATCTTGGAGGGACGCATGCCGGCAGCCATCGGCTCGTGGTGAACCAGCCTGGAGAAAATCAGGATGAAGAAAACCAGCGCGCTCACGCTGCCGATGCCGGCCGCCAGCAAATTGACTTCATGCGTCCATTCCGCCGTCAGCGCGCCGCCCGTCACCACGATATCAAGGCTACCGACGCCTGCGATCAACCAGGCAGGGACAGCGCTCCTGGGATCGGCGTTGCCATTGAGCAGACGCGAAATCATGATCACGCTCAGCGCCAGCACAACCACCGTGCCGACGCTCCAGACCAGCAGCTGGGCAAAATCGCTATAACTGCTAAACACACTCGACAGCAACAGGATGCTGATGCCGATGGTGCCGAAGAAGCTGCCAACGACCGGATGCGCAAACTCCTTCCGGACGACATCGGGATGCTTGAACAGCTTGCGCAGATACGATCCGGCAAGCACGATGAACACCGCTACCGCCACAAGGCCGATCGCGTTTGACACGGCGATGTCGGTGCCATAGGCCTTGCTGGCAAGCCGCCAGGCCAGTGCGAGCCCGGCCAGGCTCATCACCGAGCCGAACAGGCTAACGGGTAAATATTGAACAGACAGCGGTGTGCGCGGCGCAATATCGCGGCTTGATTGGGCAGATTCCATGACGGCTCCAGTGGGTTATGCAAACTAGTGCGTTGCATTCTGCCGGAGCAATGGCTATCCGTGAGCACCCCGGTGCCTGCCTGACCCCAAAGCGCTCTGTGTTGTCCCAAAAAACGCTAAGCGAGATGCTTTTGCCCGAAGCGCTTCAGAACGCCACTCCATCCATCGCGTTGCCACCACTCGGCCTTGAACTCCTGGGCCAGGCTCTCAAGCCGGTATCCGCCGGCGATCAGATCCAGCAGCCGTTGGGATTGCGTCAAACTGAGCAGGTTGTTGTCGGTTACCTCGCCGAGACGGATGAGCGCGGCGTGCGCCCCGGCAGTCGCCAGGCAAGCCCGGATTTCATCGGCAACAGCCAGAGAGGTCAGGGTCTCGACTTCAAAGAAGGCATGGTTGCTTTCATTTTGCTTGGTCATATTTTCGAGGGCATGATATTAAATATCTAACTATACGTGAGCAAAGCACCCGAAATGTACGCGGATTATCACGCGTCGAAATGACAGCCTGTTTTTTTTGCACGTTCAACCTTACGGTTAAGTCAGCTTGAGCCGGTTGACGAACCACCTGCCGGCCGGGCCCGGCGGATGATCCTTCATGTGAATCGCATGCATGGAGAAGCCCGGCGCCTGTCCGGCGTGCATCTGCACTTCGATGCGCACCAGCTTGCCGGTGCGCAGATCCTCCTCCACCATATGCAGCGGCATGTAGCCCCAGCCCAGGCCGGCGCGCAGGAAGGCGTGCTTGGCGCCCAGGTCGGCCAGCCGCCATGTCTGCGATGACATCACGCCGAAGTTGCGGCCGGCCGTCAAGGTCGAGCGGTCGGTCAGCACCAGCTGCACATGCCGCGCGGTCTCGGCTTGCGCTATCGGTTGCCGCGCCAGCGTCAGCGCGTGGCCGGGCGCCACCACCGCCACCGCCGCCACGCTGAGCAGGAATTCGGAGACGCAGCCGGGTGGAATTTCCGGCAGCGAGCCGATGATCGCCACCCGGCAGTTGCCATCCAGCAGAGGCTGCACCACGGCGCCCAGCGCTTCGACATACAGCCGCAGCGGCGTCGCCGGGAAGGCTTGGTGAAACGCCTGCACGGCGGCCGTCAGCGTCTCGATCGGGAACATCACGTCGACGGCGACCGCCAGTTCCGGTTCCAGCCCTTCGGCCAGCGTGCGCGCCTTGGCCTTGAAGGCGTCCATGCTGTTGGCAGCCTCCCTGGCCTGCTCCAGCAATGCCCTGCCCGCCTCGGTCAGCTGCGGATAGCGCCCGGTGCGCTCGAACAACGCAAACCCGACCTGCTGCTCCAGGTTCGCCAGCGTGGTGCTGACCACCGACTGCGCCCGGCGCAGCTTGCGGCCCGCTGCGGAAAAACTTCCTTCGTCAGCGGCGGCGATAAAGGTGCGCAGCTGGTCCATCGACATGGCGTCAAGCATGTATCTACTCCCTGGATGCTATATATCTAATTATATAGGCTTCCAAGATACATAGGCCCAGCCTAACATAGCACCATGCACTGACAAACAAGGAGCAAGCAATGAACCAAGGACAACGACAACTGGCCCACCGCACCGCCGGCAACCGGCGCGGCGGCATTACCCGGCTGGTCAGCCCCGGCGACGTCGGCCAGCTGATCAAGCCTTTCGTCTTCCTCGACCGCTTCCAGATGGAGGCCGGCCGCGGCGGCAAGATGGGCATGCATCCGCATTCGGGCATCGCCACGGTCACCGTCATCATGGACGGCGCCATCCAGTACAGCGAAACGACCGGCAGCGAAGGTGTGCTGCAGACAGGCGGCGTCGAGTGGATGGCGGCGGGCAACGGCGTCTGGCACGACGGCGGCCCGGTCGAAGGCCAGGGCGTGCATGGGTTCCAGCTGTGGCTGGCCCTGCCGGCCGAGGATGAAAACGGTCCGTCGCACAGCCAGTACCTGGCGGCGCCGCAGGTGCCGCAAGCCGGCCCGGCGCGCGTCATCATCGGCCGCTACGACGGCGTAGTCAGCCCGATCAAGCCGCGCGCGTCGATCAACTACCTGCACGTGAAGCTGGACGATGGCCAGCGCTGGACCTACACGCCGCCCGCCGGCCATGACGTGGCCTGGGTATCGGTCGGCAACGGCGCGCTGCATGCCGCCGGCACAGTGATCGGCCGCGAAGTGGCGGTGTTTGAAGAGGGCCAGGCGGAGATAAGCTTCGTCGCGGAAGGCGCGACGGAATTCGTGCTCGGATCGGCCGTCAAGCATCCCTACGATCTGGTCACGGGCTATTACTCGGTACACACCAGCGTAGCCGCGCTGGCGCAGGGCGAAAACGAAATCCAGCGCATCGGCAAGCAACTGCGCTCAGCAAACTTAATTTAATCCATTGAAAGGAAATGCCATGAACACCACCAACACCACCGTCGTCCCGGTCATCGGCCGCATCCTGCTGGCCGCCATCTTCGTGCTCAGCGGCTTCGGCAAGCTGATGGCGCCGGCGGCAACGATAGGCTACATCGCGTCGTCCGGCCTGCCGTTCGCCACGCTGGGCCTGGCCATCGCCATCGTCGTGGAACTGGGCGGCGGCCTGCTGCTGGCCGTCGGCTACAAAACCCGTCTGGTGGCCGCCGTGCTGGCCGGCTTCTCCATCGTCACCGGCCTGGCCTTCCACCATGCGGTCGGCGACCAGAACCAGATGATCCACCTGCTGAAAAACTTCGCGATGGCCGGTGGCCTGCTGCAAGTGGTGGCCTTCGGCGCCGGCGCGTACAGCATCGACAACCGCGGCGCCGTCAGCACCGGCCGCAAACCGGCATAAGCCAAGGCGCGGCACTCACGCAGCCGTAAAAAGTTGCGCGCGGCTGCGCAGGCGCGGCGCGACGAAATCCAGGAAGGCGCGCAATTTCAATGGCAGCGGCGCCTGTCCTTTGTGCACCAGACTGATGGGTAACGGCGCCGACTCGAACCCGTCAAGCACAACGCGCAGCGCACCGTCGCGCAGGGCGTCCGCCACCTGATAGGACAGCACGCGCACCAGTCCGACGCCCAGCATCGACGCCGCGATCGCCGCCTCCGCCGTATTGACGGCAAGCCGCGAATGCACGGGCACAGCCAACTCCGACTTGCCCGCCCCGAACACCCAGGCACGCTTGGATGCAAGCACTTCGAAGGTGATGCACTCATGGCCGGCAAGGTCGCGCGGCTTGGCCGGCACGCCATGCGTTGCCAGATAGGCCGGGCTGGCGCAGACAACCCGGCGCACCGCGCCCACGCCCGTCGCGACAAAGGTGCTGTCGGGTAGCTCGCCGATGCGGACCGCGACGTCGGCCGCTTCGTCCATCAGATGCACCACACGGTCCGTCAGCACCAGATTGACGTCGATCTCCGGATACTGCGCGAGAAACTCCGCCACCACCGGCACCACGTGCAGACGCCCGAACACCACCGGCACCGTGACCACCAGCTCGCCTTTGGGCACCGCATATTCCCCCGTCGCGGCGCGCTCGGCCTCGCCGATTTCCTCGAGTATGCGCCGGCACGCGGCCACATAGGAGGTGCCGGCTTCCGTCAGCGACAGCTGCCGCGTCGTGCGGTGAAGCAAACGCGTCTTCAAATGGGATTCCAGTTCCGCCACCTTGCGGCTGACCGTCGCCAGCGGCATGCCGAGGCGACGCGCCGCGGCCGACAGACTGCCCGCGTCAACGACGGCGACCAGGACGGACATGGATTCAAGACGGCTCATCTGACTCTATCAAATTATGGAAGGATGATTCCCGATCCTATGGGATTCTCTTTGTGTATGCAAGCACGTAAGCTGCGACCATACATTGAAAGAAAAGCGTTATGAGCAGCCAGTCCCAGCCCATCCCCTCCGCCAGTGCGGAAACTCCCGCGATGGCGTCGCGCGGCAAGATCGTCATGATGGCGGTCATCGCCGGCGCGGTGATCACCAACGTCTATTGCACGCAGCCGATCCTGCCGCTGATTCAGGCCGGCCTGGCCATCGACCTGGCGACGGTCGACCTGGTCGCCGGCGCGGCGCTGCTGGGCTTCGCCACCGGGCTGGCGCTGCTGCTGCCGCTGGGCGACCGCTTCGACCGCCGCAAGCTCGTGCTGGGGCAGATTGCGGTGGCTTGCGGCTTCGGTGTCGCGGCGGCGGTCTCGCCGGGCATCTGGTCGCTGGTCGCGGCGTCGTTTGGCCTGGGCGTGGTCAGCTGCGTGCCGCAGCAGCTGGTGCCCTTTGCCGCCGTCATGTCGCTGCCCGCCGAGCGCGGGCGTTCGGTCGGCACGGTGGTCAGCGGCATCATGGTCGGCATCATGCTGGGCCGCACGATCAGCGGCGCGGTGGGCGCGGCCTACGGCTGGCGCGCCGTCTACGGGCTGGAAGCGGCGTTCATGGTCCCGGTCTGGATCGCCGCCGCGCTGCTGCTGCTGCCGCGCGGCGTGCAGAGCACCGACCTGTCCTACGGCCGCCTGCTTGCCTCGCTGTGGCCGCTGGCGCGCGACCATCGTCCGATACGCGAATCGATGATGGTGCAGGCGCTGCTGTGGGCCTGCTTCAACGCTTTCTGGGTCAACCTTGCGACGCTGCTGGCGAACGGCCCCTGGCACCTCGGCAGCGCCTGGGCCGGCGGCTTCGGCATCATCGGCGCGGCCGGCGCGCTGGCAGCCTCATTCGGCGGCCGCGCCGCCGACCGGCTGGGATCGCGCAGCGTCATCGGCGCCAGCATCGGCATCGTCACGCTGGCTTACGTGCTGCTGGCCGGCGCGGATACGTCGCTGGCGCTGCTGGTGATCGGCGTCATCGTGCTCGACATCGGCGTGCAGTCCGGCCTGGTGTCGAACCAGACGTGCGCCTTCGCGGTCGATCCCAAGGCGCAGGGACGCATCAACAGCCTGTATATGACCGCGACGTTCTCCGGCGGCGCGCTCGGCGTCGTCGCCAGCGGCTGGCTGATGACGCGCTTCGGCTGGCAAGGCGTGGTCGCGCTGGGCATCGTGCTCGGACTGGCCGCGGCCGCCATCCACTGGCTCGGCACACCCTCGAGGAGCAAGGCATGAACATCATCAATCTCGGCCAGAACCTGGGCGACTACGACGCCTTCTACGACATGCTGACCGACAGCCATCAAGACCTCAGCGACGAACAGAGCAAGATACTGAACGCCCAGCTGATCCTGCTGCTGTCGAGCCACATAGGCGACATGGCCGTGCTACGCCAGGCATTCGCGCTGGCGCGTGTTCACGCTGAAATGACGGAAGCGCACTGAGGCTTTGCGCCACCAGGCCCCTACTTCGCCGGCTTGACGAACAAGGCCTGCAGATCGCCGTAAGGCATCGCCTTGTCGATCAGCGGGCCGGCGCTGCCGGTGGCCAGGAAACCCTCGGCCATCTCGGCGGCGACGGCCCACAGTGCCTGCGGGATGCCGGAGCCGGCGCTCAGGCGGCGCACGCCCAGCTTGTGCAATTCGTCCGCCGACGGCACACCCGGCCAGTCCATCACGTTCACCGGCAGGCCGGCGCCCGCCACCACGGCCTTGATGTCGGCGACCTTGCAGATGCCCGGCACGAACAGGCTGTTGGCCCCGGCGGCCTTGTAGATGGCGGCGCGCTTCAGCACCTCGGCGACGCGTTCGCCTTCCGGCGCCAGTCCTCTCAGATATACGTCGGTGCGAGTGTTGATGAAGATATCCTGGCCAGACTGCGACGCCAGCTTCTTGATGGCGGCGACCTTGGCGGCCAGCGCCTGCGGCGTGCCGTTGCCGTCCTCCAGGTTGATGCCGGCGACGCCGGCCTCGATCAGCCGCAGCGCATGACGGGCGACCACTTCCGGATCTTCCGAGTAGCCGTTTTCCAGGTCCACCGTCAACGGCACCGTCAGCACGCGCGCGATGTTGGCGGCCACGCCGAGGGCGACATCGGCCGGCATGTTGTCGCCGTCGGCGTAGCCGGCGGCCCAGGCCACGCCGGCGCTGGTGGTGGCGATGGCCGGTGCGCCCAGGCTCTCGAACAGGCGCGCGCTGCCGGCGTCCCAGGCGTTGGGCAGGTGTAGCAGCTTGCTGCCGTCGTGCAGTTTTTCAAATGCGGTAAAGCTTGGATTCACGTCGTCTCCTAATGGTTGGTGGTGGTTCTTGTCGCTTGCTTGTTCTTGTACATCTCGGCGTCGCCCCGCGCCAGCAGGTCGGCGATGGCGCCGCGCGCATCGGGCGGCAGTTCTACCTGGCCGACGCTGAAGCGGATGTCGTAGCCGCGCCGGTCCACCTCGTTGCGTTCGTTGATCGCGGTGCGCAGGCGCTCGACCACCAGCGCCGTTTCGTCGCGGTTGGAGTCGATCAGCAGCGCGACGAATTCGTCGCCGCCCAAGCGCGCCGGCAGGTCGCTGCTGCGCAGGACCTTGCGCAGCGTTTCTGCGAACACCTTCAGCGCCCGGTCGCCCTCGGCGTGGCCGAAGGTGTCGTTGATTTGCTTGAAGTGGTTCAGGTCGAAGAACAGCAGCGACGCCGGCTTGCTCATGCGCGTGCACAGCTGCAGCGCCTGCGGCGCCGACGCCTCGAAGCCGCGCCGGTTCAGCAGCAGCGTCAGTTCGTCGACGGTCGCCATCTGCACGGCCGCCACTTCCTGCTCCACCATCGTGGCCAGGTCGCGCAGCAGCGCCACGTCTTCGTCGCCGAAGTTGCGCGGGTCGAAGTCCACCAGGCACAAGGCCCCCAGCCGCGCCCCGCCCGGCACCGCCAGCGGATAGCCGGCGTAAAAACGGATATAGGGCGCGGAAGTCACGTAGGGATTGTCGCAAAAGCGCGGGTCGGTCCGCGTGTCCGGCACCACCAGCATGCCGTCATTGACGATGGTGTGGGAACAGAACGACAGTTCGCGCGGCACCGGCGCCGAGGACTGGCCGGCGCAGGACAAGGCATACACGGCGTCCGTGTCGACCAGCGTGACCTTGGCCACCGGGACGTTGAACAGGCGCTTGGCCAGCCGCGTGAGCCGGTCGAAGCGCTCGTCCGGCGCGCTGTGAAGCAAGCCCAGCGAATGCAGGACATGGATACGCTGGGTTTCATTGGCAGGCATCTGCGGTGCTGACATGATGTTCCCTCCGGGCTGTACGTGAAATAAGCGGTCAGAAGATAAGCTGTCAAAAAAGGCTGGCTTGCGCCGTCGTCAGGCTGGTAAAACTGTCGTGCATCGGCAGCAGGATCGAATCGGCGATCGGCTGCAGCTGCTTGGTCAAATAGTGTTCGTAGTCGATGTTCGAGCGCATGACCTCCAGCGGCTCGGGGCCGCCGGTCGTCATCACGTAGCTGATCCAGCCGCCATTCTGGTAGCGCAACGGCCGGTGCTGCGCTTGATTGTACTCGTCGGCCAGGCGCGCGGCACGCACTTGTGGCGGCACGTTGACCTTGTATTCATCGAGCCGCTGGCGCAGGCGCTTGCGATACACCAGCAGCTCGTCGTAGTCGCCGGACAGCGTCTTTTGCGCATATTCGCGCACGAAGTCCTGGTAAGGCTCATCCTTGAAGATGCGCTTGAACAGCCCCTGCTGGAATTGCTGCGCCAGCGGCGTCCAGTCGCTGCGCGCCACCTCGAGGCCGCGGTAGATCACTTCCTCCTCGCCCTTGCCGTTGATGGTCAGGCCGGCGTAGCGCTTCTTGCTGCCCATCTCGGTGCCGCGTATGGTCGGCATGAAGAATTTCTGATAGTGCGTATCGAACTCGATCTCGAGGTGGCATTCCAGGCCGTGCTTTTGCTTCAGCATGGTGCGCCACCAGGTGTTGATCTTGTCGGCCAGTCCCTGCCCTATCGCCAGCGCCTCGCCGTTCTCGTACTCCTTCTTCAGCCAGATGAAGATCGAGTCGGTGTCGCCGTAGATGACGTCGTAGCCTTCCGCCTCCACCAGCTCGCGGGTCTGCTTCATCATCTGGTGGCCGCGCAGCGTGACCGAGGACACCAGGCGCGGATTGAAGAAGCGGCACTCGGTCGCGCCCAGCACGCCGCAGAAGGAATTCATCAACAGCTTCAATGCCTGCGACAGCGGTTCGTTTTTGGCGCGCTTGGCGGCGTCGCGCTGCTTCCAGATTTGCGTGGTGATCTCGGGCAGGCAGTGGCGGGTGCGCGAGAACACGGTGCCGTTGACGCCCTCCACCACGGCGGCCGGATCGTCGGCGTGCTCGCCCTCGATCAGCCCGACCGGATCGACCAGGAAGGTGCGGATGATGGACGGGTACAGGCTCTTGTAGTCGAGCACCACCACCGAGTCGTACAGGCCCGGCTTGGAGTCCATGACGAAGCCGCCGGGCGAGGCGCCGCCGGCGACGTCGCCCACATTCGGCGCGACATAGCCTTCGCGATGCATGCGCGGCAGGTAGTGGTGGCCGAAGGCGGCGATCGAGCCGCCCAGGTGGTCGGCCTGCAGCCCGGTCACGGTGGCGCGCTCGATCATGAAGGCCAGCAGGTTGGCCTTGTCGAAGATGCGGGTGACCAGCTCGCAGTCCTTCAGGTTGTAGTGGGCCAGCGCCGGCTTGTCCTCGTGGAAGCGGCGCTCGATCTCCGCCATCTTGTCGTAGACGTCGCCGATGTCCTTGCCCTCGCCCAGCATCGCCTGCGACACGTTTTCCAGGCTGAAGGACGGAAACATCCACGACGCCGCCTTCAGCGCGTCGATGCCGTCCAGTACGATGCGGCCGACCACCGGCGCGAACATATAGCCCTGCTTGCCGGGATGCTCGCGCCATTCGATGGTCTTGCCTTCGCGCCCCAGCGTCAGCGGGATCTTGTGCTTGTCGGCGTTTTTCTGCAGCACGCGCAAATCGAACTGCACCACGTTCCAGCCGACCAGCACGTCGGGGTCGTGGCTGGCGATCCAGGCGTTGAGCTTTTCGATCAGCTGGCGCGGCGTGGCGCAGTATTCGAGATCGAAATCGATCTGCTGCGACGACTCCTGCGGCTCGCCCAGCATGTAGACCTGCCGCTGGCCGCAGCCTTCCAGCGCGATCGAATACAAGTCCTCGTAGGCGCTGGTTTCGATATCCAGCGACACCATTTTCAGCTTGGGCCGGTAATCCGGGGCGGGCTTGAGCTTGCAGTTGTGGATGGAATGCGCGCCTTCCGGGCGGCCGCCTTCGATCTGCACGCCGGCGGTGATGAAGCGCTCCATCAGGTAGCGCTCGGGCGGACGGATGTCGGCCTCGTACATCTTGATGCCGTGCTCGCGCAGGGTGCGCTCGAGCGCCGTCAGCTGCTTGTAGCGCGAGGAGTAGACGCCGATTACCGGTTGCTGCTCAAACGTCTTGAGCTCCAGTTCGCGCAGTTCGATGCCGGAGTTGGCGTCGATCAGGGCGGCGATGGCGTCACGCTGCCCGGCCTCGGCAAAGGCCACCGAGGTTTGCGCGGTCAGGCGGATTTTCTTCGGGCCGTCGTCGGTCGCCAGCCAGAATTCGAGCTCCGTCCCCTGGGCGGTGTCGCGCCAGTGGCGGGTCAGGATGAATCCTTGTTGGGGTGCGTGCGTCATGCCAGAATTATACTGTATGCGCATACAGGCTGCCCGTCCTCAAAAAAAATCGCATGCCCGGGACTGCGGCATGCGATTTCAGGTACTGCCAAAGCCTGGCTGATGCTTAGTAGCGGACGTCCAGCTTGACGCTGAAGAAGCGGAACACGTCGCGCGGCGGCACCCAGCTGTTGACCGTGAGCGACGGCGAGGTCGCGGTCGGGCCTTCGCGGAACGACGGGCCGCTGGCATTCGCGTTAGGAATGTAGAAGCGGTCGAACAGATTGTTGACGCGGAAGCTCAACTGGTAGCGGCCCGCCGGTTCCTTGATGCCGAAGCCCAGGTCGGTGATGCTGTAACCGGCGTTGACCGAACGCGGATCGTTGTTGATGTTGGTCTGGTAGTCGTTCTGGTAGCGCGTGTTGAAGTTGACGAAGCCCTTGAACGGCATGCTCGGAACCAGGAACTCGTAGTTGGCGCCGATGTTCAGCTTGATCTTCGGCGTACCCGGGAACACGCTGTTGTCCAGGTTTTGCACACCGGTGGTCGAGCCGGGAGCGATCGGGAAGCAGGCCGTGTTCTGGCCGGCGATCGAACCGTTGGCGGCCAGCTTGGTGGTGCCGACGGCGACGTTGGTGGCGTCGGCGTAGCACGGACCGTTGGCCCACTTCTCGATGGTCGGCAGCGTGAACGCCAGCGCCGCGTTGAAGGTCAGGTCCTTGGCCACCAGCAGATGGCTGTCGACTTCGAAGCCGTGGGTGCGGATGCGCGGGATCGAATTGAGCTGGCTGTAGATGGTCGGATCATTCGGCAGCACGTAGGTGACGTTTTGCTGGTAGTTGAAGAATTCCGAGTTGTACACCGTCGCGGCGACCGACATGCGGTTGTTGAACAGGTTGGCCTTGGTACCGATCTCGAAGGTCTGGCTGGTTTCCGGACGCACAGGGAATGCCGCGGCCGCCTTCAGGCCGGAGGTCACGTCGTAGGCCTTGCCCTTGTAGCCGGTGGCACCCATCACGTAGACCATCAGCTCAGGCGTGACTTGCTTCTGCAGGCTGACCTTGCCGGTGTAGGCGCGGTCGGCGTTGCCGGTGCTCTGGAACTGGTCCACGCCCACGGCGCCCGGCACGAAGCTGGCGCGGTCGACCTGGTTGGTGTAGTAGTTGCGCGCATAGTGGAAGCCCGAGGTTTCCAGGTTGTCGCGCAGGCCCGCTTCCAGGGTCCAGGTCGGCACGAACTCCCACGACGCCTGGCCGAACACCGCCTTGTTGGTGTTGTAGATGTCGGTGTAGTAGTTGGTCGGGCTGGACGGCGAGGTGCCGCTGCAATTGGTCGGCGCCACGCAGTAGCCGCGGATGAAGTGGCGGTAGATTTCGTTATGCGCCGCCCACAGGCCGGCCACGTACTTGAAGTTGCCCTTGTCCGGCGAAACGTAGCGGATCTCCTGCGTCTTGGTGCGGATGTCGTAGGTGCCGAACTGGTTGTTGCCTTGCGTCAGGGCGGTCTTGCCGGCTTCGGCGATGGTCGGCACGTCGGTGAAGTCCTGGTCGCGGAAGTCGTTGGCCAGGTACTGGTCCACCGAGCTGATCGACATCAGCGTGGCGTCGTTCGGCAGCGTGTACGACACTTTCAGGCCGGTGCCGCGGTCGCTGGAGACCAGGCCGGTCGGGAAGTCGCGGCGCACGTTGCGGTTGTTCGGATCGTTGACGTTGATGCCCGCCAGTACCTTGGTGGCCGGCAGCAGCGCGTTGCCGTTGAAGTAGGCGCCGTCCAGGCCGACCGGCACGCCCTTCAGGAAGAAGCCGTTGATGGCGGTCACGCCCTTGGTGTTTTCCGAATAGTTGTAGTGCGGCGTCAGGTCGACCGACAGGTTGTCGAGCGGCGTCCACTGCAGCTTGGCCAGGAAAGTCTTGCCGCCCGAGCCGTTGACGTCGCGGCCGTCGGTCAGGTTGTGGAAGGTGCCGGCCAGGCGGGTGTTGCTGGCGGCGATGCGCATGGCGAATTGGTCGTTGATGCGGCCGCCCATCGACGCGTTCAGGCGCCATTCATTGTCGTTGGTCAGGTAGGCGCTGCCGCGGTAGGTCATCGGGCCCGACAGCGGCTTGGTGACGATGTTGATCGCGCCGGCCACGGCCGATTTGCCGAACAGCGTGCTCTGCGGGCCTTTCAGCACCTCGATGCGCGATACGTCGGCCAGGTCCTTGAAGGCCTGGAACTGGGTGGCGATGGGGATGTCGTCGATGATGACGGCAACATCGGACTCGACGCCGATGCCGACCGAGACGGTACCGATGCCGCGCATGAAGATCGCGTTATTGGCGGCCGTGGTGCCGGAACTGATGGTCAGTGACGGCATCATGTTGACCACGTCTTCGATTTCGCGGATGTTGGTGCGCTGGATTTCCTGCTCGCTCATGACCGAAATCGCCATTGGAACGCTTTCCAGTTTTTCGACGCGTTTGTTGGCGGTCACCACCACGGTTTCCAGCTCGCCCGGCTTGGCGGTGGCCTGGTCCTGCGCTTGCGCGGTCATAGCAAACAGCGCCAATGCCAACGCGGACGCCATCGGCGTCATCTTGATGGGTTTCATGGTCGATTGTTGCTTGTAATTGTTGTTAAACACTATTGTCCCCTAATTAACAGATAAAAACTGAGGTGCAGCTGCTTTACGGTGATGCGGCTGGAAGTTAGGTAACCGTTTATTGGTACCGGTACCAGTTGTACGATGACTTAGGTTAATGCATTCCATTTTGTACGTCAATCACTTTTGGGAATGACCGCCATTCGGTTTGAAAATGACGACGGGATGCAACAGATCATAGAAAAAAACCAACTCAGGGAGCGGGCTTCGGAGACGGCGGCGGGCGCTCAGGCGCTCTCGCGCTCCATGATGGAAAAGCCGATGTCGAGGATGGAATCCTGCACCACGCGCTCCTCCGAGCGCTCGAAGATGAAGCGCGCCGCAGTGCTGCCGATCCGGGCGCCGTCGATGCGCACCGTGGTCAGCGCCGGATTCAGGTCGCGCGAAAAACTCAGGTCGCCCAGGCCGACCACGGCCAGCTGGCCCGGCACGGCGACGCCCATCGCCTGCGCCTCGGTCAGCACGCCCAACGCCACCATGTCCGAGCTGCAGAACAGCGCGTCGACGTCCGGATGGCGGGCCAGCAGCTCGCGCAGGCCGGCGCGGCCCATGCCGACGTTGGTCGGCGCCGACACCACCCAGCCCGGCACCGTGGTTTCACCAGGCATAGCCATGCCGAGCGCGACAGCGGTGTCGGAGAAGGCTTTCATGCGGCGCATGGCGCGCTGGTCGTTGGCGCTCAGCGTGGCGACCCGGCGGCGGCCCCGTCCATACAGGTAGCGCGCCACGGCCTCGCCCACTTTTTCGTGGGAAAAGCCGATCAGCATGTCGATGGGATTGGGCGTCAGGTCCCAGGTTTCCACCACCGGGATGCCGGAAGTCAGCAGGCGCTGGCGGCCCTGCGGCGAGCGCATGATACCGGTCAGCACCACGCCGTCCGGCCGGCGGCCGATGATGGTTTCCAGCAGTTCGTCCTCGCGCGAATCCTCGTAGCCGGACTGGCCCAGCATCAGCTGGTAGCCGTATCCTGCCAGCGCCGATGTCAGCGACTGCACCATCTCCAGGAACACGTTGCCGGAGATGGTGGGGATCACCGCCGCCACCAGCCGGCTCTTGCGCGAGGCCAGGCCGCCGGCCAGCATATTGGGCACGTAGCCGGTCTGCTCGACCGCCTGCCGGACCCGCAGCAGGATGGCCTCGGACACCGCGTTCGGCGTGTTGAGCGCGCGCGATGCAGTGATCGGCGCCACGCCGGCCAACTTGGCGACATCGCGCAGCGTGGTGCCGCCGCTCTTGCGGCGGCTGCGGCGCGCCAGCGGCGGTTCCAGAGGATTGGGGTTGTTGGTATCAGTATCATCCATGAAATGATTCTAACACCGCAACATCAGTTGACTAGTGTGCTTTAGTTTCTGCTTTGGTTTTATAGCGCGCCAGTTCCATCTTGCCGATCTGGCTGCGGTGCACCTCGTCCGGACCGTCGGCCAGCCGCAGCGAACGCGCGCCCGCATAGGCCGAGGCCAGGAAGGGATCGGCCATGCCGCCGCCGCCCTGCACCTGGATTGCCCAGTCGATCACCTTGCAGGCCATCGCCGGCGCCGCCACCTTGATCATGGCGATCTCCTTCGCCGCCACCTTGTTGCCGACGGTGTCCATCATGTGGGCGGCGTTCAACACCAGCAAGCGCGCCTGGTCGATCATGATGCGCGATTCGGCGATGCGCTCCAGCGTCACGCCCTGCTCCGCCACCGGCTTGCCGAACGCGACGCGGCCCAGGCTGCGCCTGCACATCTGCTCCAGCGCGCGCTCGGCCAGGCCGATCAAACGCATGCAGTGGTGGATGCGGCCAGGCCCCAGGCGGCCCTGGGCGATCTCGAAGCCGCGGCCCTCGCCCAGCAGCAGGTTGGAAGCCGGCACGCGCACGTTGTCAAAGACGATTTCGGCGTGGCCGTGCGGCGCGTCGTCGAAGCCGAACACCGGCAGGTGGCGCAGCACGTTGACGCCGGGCGTGTCGCGCGGGACCAGTATCATCGACTGCTGCAGGTGGCGGTTCGGATTGTCCGGATCGCTCTTGCCCATGAAGATGAAGATCTTGCAGCGCGGGTCGTTGCCGCCGGACGACCACCATTTGCGGCCGTTGATCACGTACTCGTCGCCGTCGCGCACGATGGAGCTGGCGATGTTGGTCGCGTCCGACGACGCCACGTCCGGCTCGGTCATGCCGAAGCAGGAGCGGATGCGGCCGTCCAGCAAGGGCTCCAGCCATTCGCGCTGCTGCGCCTCGGTGCCGTAGCGGGTCAGCACTTCCATGTTGCCGGTGTCCGGCGCCGAGCAGTTGAACACCTCCGGCGCCCACACCGCGCGGCCCATGATCTCGCACAGCGGCGCATATTCCAGGTTGGTCAGGCCGGCGCCATGCTGGGAGTCGGGCAGGAACAGATTCCACAGGTCCGCCTCGCGCGCCTTCAGCTTCAACTCTTCCATCACCCTGGTCGGTATCCAGGCATTGCCGGCGGCGCGGTTGGCGTCGATCTCGGCGTGGAAGCGCGCCTCGTTCGGGTAGATGTGCTGCTCCATGAAGGCGGTCAGCCTGGCCTGGAGTTGCTTTACTTTCGGGCTATAGTCGAAATCCATGTGGTGCTCCTTAGCGGTACGTGACGGCGCCGGGTTGTCCCAGCCATTCGAGGTGCGCGTAGTTGTTCAGGTAACTGAGCGTGATCTGGCCGGGCCGCTGCAGCAGTTTGGTGACGGCGCAATTGGCCAGCGTCCAGGTCATATCCATCACCTGGTAGTCCTGCAATCCCAGCAGGTGCTGCATCAGCGTGGAGATCACGCCGCCGGAGGTGAACACGATGGTCGATTGTCCGCGGCTGCCGGTGTCGAGGCGCTCCAGCGCGGCCACGCAGCGGCGGCGGAATTCCGGCCAGGTTTCGCCGTAGTCGCTGTCATGCCAGCCGCTCATCCAGCGCTGCATGGCGGCGCGGAACAGATGCTCTAGCGCGCGCTGCGGTTCCACATGGCGCGCCATCATCTCCTTGAAAGCGACGGCGTCGCCGAATTCCGGGCAATGGCGCAGCAGCACCTGGTGATGGTCGAATTCGGCGAAGCCTTCGTCGGTGATCCATTCGGTATCGGCCAGTTGCGGCTTCGGCAGCTCGGCCAGGCAGGTGTCGGCGGTCTGGCGGTGGCGCGCCATGCCGCCCACCACCACGCAATGGAACGACTGGCGGCTATTGGCATACCACTGCCCCAGCAGGCGCGCCTGCTCGTAGCCCAGCGTCGACAGCTGATCGTAATTGGCGCTGCCGAACGAGGCCTGCCCGTGGCGCACCAGATAAATTTGTCCCATTTCGCTTCCGCCGTCAGATCAAAACAGCCCCCAGCTTACCGCCCGGCCTATAATTCATCAAATGAATAGTTTTAATTTGGCCCGATAAATATCATGCATATATCCAAGGTGGACCTCAACCTGTTCATCGTCTTCGAGGCTATCTACGCCGAAGGCAGCATCACGCGCGCCAGTTTGAAGATGAATCTGACGCAGCCGGCCATCAGCCATGCGCTGAACCGCCTGCGCCAGCTGTTCGACGATCCACTGTTCGAGCGCCAGGGCCACGTGATGGTGCCGACGCCGCTGGCGCGATCCATCATCGATCCGGTGCGGCAGTCGCTGCGCGGCTTCGAAGTGACGCTGAACGGCGCAGAGCGTTTCGACGCCGCCACCAGCGGGCGCAGCTTCTCGCTGGCGCTGCGCGACGTGCTGGAAGCGAGCGTGCTGCCGCCGCTGATGGCGCGCATGGCTCAGGATGCGCCGACGGTGGGCCTGAACACGCTGCAGGTCGGGCGCCGCGAACTGGAAAGCGAACTGGCGGCCGGCACGCTGGACGCCGCCATCGACGTCATGCTGCCGCTGTCGAACGAGATCCGCCGCACCTTGCTGGCGGCCGACCAGACGGTGGTGCTGGTGCGGCGGGCCCATCCGCTGGTGCGGGACGGGCAAGGACTGGATCTCGACGGCTACCTGGCGCTGGAACACATCCAGACCAGTTCGCGCCGGCGCGGACCGGGGCTGGAGGATTTTGAACTGAGCCGGCTGGGATTGCAGCGCCGCGTGCGGCTGCGCTGCCAGCACTACTTCGCGGCCTGCCGCGTGGTCAGCCAGACCGACCTGGCGCTGACGATGCCGGAGCGGCTGGCGCGCGTGGTCAACCAGCAGTTCGGCAACCAGATCCGGCCCTTCCCGCTGCAGATGCCGTCGCTCGACATCTACCTCTACTGGCACGCCAACATCGACACCGATCCCGCCGGCCTGTGGCTGCGCGAGCAGATCATCGAGGCCATGCGGGCGGTGGACTGACGGCGCTAATTATTTGGTCCAGTCCTCCAGCTTTAGCCCGGCAGGGAATACTGCGAATGCGGCGTCGCTGCTGACAAGCGTGGCACCTATCGCGCTGGCATGCGCTGCAATCAACATATCCATGGGCGAGAGTGGCGCGCCAGCCGCTTCGCGCCGTATGCGAAGCGCAACATATGCGGATACGATATCGCGACTCCAAGGCAATATCACTATCAATCCTAAAAATTTATTGATACGCAGCTTCAGTCCCGCCGGTTCGCCGCGCTTGGCCAAGCCGTAGCGCAGCTCCACCTCCGTCAAAACTGAAATGACAAGACTATCGGCTGCCGCGCTCGACAGACGGCGGGCCAGTTGCGGACGGTCACCGCGAATGGCATGGCTGACTATGCTCGTATCGAGCAAATAAATCATCAGAGCCCCACGTCGGCAAGCGGATCGCGATCATGTTGTCCTTGCCGACGGTCCTCTGCGGTCATGAAATCGTCAGGCACGATGTTGCTGGTGTCCTCAGCAAAAAAAGCGCCCCAAGATGAGGTCGGCTTGCTGGACAAGATCACATCACCGGTCTCAGGATCGCGTCGAATATAGACCACCTCGCCATCGAACCGGCACGATCCGGGCAAGCGCACAATTTGATCAAGACCATCGCTGAATAATCGAACTTTCTCAGTCATAACGACCTCCCTGACAGGCATACATTTCAATATATGCCGTCCATGGGAGAGGTCAAGTCGATGAATTTGATGCGGATTAAGCTTAGAACCCAGACGGGCGCTGGGCCGCCACGCCAGCGGCTTTTTCCAGCGCCATGCCGGCGCGGGCGATGGTGCCTTCGTCGAACAGGCGGCCGATCAGCGTGACGCCATGTGGCACCCGGCGCGGCGGCGACAGCTTGACCGTGGGATGCGACGGATCGGGCGCCCAGTCGCTGCGCGTCTCGCCAACGTCAACAAAACCGGTGCGCAAGGTCAGCGACGGACGGCCGGTGTTGTTGGAGATGGTCAGCATCTCGTCGCGCAGAGACGGCACCAGCAGCAGGTCCACTTGCGAGAAGATGCGCGCCATCTCCTGCGCCACCTTGCGCCGCAGCCGGTCCGACTGCACGAAATCCACCGCCGACAGGAAGCGCGCCTCGCGGAACAGATTGGGCCAGGCATCGGGCGTCTGCTCGCGCAGCTGGTCGATACGACCGTCCTCCACGATCTCCTCGAACGCCGCCGCGCCTTCCGCGAACAGGATCACGTTCAGCGATTGATACGGCCAGTCCGGCAGCGTCACCGGCGTCGGGATCATGCCCAGCTTCCTGGCCGATTCCAGCGCCTGCCGGTCGATATCGGTGGCCGGCGCCTCGTTCATCCACGACGGGAAATAGCCTATCTTCAGGCCGCGCACCGGTGCGCCGCTGTCGAAGTCCAGCCTGGCCGGAACGCTGGCGACGTCGGACGCATCCGGTCCCGATATCGCTTGCAGCACCAGCATCGCATCCTCGACGCAGCGCGTCATCGGCCCGAGCTTGTCGAGCGACCAGCACAAGGTCATCGCGCCGCCGCGCGGCACGCGGCCGTAGGTGGGACGCAGGCCCGTCACGCCGCAGCGCATGCTGGGGCTGACGATGCTGCCGCCGGTCTCGCTGCCGATGGAAAAGCCAACCAGCCCGGCCGCCGTCGCCGCACCGGGACCGGCGCTGGAACCGGACGCGCCCTCTTCCAGCAGCCAAGGATTCATGGTCTGGCCGCCGAACCAGATGTCATTCAAAGCCAGCGCGCCGAGACTGAGCTTGGCGATCAGCACCGCGCCGGCTGCCGTCAGGCGCGCGACCACGGTGGAATCGGCAGCCGGCACGCGGTTGCGGAACGGTTCCGCGCCCCATGTGGTGGCGATGCCGGCGGTGTCCAGCAAATCCTTGACGCCGTATGGTATGCCGTGCAGCGGGCCGCGGTATTTTCCGGCGGCGATTTCCTTGTCGGCCTGGCGCGCCTGCGCCAGCGCGTGCTCGCGCGTCACGGTGATGACGCAGCGCAGCTTCGGATCGAGACGCTGGATGCGGCCCAGGTAAATCGTCGTCAGGCGCTCGGAGCTCAGCTTGCGGTTCTCGATCCAGCGCGACAGCTGGGTCACGGTGGCGAAAGCGATATCGTCGGCGCTGGCGGGCAGCGCGCCGGCATCGGCCCTGGTCCGCACAAAGCGCGCGCGCGACGGACCTGGCGAGGCGGCGCCCATGGCGGGATCCCATACGGTGGCTGGCGCCAATCCATCGGCCAGCGCGACCTTGCGCGGCCCGGTGCGGCGCTCCAGCATCGACGCCATCGACGTGCGCCAGCTGGCGGCGGCCATCGCGCGCTGGGCCGGCGTCATCGCGGCCTGCACCAGTTTTTCCGCCTCGGCGAAGGTGGCGGGCGATACTTCCGGACCGACGGCGGGCAAGGTGCCGAAGGTCGGCGGTGAGCCCGCGGGCGCCTCGTTTGTTACCTGCGCCTGCGCGCCGCGCGTGGCAGCCAGCGCGGCCAAAGTGGTGGATGCGTTGATCAGGAATTGTCTGCGGAATTTCATGAGCTCCCTCTATGTCGAATTATTGGCAACCTGCGCTGCCACCGGCTGCCAGTCCGCGCACGGCCTTGGACATCTCGGCGGCGATGCGGGCGACGGCGCGGCGGTGGCCAGCGACCAGCGCATCGTAGCCGGCGCCGACGGGTTCATTGGCGACGCTGCGACAAGTCAGCACCTTCGTACTGCCGACCAGCCGCACGCTCCACACGGCGTCGATCAGCGCATACCGGCCCGGCGCCGACTCGAAGCGCTGCACGTTGGTGCTGATGCGGTAGACCGGCGCGCCGTCGGTGGTCGGCGTGCGGAACACGTCCACCGTTCCCAGCTCACCGGTGATCGCCAGCGACAGCGACTGGCTGATTTCCGCCGCGGGCATCGCCGACCAGCGCTCGTGCTCCAGCAGGTCGACGCGCCCGGCCTCGGTGCTGACCACCATCTGGTAACGCGCCACCTGCTGCGGCACCGTCACCGTGGGCAGTTCGATATAAAAGCCCGGCGACGCGGCCGGCTGCGCCGGCACGCCCATGCCGTTACTCAGGCTATAAAAGTGCTCGGGCGGACTGGCGGCGCAAGCGGCCAGCAGCAGCGAGCCCGCCATGGCCAGCGCGGTTCGATAGCGCATCATTTAGGTTCTCCCTTGGTGTCTTGCTTGCTCTGCTTGCCGCGTATCAGCGACTCCGGATGCCGCTCCAGATAGTCCGTCAGCGCGTTCAGCGATTGCATCGTTTGCGTCAACTGCTGCAA
Organism: Duganella sp. Dugasp56; assembly: GCF_047304105.1. NCBI lineage: Bacteria > Pseudomonadati > Pseudomonadota > Betaproteobacteria > Burkholderiales > Oxalobacteraceae > Duganella > Duganella sp. Dugasp56. Next base: position 96,188 of record NZ_JBGLYQ010000008.1, read on the forward strand.
GGCCTCGCGCAGGTCGGACTGCACCGGCGAATCCTTCTGCAGCAGCTGGTCGGCCGCGCCGAAAGTCTTGCGCGCCGCGCCCAGCGTATCCTTCATCTCCGGCACCACCTGCGCGTCGAGCTGCTTGAACAGCACGTTCGCGCTCTTCAGCGTATCGCGCAGGTTGTTGCCGATCTCGCCGAACGGCACCTGGTCCAGCTTGCGCGCGATGCTGGCGATCTGGGTCTGCAGCTCGTCCAGGCTGTTCGGCACCGTCGGCACCTCCAGCGGATACTGCGCCATATCGAGCTTGACCGCCGGTGCGTTGGGGAAGAAGTCCAGCGCCACGTAGAGCTGGCCGGTCAGCAGGTTGCCGGTGCGTAGTTGGCCGCGCAGGCCGCGCGAGACCATCCGCTCCAGCACCAACGGCCCGGCGCTGCGTTCCTGCTCGCTGGCGACGCTTTCCTGGAAGCTGCGTCCCAGCCGCGCCGGATACATGTCCACCGTCACCGGCATGCGGAAGGATTTCTTGACCGGATCGAACTCCACGCCGACGGAACGCACCTCGCCCAGCACGATGCCGCGGAAGTCCACCGGCGCCCCCGGCGACAAGCCGCGCAGCGACTGGTCGAAATACAGCACGGTGGTGATCGGCACGCCGTCCGGTTCGCGCAAGGCGCTAGCCTGGTCGGCCGCCAGAGGGAAATCGGTGCCGGCGGGCGCCAACGCATCGGGCTTCTGGCCGCTGATGGTCTCAAAGGCGATGCCGCCAACCAGCAGCGCCGCAAGCGACTGCGTGTTGACCTTGAAGCCGTTGGAGTCGAGCCGCACATCGATGCCGCTGGCATGCCACCAGCGCGTGCTCTTGCCGACATACTGGTCATATGGTGCGCTGACAAACACGCCCATCTTGACGCCACGGCCTTTCTCGTCCAGATCGAAAGAGGTCACCTGTCCGACCTGGATGCGGCGATAGAAAATCGGCGAACCGACATCGATCGAACCGAGGCTTTCGCCGTGCAGCGTGTAGCGCGTACCCTTCTCGTCCAGCGCCACCTGCGGCGGCTTTTCGAGGCCGACGAATTCGTCCTTCTTCTCCTGCGACTTGCCGGCATCGACACCGATGTAGGCGCCGGACAGCAAGGTGCTCAGGCCGGAAACGCCGCTGGCGCCCACGCGCGGCCTGACCACCCAGAAGCGCGTGTCGGCGGCGGTGAAGCGCTTGGCCTCCTTGCTCATGTCGATCGTCACCAGCACCTTGGACAAATCCTGCGCCAGCGTGATCGAGCGCACCAGGCCGATATCGACATCCTTGAACTTGACCTTGGTCTTGCCCGGCTCCAGCCCGTCGCCGCTGCGGAAACTCACCGTCACCGTCGGCCCCTGGTCCATCACCGACTTGGCCACCAGCGCCAGGCCGATCAGCGCCGCCAACAAGGGAATCAGCCAGACCAGCGAAGGCAGCCAGCGGCTGGCTTTCTCCACTTTCGGTTCGGGCAACGGCGGCGGACCGCCTTCGTTTTCAGGCATGGTTCTCTCCATTTGAATCGATCGGGTCCCAGATCAGGCGCGGATCAAACTGCATCGAGGCCAGCATGGTCAGCACCACCACGGCGCAAAACGCCATTGCGCCGGGACCGGCGGTAATCACGGCCAGCGACTGGAAGCGCACCAGCGCCACCGTCAGCGTGATGACGAAAATATCGAGCATCGACCAGCGGCCGACAAACTCCACGATCCGGTACAGCACCGTGCGCTGCAAGGGCCGCCAGCGCGAGCGCCGCTGCGCCGTCAATGCCAGCAGCGACAGCGCGGCCAGTTTCAGCACCGGCACCACGATGCTGGCGATGAAGATGATCGCCGCCAGCGCCGGCGAGCCGCTGGTCCAGAAGTAGACCACGCCGCTGATGATGGTGTCGTCCTCCTTGCCGAACAGCGAATGGGTGTACATCACCGGCAGCAGGTTGGCGGGAATATAGAGGATGGTGGCGGCCAGCAGGAAGGCCCAGGTGCGGCCCACGCTGTCCGGACGGCGCCGGTGCAGCACGGCGCCGCAGCGGGCGCAATGCTGTTTCTTCTGATTGGGCTGATTCAGTTGCGCCACCAGACCGCAGCTGTGGCAGGCGGCCAGCCGCGCGTGCGGCTTGTATTGAAAATCGGCTTGGGCAGGCCCTCCCGGCCCGGGCAGGTGCTCGCCGATATTCCACAGCATTTGCGGATCGAAGGACGTGACGATGGCCAGCATCAGCGTCAGCGCGCCGAACGCGAACAGGCCCGGTTGCACCATCACCTGCGCAAGGCTGGTCATCTTGACGATGGTGATCAGGATGCCGATCATCAGCACCTCGGTCATGCCCCAGCGCCGTGCCGCGCCGACCGCCCGCAGCAGCCGGTCGAAGCCGCGCGGCCGCACGCCGCTGCGCAGCGCCAGCGTCACGTACAGCAGCGCACCCAGCTCCACCGCGGGCAGCAGCACCGTGAACAGGGTCACGGCCACCGCCACCATCTGCATCTGCTCCGTCCACAGCACGCGGATCGCGCCCAGCAAGGTGGCGCTGGACGTGTAGCCGTTGACATCCAGTTCGACGATGGGACAGGCCTGGGCGATCAGGAAAGTGAAGATGGCGCCCAGCGTGATGGCCGCCATGCGGTCGACATCCGAATGGATGCCACGGTACAGGATCGAACGACAGCGCACACAGCGCGCCTTCTCGCGAGGGCGCACCGGGCCTCGGCGGTGAAGGACACCGCAGTCATGGCAACTGATCAAATCGTATCGATGCACTGGCTGGCCGTTTGGTCAATAATGACCATATCATACGACAATCAGCCTATATCCAAACGAAACCGGCTTACTTGATGCTGGTGGCCAGCTCCTGGAAATTCTCCGTCTTGCCCAAGGCCTGCCAGGTGGCCAGCAGGTTGGCCGGCGGCGCGATCAACTTGCGGGCGGCCAGGTCGAGCCAACCGCCGGTGCTGGTGACCCGCGCCGCCAGCTTTCCGTCGGCGCGGATGATGTCGGTGCTGAGCGACCAGCGGCTGCCGTCGGCGGACAAACCCGCGACGCCCAGCGTCACGGTGATCTCTTCCAGCAGCATGACTTCCTTGAAGTAGGCGATTTCGTCCTTCATCACCACCGGGCCGATGTTCAGGCGCATGAACTCACTCATCGGAAAACCGTTCTCCGACAGGAACAGCATGCGCACGTCGCCCGCCTTGTCCAGGAAGGCGGTGTTGCGCATATGGCTGTTGAAATCCATATCGCCCCAGCCCGCCATCATCTTTTTCTCAAACATCTCTACTCTCCAAGGAAATCCAATAGTGTGCATGCTACCACCTTGGTCGCCTTGCGCAGGTCTTCCAGCAGCAAGCGCTCGTCGGCCTTCTTGGCGTTCGATTCCGGCACCGAGCGCGGACCGGCGCCATACAGCACGGCCGGGATGCCCTGCTCGCCGTACAGGCGCGCGTCCGCGTACAGCGGCGTGCCTTGCGCCGGGATCTTCTCGCCGATCCAGGTCTGCGCATTCTGCTGCAGGCTGGCCACCAGCTTTTCAGTGCCCGGCTGTTCGCGCAACGCGTGCGACAGCAGCAGGCGCTTGATCTCCAGCGTGATGCCCGGCAGGCCCTTCACCGAATCTTCGATCAACTCGCGCACCTGCGCCTCCACCGCCACTGGATCTTCTTCCGGTATCATGCGGCGGTCCATCTTCAGCACCACCTTGCCGGGCACCACGTTGGTGTTGGTGCCGCCGTCGATGCGGCCCACCAGCATGGTCGGCGAGTCAATGCCAGGGATGTTCGATTTGATTTTTTTCAGCTCCGGCAGCTGGCCATAGATGGCGTTCAATATGTGGGTGGCGGCTTGCAGCGCATCGTGGCCGGTTTCCGGCATCGCGCCGTGGCCGGACTTGCCGTGCACCGTGATCTCCAGCTGCAGGCAGGCGTTATGCGCGGTGACGATGTTGTAGCTGAAACCTGCGGCGATGACGAAATCGGGCTTGGTCAGCTTTTGCTCCAGCAGCCAGCCCGGCCCGAGCAGGCCGCCGAATTCCTCGTCGTAGGTGAAGTGCAGCTCGACGCCGCCCTTCAGCGGTACACCGAGCGCCTCCAGCGCGCGCGTGGCGAAGATGTAGGTGGCGAAGTCGCACTTGGAGACGGCGGCGGCGCGGCCATAGATGTAGCCGTTCTCCACCACGCCGCCGTACGGCGGATAGGTCCAGTTATCGCCCGGAGGCACCACGTCGCCGTGGGCGTTCAGCGCCACGGTCGGGCCGCCGGCCGCATAGGGGCGGCGCACGATCAGGTTGGTGATGGTCTCCATGCCGTAATCGCGCACCACCTGCTCCGGTACCGCGTGCTTCTCCGCGCTCCAGCCGTAGCCCTTGACCAGGTCGGCCACCATATCCGCATGCGGCGCGTTGTTGCCTGGAGGCGTATCGGTCGGCACGCCAAGCAACTGCTGCAGCACGCGGACTTCCTCGTCAAAATGCGCATCGATCCACTGCGCCAGTTGTTCTTTTTGAGTGCTCATTATTTTTCTCTCACTTTGCGCCGGCTTCGAACCAGGCGCCAAGCTGCGCCCGTTCCGCGTCGGTGATGTTGGTCAGGTTCGCCAGCGGCATGGCTTTCAGCTGGACCGCCTGCTTGTAGATTTTTTCCGCGTTCTGGTGGATCTGCTCCGGCGTCTCCAACATCACGCCGGACGGCGCGGTCGCAAAGCCCGGCTGCGTTGGGTGCGCTGCATGGCATGCCACGCAGCGCTGGTCGATGATGGTCTTCACCTTGGCGAATTGCGCCGCCGGATCGGCGGCCGGTGCGACCGCCACCGGGCGCGCCGGCGCGATCGCCACGGCCACGCCGGCCAGCAGCGCCACGCCGATGGCCGGGTAACGCCACTCCACGCGCCCCTTGTGGCGCAGGTTGAAGAAGTGACGGATGAAGACGCCTGCGGCCATGATGAAGGCCAGCACCAGCCATGCGCGGTCGTTCCGATAGGTCATCGCGTAGTGGTTGCTGATCATGATGAACAGCACCGGCAGCGTGAAGTAGTTATTGTGGACGCTGCGCTGCTTGGCTTTCTGTCCATGGATAGGATCGGGCATGCGACCGGCCGACATGGCCTCGACCATCTTGCGCTGGCCGGGAATGATCAGCATCAGCACATTGCCGACCATGATGGTGCCGATCAGCGCGCCGACGTGGATATAGGCCGCGCGGCCGCTCAGCACATGGGTCAGGCCGTAGGCCGCGCCGACGATCAGCGCGAACACCACCACGCCGAACCACAGGTCGCGCTGTCCCAGCGGCGAGCGGCACAGCAGGTCGTACACGGTCCAGCCGACGACCAGCGTGCCGACGCCGATGCCGATCGCCTGCCAGCTGCCGATGTCGGCCACCGACTTGTCGATCATCATCGCCTGCGCGTTGAAGTAGTAGGCGATGGTCAGCAGCGCGATGCCGGACAGCCAGGTGGAATATGCCTCCCACTTGAACCAGTGCAGCTCCTTCGGCAGTTCCGCCGGCGCCACCAGGTATTTTTGCGGGTTGTAGAAGCCGCCGCCGTGCACCGCCCACAGTTCGCCGGACACGCCCTTCTTCGCCAGCTCCGAGCCGGGTGCCGGCGGGCGGATCGAATTATCCAGCCAGACGAAGTAGAACGAGGCGCCTATCCAGGCGATGCCGGTGATGATGTGCAGCCAGCGCACGATCAGATTGAGCCACTCAAGGCCGTACGGGATCAGATAGGCGAATGATTCCATGGATACTTTCAGGTAAAGGCTGTGGCTAATTTACAGAAGATAAACGGATTTGATTCCGGCTACATGAACATTGGAGTATATTAAACATATCCGATCCCGTATAACAAAGTACAGAAATACACGCATATGGCCGCCCTGCCGCAACACCTGGACCTGCACCTGATCCGCATTCTCTATCTGTTGCTGGTAGAGAAGAACGTCTCGCGCGTCGCCCTCAAGCTGAATCAGCCGCAGCCCTCGATTTCCGCGTCGCTGCGCAAGCTGCGCGAACTGACCGGCGATCCGCTGCTGGTGCGCGGCGCGCGCGGCATGGTGCCGACCCAGCACGGCGAGAGCCTGCTGATTCCCGCCAAGCGCATCCTCGACGACACCGAGAACCTGTTCCTGAAAAAGTCGCCGTTCGTGCCGCAGGAAGAAGCGCGCACCTTCCACATCGCCGCGCCGGATTACCTGGACAGCCAGTTCCTGCCCAACCTGGTGGCGCTGCTGCGGCGCGGTTCGCCCAACAGCCGCGTCAAGATCCACGGCCTGGGACCGGGCGTGGACTACGTGCGCCTGCTGTCGGACGGCGAGATGGACCTGGTCATCGCCAACTGGGACGAACCGCCCGAGCACCTGCACATGTCCAAGCTGTTCGAGGACCCGATCATCTGCGTGATGCGCTCCGACTGCCCGTATGCGCTGCGCACCGGCAGCGAGGACATGACGCTCAACGACTACCTGTCGCTGCCCCACGTGGCGCCGACGCAGATACTGCCCGGCTATCACGGCGTCATCGACGATTTCCTCGAACGCCAGGGCCTGCAGCGCAACGTCGCGGTGGAATCGGCCTACTTCGGCCTGATCCCCTACATGCTGACGCAAACGGACCTTGTGCTGACCACCGGCCGCCAGTTCGTCCGCTACTACGAACGCAACATGCCCCTCAAGACATTCACGGTGCCGGTCAAGTTTCCACCGATGCGCTTCTACCAGCTGTGGCATGAACGCGTGCATCAGGCGCCGGAACACAAGTGGCTGCGCGAGCAGGTGTCCACCGCGGCCAAGGCGCTGGGGAAGTAGGCCGCCCATATAAACCGCAACGGATACCACCTATCCATGACGACACTTTCAGAATTAAACAGTTGTGACGCAGCCACCTTCATCGAGCGCCTTCGAGGTATCTACGAGCATTCGCCATGGATACCGGAACGGGCGGCGGCGCAGCGGCCGTTCGTCAATATCACGGCGCTCAAGCTGGGCTTGCAGGGCGTGGTCAGCGCCGCGTCGCTGGATGAGCAACTGGGCCTGATCCGCGCGCACCCCGAGCTGGCGGGCAAGGCCGCCGTGGCCGGACAGCTGACGGCGGAATCGACCAGCGAGCAGGCCAGGTCCGGCCTGCATCTGTGCAGCGCCGAGGAATTCGCCACGCTGCATCGGCTCAACCAAGACTACAACGACAAATTCGGATTTCCCTTCATCCTCGCCGTCAAAGGTCCGGATGGACAGGGGCTGACGCGCCGCGCGATCATCGCCACTTTCACGCGCCGCCTGAAGAGCCAGCGCGCCGACGAAATCGCCGAATGCCTCCGCCAGATCAAGCGCATCGCCGAGCTGCGGTTGAACGATCTGCTCGGCGTCGCGCTGGACTTCGGCCCGGCCATCATGCAGTGGTGCGAAACCCTAGGCGCATGGAGCGACGTGGACAACAGCGACGGCGCGGACTTCGACCTGACCTGCGCCTACATGACGCCCGCGCACCGCAGGACCGCCACGCAGCTGACGGACTGGATGCGCGAAGCCGGCATGGACGCGCACATCGACGCCGTCGGCAACGTGGTCGGCGTCTACCGCTCGGACGCGCCGGGAGCGAAGACGTTGATGACCGGTTCCCACTACGACACCGTGCGCAACGGCGGCAAGTACGACGGCCGCCTCGGCATTCTGCTGCCGATCGCCATCGTGCGCCATCTGCACCAGCGCGGCGAGAAGCTGCCTTTCCACTTCGAGATCGTCGGTTTCGCGGAGGAAGAAGGCGTGCGCTTCAAGAGCACTTTCCTCGGCAGTAACGCGGTAACAGGCCGCTTCGACCTGTCGCTGCTGGACCAGACCGACGCCGACGGCATCACCATGCGCGACGCCCTGCTGGCCGCCGGCCATGATGTGACGCGTATTCCGGCCATCGCCCGCGATCCGGCCGAACTGCTCGGCTTTGTCGAAGTCCATATCGAACAAGGGCCGGTGCTGCTGGAGCGCGACCTGGCGCTGGGCGTGGTGACGGCGATCGCCGGCAGCTCGCGCTACCTGGTCGAGCTGACCGGCCTGGCCAGCCATGCCGGCACCACGCCGATGACGATGCGCAAGGACGCCGCTGCCGCGGCGGCGGAGATCGTGCTGCTGGTTGAGCGACGCTGTGGGCAAGGGGCATCGCTGGTCGGCACGGTGGGCCAATTGCAGGTACCCGGCGGCTCGGTCAACGTGATACCCGGCGCGTGCAAGCTGTCGCTGGATATCCGCGCCGCCGACGATGCGGCGCGGCTGGCGGCGGTGAAGGATGTACTGGACGGCATCGCCGCCATCTGCGCGCGGCGCCAGGTGGATTTCAGCCTGCAGCAAATCGTCGATGCCTCGGCCGCGCCCTGCGCGCCACGCTTGATGCGGCAGTTCGGCGCCGCCATCGAACGCGCCGGCCTGCCGCGCTTCGACCTGCTGTCCGGCGCCGGCCATGATGCGATGGCGATGGCCGCCATCACCGACGTGGCGATGCTGTTCACCCGCTGCGGCAACGGCGGCATCAGCCACAATCCGCTGGAGACGATGACGGCCGACGACGCCGATATCGCCGCCCGGGTGCTGCTCGATTTCCTGCGCAATTACGCCTGAACCACGGCGCGCCGGCGCCGCACCAGCGCCAACGGCAGCACGCCGGCCAGCAGCAGCGCCATGCTGCCCGGTTCGGGCACCTCGCCGATCAGCGCGAACGAATTGTTGAAGGTGCCCGCGCCGACGATGTCCGTTCCCACCCGCAGCCAGTCAGGGGCCAGCGGCTCGTTGCGTATCCAGCTTTGCAGATCCGGCACGAACGGCCCCGAACCGCCCACGACGGGGCGCGGCGCGGACAGCCAGTAGAACTCCCCGCCAGTCACTTCCACCTGCGGCACGAAGAAGTAATGGTCCGCCGGCAGATCGAATGGCGTGCCGAAGTTGACGGTGATAGTGACTTCGGTGCCGGTGACCGCACCGTCGCCGCCGGTGGTCTGGTTGGGTATCGGGTTGATGCCATTGAGTACGCTGTTGGCGGCGGTGAAGGTGCCCAGCGTGGTGATGTTGAAGGTCAGGCCGCCGCCAGCGCTGTCGCGACTGTCGAAGGCCACGTCGGAAGGCGAATTGACGCGGGTCGGCACCCGGCCCGAGGGGGGACTGGTCGAATCCTTGGGAAACACCCGGTAGATTTCCGCCACCACCTGGCCGATATTGGCGGCGCTGGCGCCGCCGGTCAGCAAGCCGGTGAAGATGGCGGTGTTGATCCGCGTTTCCGAGGGCAGGATGAAATCGTCCGCCGCTTCGATTTCTATTTTTCCGCCGGCACCGGGCCGTGTCGCGCTGGCCATCAGGCCGTCCGGCGTGCCGGTGCTGAAAAAGAACGGCGCGGCCGATGCCGGCAACGCCGCCGCCATCGCGGCAAGCAGTGCGCCAAGCGCACAGCCGCGCCGGATGTTGGAATGGATGTTCATGTCGCGTCTCCCTGGTCAATGGCCAACGGGATTGCCGGCCATTCAGGCGCGATGCACAAACTGTGCCCCGGAATACGGCCCAATGAAATCAGGGGCTTGCACTACCAGATGCCGTCGCCACGGCACCGCTTGTCAGGAAAGCCGACAGTTCCCGCCCGACGGCGTCGATCACCGGCGTCCAATCGCCAGCGCAGGATTGGCGGAACAGGCGCATCGACGGATACCACGGCGTATCGCTACGCTCCGTCATCCAGCGCCAGTCGCACCGGTAGTCGGGCAGCAGTAGCCAGCAAGGCTTGCCCAGCGCGCCGGCCAGGTGAGCGACCGCCGTATCGACGCTGATCACCAGGTCCAGATTGGCGATGACAGCCGCCGTGTCGGCAAAATCGCGCAGTTGCGGACCGATGGCGTGCAGCGTCATGCCGGCGGGCGGCGCCTCCTCTTCTCCCGGTCTTTTTTGCAGACTGACGAAATGCGCCGGCACGCCGCCCAGCGGCGCCAGGGTCAGCAACGAGGGCAGCGAGCGATCCGCGTCGTTCTCGAAGTCCGGATTGCCTTTCCATGCCAGGCCAACGCGCAAGCCCTGCCGCGGCAAAAGACCGTGCCAATGCTTCACCAGTTCCGGCTCCGCCGCGAGATAGGGCACCGACGACGGGATGCTGGCAAGACCGGTGCCGAACAATCCCGGCAAGCGCATGGGATGCATCCAGTAGTCCCAGCCCTCGGCCGGCACGGTGCCGTCGATCGCATACACCTCATCGACGCCCGCCAGCGTCGTGAACAAGCGCCGCAACGCCGGATGGCAGACCACCGCGATCCGCGCGGCACCGCGCGCCTTCAGCAGCGCGGCGTAACGGCAAAACTGGATCATGTCGCCCTGCCCCGCTTCCAGCGCGATCACCAGCGATTTGCCTTGCAGCGGCTCGCCGTCCCAGCGCGGACAATGGAAGGCATGGGCCAGGTCGTCGAATTGCCAGCGCGCCTCCAGCAACGGCCAGCCTTCGGCAAAGCGTCCCTGACGCAGCAGCACATAGGCCAGATTGAAGCGCGCCCGCGCATGGCCCGGGTCCAGCGACAGCGCTCGCAGATAACACTGCTCCGCCTCCCGTTCTCGCTTCACGCAAGCCAGCAGAACGCCCAGCTGGCTCCACGCGGACGGCGACTCCGGCTCCAACTCGACAGCCGTGCGCATCGACGCCTCCGAGTCGCCGAAGCGCCTGGTCTTCAGCAGCAGCACGCCAAGATTCTGATACAGCTGCGCGTGATCGGGCATCAGCGCTATCGCCTGCAGATAGTGGAACTCCGCTTCCGCCAGCGCGCCCTGCCGCTCCTTCAGATAGCCAAGATTGGCGCGGGCCGCGCCGTGCAACGGCTCCAGCAGCAAGGCCTGCATGAAGCTGTCCTCCGCTCCGGCCAGGTCGCCGGCGGCCATGCGGTGATTGCCATCGAGGTAGGCTTGCTGGGGGTCTGAAAACATCAATCCGGCAGATGCGAGATGAGTGTCGCCAGCTCCGCCGCCGGCAGCGGCTTGCTGAACAAATAGCCCTGGTAGTACTGGCATCCTTCGGCGGCCACGAAGGCCAGTTGCTCCTGCGTCTCCACGCCCTCGGCCAGCACCGACATATTCAACGCCTTGCCCAGCGCGACGATGATGCGCACGATCTCCGCGCCGCTGCCTTCCTTGAAAGCGCCCCAGATGAAGGAACGGTCTATCTTCAACTGATCCAGCGGCAGCCGGTGCAGATAGGAGAGCGACGAGTAGCCGGTGCCAAAATCGTCCAGCGCGAAGCTGACGCCCGCATCGCGCAGCCGCTGCATCTTCGACACCGTGCCCTCCACGTCCTTGAGCAGCAGGCTCTCGGTGAGCTCCAGCCGCAGGTGCGACGGGTGCGCGCCCGTCTCGGCCAGCGCCGCCAGCACCTGCTCGACAAAGTCGGGGCGGTGAAACTGCGTTGCGCTGACATTGACAGCCATCTCCAGCGTCGAAGAATGCGGGTCTCGACTCCAGAGCGCCAGCTGGCGGCAGGCTTCCCGCATGACCCAGCGGCCCAGCGGCAAGATCAGGTTGGACTCCTCCGCCACCGGAATGAACTCGCACGGCGGCACCAGTCCGCGCTGCGGATGCTTCCAGCGCACCAGCGCCTCGGCGCCGACCATGCGTCCATCGACACCCATCAGCGGCTGATAGTGCAGCATGAATTCATCATTCTGCACGGCGCGCCGCATGTCGGCTTCCAGCGTTGCGCGCGCGTTGACGCGGATTTGCATGGCGGGGTCGAACAGGGACACGGTATTGCGGCCGGCGGCCTTGGCCTGGTACATGGCCAGGTCGGCACGCTGGAGCAGGTCGTCCACACCGTTGGCTTCATGGTCGAAGACCGTGACGCCGATGCTCGGAGTGCTGTAGTGCTCCACGCCGGCGATATCGAACGGGTCGCAAAAGACGCGGACAACATTGGCGGCAAGGCCATACGCCGCAGTCGCGACATCTTCCGGCGTATCGCCCAGGTCCTCCAGCAGCACGACGAATTCATCGCCGCCAAAGCGGGCCACCGTGTCGTCGCTGCGTACCGCCGTGCTGATACGCTCGCCAGCGAGCCGCAGTAATATGTCGCCCTTGTCGTGGCCCCGGGTATCGTTGATGGTCTTGAAGTTATCCAGGTCGATGAACAGGATCGCGCCGGGCCGGGACAGCGACAGCGCATGCCCGATCCGCTCCAGCAGCAGCTGGCGATTCGGCAGTCCCGTGAGCTTGTCGTAAAAGGCCAGGTTGTGAATCTCGGCCTCGATAGCCTTGCGCTCGCTGATGTCGCGGAAGTAGATCGTCACGCCCTCCTCCGACGGATAGGCACGTATTTCGGTCCACAGGTTGAGCGGCGCGTAGTGCTCCTCGAACGATACGACGCTGTTGGTTTCCACCGCCCGGTGATAGGCAAGGTAATAAGGCCCGCCCACCGCCTCGGGGAACACCGACCAAACATTCTTCGCCATCACGTCGGCACGCTGCACTTGCAGCAAACGCTCGGCGTTGCCGTTCATGTAGCGGATATTCCAGCTGCCGTCGAGCATCAGCACCGCATCGGTGATACTTTCGAGGGTCGCTGTCAGGCAGGCCGTCTCCAGTGCCGCCGCGTGCGATTTTGGTGGTCCTTGCATGTTAGTAGCCGGTGCGGCGTGATGTATAGGTTGTTAGCCTATCACATTCAGGCGCCACACCGGCTGGCCGAGGCAGCAAATCAGACGATGCGCGCGCGCTCCAGCATGGCGTGCAACAGGACGTTGCAGCCGGCTTCCAGATGCTCGGATTTGGCGTCCTCGATTTCATTGTGGCTGATGCCGTCCTTGCAGGGCACGAAGATCATTCCCGCCGGTGCCAGGCGGGCGGCGTAGATCGCGTCGTGACCTGCGCCGGAGACCACGTCCATCGTCGAATATCCCAGCTTGGCGGTGGCGTTGCGCACCGCGTCCACGCACTCCGGATGGAACGGGCATGGCGGATAGTAGGACACGCGCTCAATCGAAATCTTCAACCCTGTCTCGACGCGGGTCTTGTCGATAAAGGCCAGCATCTCTTCGTGCATGGTATTGAGCAGCTCGTCGTTCACGTTGCGCAGGTCGATGCTGAATTTGACTTCGCCAGGGATCACGTTGCGACTGTTCGGGAATACCTGCACCATGCCTACCGTGCCGCGTCCATACGGCGGGTAGCGGTTGGCGATGGCCACCACCTCCTGCATGATCCTGGTCGACACTTGCAGCGCATCCTTGCGCAGGCCCATCGGCGTCGGCCCGGCGTGCGCCTCCATGCCGGTAACCACGCAATCGTACCAGGACAGGCCCATCACCGCCGGCACCACGCCGATCACCTTGTCGGCGTCTTCAAGCACGGGGCCTTGCTCGATATGGGTTTCGAAGTAGGCGCCGATAGGATGGTCGCCCGGAACCTGGTCTCCCTTGTAGCCGATGCGCGCCAGTTCCTCGCCGACGGACTTGCCCTCGGTGTCCTTGGCGGCGTAGGCCGTCTCCAGGCTGAAGGCGCCGCAAAATACGCCGGACCCCATCATCACCGGCACGAAACGCGAGCCTTCCTCGTTGGTCCAGAAGGCCACTTCAATCGGCGCCTCGGTCTTGATCTTCAGATCGTTCAGCGTGCGCACGACTTCCAGGCCCGCCAGCACGCCGTAGTTGCCGTCGAATTTTCCGCCGGTGGGCTGGGTGTCGATATGGCTGCCGGTCATCACCGGCGGCAGCGCGTTGTTGGTGCCGTCGCGGCGCATGAACACGTTGCCGATCTGGTCGATGGTGACCGACATGCCGGCGTCCTTCGCCCAGCCGACCACCAGGTCGCGGCCCTGCTTGTCCAGGTCCGTCAGCGCCAGTCGCTTGACGCCGCCCTTGGGCGTTGCGCCGATCCGGGCCAGTTCCATCAACGCCGCCCACAGGCGGTCGCCATTAATACGCATGTCGCTCATAATCAAATCTCCGTTAAATCCGTCATTCCCGCGCAGGCGGGAATCCATACTTCGCCGCCCTGGTGATGGCCTATGGATTCCCGCTTTCGCGGGAATGACGGTTGGTATGGTTAGCGCGCCGACGTCGGCTTGAATGCCGGGCGGTCGATGTGGCGGCCCGCGCCCTCCACCGCCATCAGCACGCCGCGATGGAACACGACGTTGCCGGCGGCCAGCGTGGTGCTCGGAATCCCGCGCACGGTGCGGCCTTCGAAAACGTTGAAGCCGCCCTTGGCGAACTGCGTCAGCGACGAAATGGTGCGGGTTCCTTCCGGATCCCAGACGACGATGTCGGCATCGGCGCCCACGGCGATCACGCCCTTGCGCGGATACATGTTGAAAATCTGTGCGGTGTTGGTCGAGGTGACCTTGACGAACTCCGACGGCGTCAGCAGACCGGTGTTGACGCCCGCGTCCCACACCACCGACATGCGATCCTCCACCCCGCCGCAACCGTTGGGGATCCTGGTGAAATCATCCTTGCCGGCGGCCTTTTGCTCGGCGCAGAAGGTACAGTGATCGGTGGCCGTGGTATGCAGGTTGCCCCCCACCAGCCCTTGCCACAACGCGGCCTGGTGATGCTTGCTGCGGAACGGTGGACTCATCACATGGGCGGCCGCATATTCGAGATCGTCGCTGTGATACACACTGTCGTCGATGACCAGGTGGCCGGCCAGCGCTTCGCCGTACACGCGCTGCCCATGGGCACGCGCGCGGGTGATGGCTTCCAGCGATTCGGCGCAGGAGACGTGGACGATATAGACCGGCGTGTTCATCACGTTGGCAATCGCGATGGCGCGGTTTGCGGCCTCCGCCTCCACTTCCGGCGGCCGTGACAGCGGATGCGAGCTCGGTCCCGTCAAGCCGCGCTTGAGCAGATCCTGCTGCAGCTGAAATACCAGCTCGCCGTTTTCCGCATGCACGGTCGGCATCGCGCCCAGTTCCAGGCAGCGGCGGAAGCTCTTCACCAGCGTTTCATCGTCGGCCATGATGGCGTTCTTGTACGCCATGAAGTGCTTGAAGCTGTTGACGCCGTGATCCCGCACCAGGATCTCCATGTCGCGGTGCACGGTCTCGTCCCACCACGTGATCGCCACGTGGAAGCTGTAATCGCCGGCGGCCTTCTTGGCCCAGCCGCGCCACTGGTGGTAGGCCTCGATCAGGTTCTGCTTCGGCGCGGGGATGACGAAATCGATGATGGTGGTGGTGCCGCCGGCCAGCCCTGCGGCGGTGCCGGTGTAGAAATCATCCTGCGTGACGGTGCCCATGAACGGCAAATTCATGTGCGTATGCGGGTCTATCCCGCCAGGCATCACGTACTGCCCGCTGGCGTCGATCACCTTGGCCGAAGGCGGGGCGTCCAGGCCTTCGCCCACGGCGATGATCTTGTCGCCGTAGCACAGCACATCGGCCTTGAAGGCGCGGTCGGCGTTGACGACGGTACCGCCGCGAATGATAGTTGACATGGACATCTCCTGAATCTTTTAGGGGTGGGCCGGCGCCCGTATCGCGGGCACGGCTTTACCCTTCATCATAACCCCATACACCAATGCCGAAATAGCGATTCCGACAAACCAGGCGTAGGTATAAATCGTCTTGAATCCGGCCCCCACGTCGGGGAAGGAAGCCGGGAATGCGGCATTGAGGAAGCCGGGTATGTTGGGCAACACGCCGATCACGAACGCCACCAGCGCGGCCATGTTCCAGCCCTTGCCGTACGAGTACTGGCCGTCTTCGCGATACAGCTCGCCGACGTTCAACTCGGTCTTGCGCACCAGGTAGTAGTCGACAATCAGGATGCCGGCGATGGGACCCAGCAGCGCGGAATAGCCGATCAGCCAGGTGAAGATATAGCCCTGCGTGGATTCCAGTATCTTCCAGGGCATCATCAGGATCGCGATGCTGGCCGTGATGTAGCCGCCGACCTTATACGAAATATGCTTGGGCGCCAGCGACGAGAAATCGTAGGCCGGGCCGACCAGGTTGGCGGCCAGGTTGACGGAGACGGTGTCGATCAACAGGATCACCAATGCGATCAGCACGGCGGCGCCGGTCATGCGGCTGGACAGGTCGACTGGATCCCAGATCGCCTTGCCGTACAAGACCACTGTTGCCGAAGTGACGATCACCGCCATCATCGCCAGCAGGCCCATAGGCACCGGCAAGCCGACCGACTGGCCGATGACCTGGTCGCGCTGCGATTTGGCGAAGCGGGTGAAGTCGGGGATGTTCAGCGCCAGCGTGGCCCAGAAGCCGACCATCGCAGTCAGCGAAGGCCAGAACACGGACCAGAACTGGCCCGCCTTCTTGCCGCCTTCGACGAACTGCGAAGGCGCCGACAGCAGGTCGCCGAAACCGCCGGCTTTGTTGTAGACCCATCCCAGCAGCACGAAGCAGATCAATATCTTCAGCGGCGCGGTGTAGGTTTCCAGCTTGCGGATCGCGTCCATGCCGTGCACGATGTACCAGAACTGGATGCCCCAGAAGGCCAGGAAGCACAGCAGCTGTCCGCCGTTGATGCCCAGGCCTGCGATTTTTTCGCCGCCGATTTCACCGCCCATCAGAACGCCCAGCAGCGTGTAGATCATCTGCCCGCCGAACCAGGTCTGGATGCCGTACCAGCCGCAGGCGACGATGGCGCGCATCAGCGCGGGCAAGCGCGCGCCCGATGTACCGAACGAGGAACGCGCCAGTACCGCGTATGGGATGCCGTACTTGGTGCCGGCGTGGCCGATCAAGAGCATCGGCAGCAGCACGATCGCGTTCGCGAGGAACACCGTGAGCACCGCCTGGTAGCCGGACATGCCGCCCTCGATCAAGCTGGCGGACAGCGTGTAGGCCGGAATGCACATCACCATGCCGACCCACAGCGCGGCGAAGTGATACCAGCGCCAGGTACGCTGCGCCGCCGTGGTCGGGGCCAGGTCTTCGTTCCAGAGTTGCGTGCTGCCAGAGAGTTCTTTGCTCACGGGGCTTTCTCCAAAGGTTGATGTATCCTTCTATCGCTGCAAGTTCCGTACCCGAGATGTCTATGCCGTTTCGGTCGCCTTCACGTTTTCCGCGCGCGGGTTGCGCGGGTCCTGCGTCCAGTTCATGTATGGCTTGCCGGTATCCTGCGGCACCATCGTGATGCAGCCCTGCACCGGACAAGTGATCTCGCACAGGTTACACCCAACGCACTCTTCCTTGATGACTTCATACGTGCGCGTGCCGGTGGCGGCGTCGATCAGCTGCGCGATCGACTGGTGCGAGGTATCTTCGCATGCCACGTAACAGCGGCCGCACTTGATGCAGTCGTCCTGGTTGATCTGCGCGATCACCTGGTAGTTCATGTTCAGGTATTTCCAGTCCGTCGTATTCGGCACAGCCTTGCCGACGAATTCGCTGATACTCTTGTAGCCCTTCTCGTCCATCCAGCGCGACAGGCCGTCCTTCATCTCTTCGACGATGCGGAAGCCGTGCAGCATGGCGGCGGTGCACACCTGCACGCAGCCCGAACCCAGCGCCATGAATTCCGCCGCATCGCGCCAGTTGCCGATGCCGCCGATGCCGGAAATTGGCAGGCCCTTGGTCTGCGGATCGCGTGCGATCTCGGCCACCATGTTCAGTGCGATCGGCTTGACCGCCGAACCGCAATAGCCGCCGTGGGTGCTGGCGCCGCCGACGATGGGGAAGGCCACCATCTGGTCCAGGTCCAGGTGCGTGATCGAGTTGATGGTGTTGATCAGCGAAACCGCGTCCGCACCGCCGGCCTTGGCGGCGCGCGCCGGGGCGCGCACGTCGGTGATGTTCGGCGTCAGCTTGACGATGACCGGCAGCTTCGAGTGCGTCTTGCACCAACGCGTGACCATCTCCACGTACTCGGGAACCTGGCCCACGGCGGCGCCCATGCCGCGCTCCGGCATGCCGTGCGGGCAGCCGAAATTGAGTTCGATGCCATCGGCGCCGGTCGCTTCCACCAGCGGCAGGATATCGGCCCACAGTTTTTCTTCGCACGGCAGCATCAGCGAGACGATGATGACGCGGTCCGGCCAGTCCTTCTTGACCTGCGTGATCTCTTCAAGGTTGATCGCCAGCGAACGGTCGGTAATCAGCTCGATGTTGTTGAAGCCGAGGACTTCGCGGTTCTTGCCGTAGTGCGCCGAATAGCGCGACGACACATTGACGGCGGCCGGATCCTCGCCCAGCGTTTTCCACACCACGCCGCCCCATCCCGCTTCGAATGCGCGCACCACGTTGTAGGCCTTGTCGGTCGGCGGCGCGGACGCCAGCCAGAACGGATTGATGGACTTGATGCCGCAGAATTCTATGCTCAGGTCAGCCATTATGCAGCCTCCTTCATACCGTTGATGTCTTGGTGAATGGCGTGCGCCGCCAGTTTTCCGTGCTGTACCGCCTGCACGGTCAGGTCCTGTCCGGGCGCCACACAATCGCCGCCGGCGTAGATACGCGGCAGGACTGTGCGGAACTGATCATCGACGTGGATTTTGTCGCCGTCGCGTTTCAGCGTTTTCGCCAGTGGATCACTGATGCTCGTTTCGTCCATGCTCTGGCCGATGGCTTTGAAGATCGCGTCGGCCGCGATCTCGAAAGTCTCACCGGTGCCAGCCAGACGGCCGTTGGTGATTGCGGTTTTCTCGAAGCGCATGCCGCGCACGCGGCCCGCTTCGTCCAGCAGCACTTGCTGCGGCTGGGCCCAGGTGCGCATGCGGACCTGGTTTTCCTTCGCAATATGTTGTTCGTGTTCGGTGGCGCTCATCGCGTCGAAGCCGCGGCGGTACACCAGCGTGACTTCTTCCGCGCCCAGGCGCTGGATCTGTACCGCCATGTCAATGGCGGTATTGCCGGCGCCGATGACGATGGCGCGCGCGGGCAGCGGCAGCTTGCTCAGGTCATCTGCCTGGCGCAGCGCGGCGATGTAGTCGACGGCCGCCAGCAGGCCGGGCGCGTCCTCACCGGTCAGGCCTAGCTGCTTGCTGGCGCCAAGTCCCAGGCCGAGGAACACGGCGTCGTACTGCGCGTGCAAATCCTTCAGCAGCACATTGCCGCCGAGTGCCTGGCCGTGCTTGATCTCGATGCCGCCGATTTGCAGCAGGAAGTCCACTTCCTTCTGCGCGAAGTTGTCGGTCAGCTTGTACTTGGCGATGCCGTATTCATTGAGGCCGCCGGATTTCTCCTTGGCCTCGTAGATCACCACGTCGTTGCCCAGCATCGCCAGGCGGTGCGCGCACGACAGTCCCGCAGGCCCGGCGCCGACGACGGCGATCTTCTTGCCGGTCGATGCGGCGCGCTTGAACGGGTGCTCGCTGATCGTCATGTTATCGATGGCGTAGCGCTGCAGCAAGCCGATCTTCACCGGCTGGCCTTCCGCATCGTGATTGCGCACGCAGGCGTCCTCGCACAGGATCTCGGTCGGACAGACGCGCGAGCAGCTGCCGCCCAGGATGTTCTGCTTCAGGATGCCGACGGCCGCGCCGTTGACGTTGCCGTCGTGGATATTGCGGATGAAACTGGCGACGTCGATATCCGATGGGCAGATGCGCGTGCATGGCGCGTCGTAGCAATACAGGCAGCGCGAACTTTCAATCGCGGCCTGGCGCGCATTGAGCGCCGGCGCCAGGTCTGTGAAGTGTTCCGCCAGTGTGGCGTTGGCTTCCTTCGGCTGGGGCATGTATTTGAGAGATTCGATCATCATACGATTTCCTGGCTAGTGCTTGGAGAACGTCGTCCCCGCGAAAGCGGGGATCCATACTTCGCGTGACGCCATGCTGTGTATGGATTCCCGCCTGCGCGGGAATGACGGGAGCTTACTTCATCTGAGGGAATGCAAATTCTGCGCCAGCGCTTGCGGTGTTCGGCCAGCGCTGCATCACCGCCTTGTGGCGCGTGTAGAAACGCACGCCCTCGGGACCATATGCGTGATGGTCGCCGAACAGGCTGCGCTTCCAGCCGCCGAAACTGTTGAAGGCCATCGGCACCGGCAACGGCACGTTGACACCGACCATGCCCACCTGGATCTGCCGCACGAACTCGCGCGCCACGCCGCCGTCGCGGGTGTAGATCGCCACGCCGTTGCCGTACTCGTTGCGGTTGATAAGTTCCACCGCACTGCCAACGTCCGGCGAGCGCAGCATGCACAGCACGGGGCCGAAAATCTCTTCCTTGTAAATCGTCATATCCGGCGTGACATGATCGAACAAAGTGCCGCCGATGAAGAAGCCGTTCTCGCGTCCTGCTACGACATGGTTGCGTCCATCGACCACCAGTTTCGCGCCCTGCTCCACGCCTTCGCCGATCAAGCGCTCTATGCGCTGCTTGGCCGCGCTTGAAACGACAGGCCCCATTTCGGCGTCGGACGCCATGCCGTCGCGCACTTTCAGTGCGGCGGTGCGCTTTGCCAGTGCATCGACAATCTTGTCGCCGGCATCGCCGACGGCCACCACCACCGAGATCGCCATGCAGCGCTCGCCGGCGGAACCGTAGGCCGCGCCCATCAGCGCATCGACAGTCATTTCCATGTCCGCATCCGGCATGACGACCATGTGGTTCTTGGCGCCGCCCAGCGCCTGCACGCGCTTGCCCGCAGCGCAGCCACGGGAGTAGATGTATTCCGCGATCGGCGTCGAACCGACAAAGCTCACCGCCTGCACCACCGGATGATCGAGCAGCGCATCGACGGTCACCTTGTCGCCCTGGATGACGTTGAACACGCCGTCCGGCAAACCCGCTTCCTTCAACAGCCGCGCATGCAACAGCGACGGCGACGGATCGCGCTCGGAAGGCTTGAGGATGAAGGTGTTACCGCACGCCAGCGCCACCGGGAACATCCACATCGGCACCATCACCGGGAAGTTGAACGGCGTGATGCCGGCCACCACGCCCAGAGCCTGGCGCATCGACCAGGCGTCGATGCCGCGCGAGATCTGGTCGGTGAATTCGCCCTTCAGCATCTGCGGGATGCCGACCGCGAATTCCACCATCTCGATGCCGCGCGCCACTTCGCCCTGCGCATCGGCGAAGGTCTTGCCGTGTTCGCGCGTCAGCATCGCCGCGAATTCGTCGGTGTGCTGCTGGCACAGCTGCAGGTACTTGAACAGGACGCGGGCGCGCGTCAGCGGCGGCGTGGCGGACCATGCGGGGAAAGCCTTCTCCGCCGCGCGCACGGCGGCGTCGACTTCTTCCGTCGTGCCCAGCGCAACCCTGGCCACCGGCTCGCCCAGCGCCGGATTGAACACGTCCGCGTAGCGGCCGCTTTGCGTATCGACTTTGACGCCGTTGATGTAATGGGTGATGGTGTCCAGGTTGCTCATAACGTTCTCTCTAAAATTCGGATCAGCCCAACAGGGTGTCCGCGTCCACATACGTATAGCCAAGGCCATGCGCCACCGCTTCATAGGTGACATGGCCGAGACAGACATTCAAACCGTTCTTCAGGTGCGGATTGGTCTTCAGGGCCTTCTGCCAACCCTTGTCGGCCAGCGCCACCGCGTGGCCTATCGTTGCGTTGTTCAGTGCGAAGGTCGACGTGCGGGCTACGGCGCCCGGCATGTTGGCCACGCAGTAGTGCACCACGCCGTCGACCACGTAGGTCGGCTTTTCGTGCGTGGTGGCGTGCGACGTTTCAAAGCAGCCGCCCTGGTCGATCGCCACGTCGACCACCACCGCGCCAGGCTTCATGCGCGCGATCATGGCCTTGGTCACCAGCTTGGGCGCGGCGGCGCCGGGCACCAGCACGCCGCCGATGACCAGGTCCGCATCAAGCACCGCTTCCTCGATCGAGTGCGCGTTCGAGAACATCGTCGAGATGCGGTTGCCGTACACCAGGTCGAGCTGGCGCAGGCGGTCGATATTCTTGTCCACAATCGTCACGCGGGCGCCGATGCCGACCGCCATCTGCAAGGCGTTGGTGCCGACCACGCCGGCGCCGATGATGGCGATATGGCCGGGCGCCACGCCGGGCACGCCGCCCAGCAGCAGGCCCATGCCGCCCTTGGATTTTTCCAGGTGCGCGGCGCCTGCCTGGATCGACATGCGCCCCGCCACCTCGCTCATCGGCGCCAGCAGCGGCAGGCCGCCGTTCGCGCCGGTGATGGTTTCGTAGGCGATGCAAACCGCGCCGGATTCCACCAGGGCCTTGGTCTGCTCGGGGTCCGGCGCCAGGTGCAGATAGGTGTACAGGATCTGCCCTTTCCGCAGCATGGCGCATTCTTCCGGCTGCGGTTCCTTCACTTTGACGATCATCTCGGCACGGGCGAAGATCTCGCTCGCCTCCTCGACGATGGTCGCGCCGGCGCCTTCGTACATCGCATCGCTCAGGCCGATGGCGACGCCGGCGTTTTTCTGCACTACCACTTGATGACCACGCAATACGAGTTCCTTGACGCTGGCCGGGGTAAGGCCGACGCGGGACTCCTGGTTTTTGATCTCTTTTGGGACGCCTACCAGCATGGTGTTCTCCTTGTCAGTCGAGGTTTTTCAGTACAGTCGTCAGCTTTCCAAAAAGTTCGTCGATATGTTTTTTCTCCAGCACCAGCGGCGGCGACAGCGCGATGATGTCGCCCGTCGTGCGTATCAGGACGCCGTCGGCAAAGGCCTGCTTGAACGCGGCGAAGGCGCGCGCGCCCGGCTTGCCGGCGATGGGCGCCAGCTCGATGCCGGCGATCAGGCCGATGGTGCGGATGTCGATCACGTGCGGCAGTCCCTTGAGCGAGTGCACCGCATCGGCCCAGTATTCGGCCATGCCGGCGGCGTGTTCGAGGATCTTCTGTTCCTTGAACACTTCCAAGGTCGCCAGCGAGGCGGCGCAGGCGACCGGGTGGCCCGAGTAGGTGTAGCCGTGGAACAGTTCGATGCCGGCCGGCGCTTCCATGAAGGCGTCGTGGATGAATTTTTTGCTGAACACCGCGCCCATCGGGATCACGCCGTTGGTCAGGCCCTTGGCGGTGGTCATCATGTCCGGTTCGACGTCGAAGTAGTCGGCCGCGAACGGCGTCGTCAGGCGGCCGAAGCCGGTGATCACTTCATCGAAGATCAGCAGGATGCCGTGCTTGGTGCACAGCTCGCGCAGGCGCTTCAGGTAGCCCTTGGGCGGAATCAGCACGCCGGTCGAACCAGCCACCGGCTCGACGATGACGGCGGCGATGGTCGACGCGTCATGCAGCGCGACGATGCGTTCCAGTTCGTCGGCCAGCTCGGTGCCGTATTCCGGTTCGCCGCGGGTGTAGGCGTTCTTCTCGAGGTTGTGCGTGTGCGGCAGGTGATCGACGCCGGGCAGCATGACGCCGTAAGGCTTGCGGTTGCCTGCGATGCCGCCGACCGAGATGCCGCCGAAGCCGACGCCGTGGTAGCCGCGCTCGCGGCCGATCAGGCGGGTGCGGCTCGCCTCGCCGCGCGCCTTGTGGTAGGCCAGCGCGATCTTCAGCGCCGTGTCCACCGCCTCGGAGCCGGAGTTGGTGTAGAACACGTGGCCGAATTTGTGATTGGTGTACTCCATCAGCTTTTCGGCCAGGTCGAAGGCGGCCGGGTGGCCCATCTGGAAGGTCGGCGCGAAATCCAGCTGGCCGACCATCTCGCGCACGGCGGCGACGATCTTCGGCTGTGCGTGGCCGCAGGGCACGCACCACAGGCCGGCGGTGCCGTCGAGGATGGAGTTGCCGTCGACATCCTTGTAGTACATCCCTTCGGCCGACACCAGCAGGCGCGGATGCGCCTTGAAGTCGCGGTTGTTGGTAAACGGCATCCAGAAGGACGCCATCGATTCAGGTCTGGACTCGTTCATGCTCATCTCCTGTGATACAGCTCAATTCAGCTTCGAGTTTGCTCGCAAACGTAAGGATTTTTTTGACGAACCATAAAAAAATTTACCAGTTGGCAAAATGATGATGCAATAATAGACAGCGCAACAACTATGGCACAGATACACAAATATCAAAACTGTCCAACCGTACTGGCAACAAAAACACTACAGTTTTGCTTTACGCAGCAATTGGAGTCAAGGATGGACCTAGCGAATCCTGTGATCGATCAAGCCGACTGTCCGCCCGGAGCGGCCGGCTGGCCCGTGCTCGCCATAGAGCGCAGCAAGAAAGGCAGCCTGGTCGACCAGATCGTCGCCGCCATCAGCGCCATGGTGGGACGCCGGGAGTTGCGCATCGGAACCAAAATGCCCTCCGTACGGCAATTTGCGAAGTGTAATGGCATCAGCACCTTTACAGTTGTCGAATCCTATGACCGTCTGGTGACCCTGGGACTGTTGTCATCGCGCCGCGGTTCCGGCTATTTCGTGGCCCGCCAGGACGTTCCCGCAACACTGCTGCCTTCCACGCTGCAAGCCACGCCGACCGCCATCGACGCCCTCACTCCCGATCTGTATTCCGGCACCTCGGAAGCGCTGGCCGTGGGGGCCGGCTGGTTGCCGCCCGAGTGGTACGGCGAGGACACCATCCTCGACGCCGTGCGCCACGCGATGCGCATCCCGGCCAACCGCCTGCGCGGCTACGGCCACCCGCTGGGCTTCCCGTCGCTGCGCCAGCAGCTGTCGTCGACGCTGAGCGACGAGCTGTTCCCGGTCGAGCCGGAGCAGGTGCTGCTGACCCACGGCGCCACCCACGCCTTCGACCTGATCCTGCGCACGCTGACCAAGCCGGGCGATACCGTGTTTGTCGAGGATCCCGGCTACAGCAACCTGCTGTCGCTGATACGCCACCACGGTTGCGTGCCGGTCGGGATTCCGCGCGGCGAGAACGGCCTGGATTTCGACACGCTGGCCAGACAGGCGGCGCAGACCCAGCCCAAGCTCATGTTCGTCAACACGGTGTTGCAAAACCCGCTGGGCACATCGCTCAGCGCGGCGCAGGCGCACCGCCTGCTCGGCCTGGCCGAGCAGTTCGACTTCTGGCTGGTGGAGGACGACATCTACCGCGAGCTGGCGCCGCGCGGCGAAGCCTCGCTGGCGGCGATGGACGGCCTGCGGCGCGTGATCCGCGTCGGCAGCTTCTCCAAGACCTTGTCGCCGGTGCTGCGCGTGGGCTCGATCTGCGCGTCGGCCTCGCTGATCCCCGAGCTGCTGCGGGTGAAGATGCTGGCCGGGCTGACCACCTCCGAGATCAACGAGCGCGCCGTCTACCACGCGATCACCGCGCGGCCCTACAAGCGCATGGTGGACAAGCTGGCCGCGCAGCTGGAGGCCGGCCGCGAACGCACCATCGACAGCCTGCGCAGCGCCGGCATGGAACCGCTGGCGCGGCCGCGCGGCGGCATGTTCGTCAGCGCCGGCTGGAGCGACGCACCCACCGCCGACTGGAACGGCAAGATCATCGCCGACCAGGCGCTCAAGTCCGGCATCCTGCTGTCGCCGTGCGACTTCTTCATGCTGCGCGCACCGGAATCGATCTGGTTCCGGTTCAACGTGGCCTACACCGACCAACCTCAACTCCTGACCTTCCTGAGACTCATATGCCGACAGCAAAACTGAATGCAGAGCCAGCGCCGAAGATCAAGCGGCGCGTTCTCAACCGCGACAAGCTCGAAGCCGACATCGCCGCCGAGGCGGTGCGCGTGTTTGCCGAATGCGGCTACGAGGGCACGTCGATCGCCACCGTGGCGGAAAACGCCGGGCTGTCGAAGCAGAACCTGATGTACTACTTCCCGACCAAGCAGGCGCTGTACCAGCGCGTGCTGGACGAGGTGCTGGACGAATGGCTGGAACGCATGGAAAACCTGGCCGCCGAGGACCAGGATCCGCGCGAGGTGCTGCGCACCTACGTGCAGGCCAAGCTGAAGTTCTCGCGCGAGCAGCCGTGGGCGTCGCGCGTGTATGCGATGGAAGTGATCAGCGGCGCGCAGCTGTACGGCGAGCAGATACAGAGCCGCGTGGTGCCGCTGGTGCGCAAGGATATCGAGGTGTTCGAGAAGTGGATCAGCGAGGGCAAGATCGCGCCGATCAACGCGACCCACCTGCTGTTTGCGATCTGGGCGATGACCCAGTCCTATGCCGATTTCTCGGCGCAGATGGCGTTGGTGTTGAACCGCAAACAGCTGACGAAAAAGGACTTCGACGATGCCGAGAAGGTCATCGTCGACATGGTGCTGGCGGCGATCAGCGTGCCGCAGCCTGCTTGCGGCGGCGGGCAATAAAGCCCATCAAACCCAGGCCGGCCAGCAGCATCGCGTAGGTTTCCGGTTCCGGCACGGCACTGACGCTGCCGAAGCCTTGCACGTTGATGGACTTGAAGAAGTGGTTGGCGTTGATCTGCACCGACGAGCTCCATGAATCGACGATCACATTCCCGTTGATTACACCGCTGCCGCCGGTTACGCTGGCCTTCGGTGCCAGGATGTTGGCGGTCAGGCCGGTGTGCACGCCCAGATCGGTCGCCTGGTAGAAGTTGAACAGCACGTTGTAATTCTCGAAGCCCTGGTAGCCGCCGTTGAAGCTGGCCTTGTCGCCGCTGACGTTGAAGATCAGCGTGGAGCCGGCGTTCAGGTTGCTGAAGTTGAAATAGGTGACGGAGGACAGCGACTTGGCGTCGATATCGATCACTTCGACAGCCTTCTTGCTGCCGGTGATGTTCAAGCCGCCCCACTGGACCGCCGCGCTGCCGGTGGTCGCCAGCTTCGACAGCGAGGACGAGGTGCTCTTCAACTGGGTGCTCAGCGCACCCAGGTTGATCGGCGCGGTACCGGTCTTGACAGGCGAGTACATGTCGACCTGCTTGGTGACGCTGGTCGTGCCGCCGACATAGGTGTCGCCGTTCTTGATCGAGCCGCTGGTGAATTTCAGGTTGCCGCCGGCGATCAGCGAATAGCTGCCTATCGCATCAACGTTGTTGTAGTTGACCGAGTAATTGTTCAGCTGGACATCGCGGCCGGCCATGATCGCGCCTTCGACGTCGGCGCTTTGCGCCTTGAAGTCGGTGAACGAAAATACGTTGGCGCCATGCAGGCCCAAGTCCAGCACAGCCGCCTGCGCGCCGCCCAGCGAGGCGATGGCAAGTACAACGGCGGAAACAGCACTTTTCGCGGCAGCAGTCATGATGAAATTCCTATAAAGCAATTTAAGTTACTTCAAGGATATCACAACTTCATATTTCATTTCTGAATCACAAGTAAAAATACACCGGCTGCGCTTCAAATGCGACAAAAAAAAATCAACGATGACCAAATGGCCATCGTTGATCCGGGTGTTTGTTGCGGTAAGGCGGGGCTTACTGTTTGCGGCGGCGGGCGATGGCGCCCATCAGGCCGAGGCCGGCCAGCAGCATGGCGTACGTTTCCGGTTCCGGCACCGGCGCGGTCGGCACGGTGCCACTGAAGCTTTGCAAGTGGACTTCGCCGTACTGGTTCAGCGTCTTGGCGAACACGCCGCCTTCGACGTTGGCGCCGCCCGTATTGCTGAAACTGCCGTCCGCGACCAGCACCTGGCCGCCGAAAGTGCGGCCGACGCTGACGCTGGTGTCGTGGCCGGCAAAGTTCCAGATCAGCTTGCTGCCCAGGCTTTGCGCCTGGTTGAAGTTGGCCATCAGGTTCAGCGTGGAGTCGTTGGTGTTGAAGATCACCGTGCTGGCGTTGCTCAGGTTGAACGAAATATCCGTGGTCGTGGACGAGAAGATCTTCGTGTCGAGCGCGGTCAGGTCGAACACCAGCACGCCGTTGACGCCGCTGCCGTTCAGCGTCACCTGGTGGTCGTTGTTGCTGAAGACCACCGAGGTGCCGGCGGTCGCCTGCAGCGACGACAACTGGCTCGACAGCCCGGTCATCACCGACGAGAAGTTGGTCGACGTCGATGCGGCCAGGGTGCTGTTCATGATGCCGGTCGGGGCGTTGAGTACGTTGTTGTTATTGGTGCCGCTATAGCTGGCGGCATGGCCCTTGCCGTTGAAGTTGACGCTGGAGGCGCTGCCGGCGATCCAGGCGTCGCCGTTGAAGCTCGAATTGCTGGCCGAGCCGCCGACATAGGTGCTGCCGCTATTGACGTTGACGCCGCTGGCGTTGCCGCCGACCACAGCGCCCAGGCCGTTCACATGCGTATTGCCGCTGTAATTGCCGCCCACGGTCAGGCCGGCGTAAGCCGAGGCCGGCGTGTCGTTGACGTGCTGTACATAATCGCCGCCGACGGCGTCGCCGCCCACGTAAGTGCGGCCGTCGACGTGCGAGGTCGAGTTCAGGTTGCCGCTGACCACCACATTGAACTGGCGCAGCATCTCGGTCGCGCTCAGCGGGGCGGCCTGGGCCGCGCTGGAAACCATGGCGACGACGGCCAGGGCAAGACGGGTACGGGTGATCATCAATCTGTCCTCAAGAAAAAGAAGGAGCGGCCTTGCGGTCACTCAACAATTACCAAATATTAATAACAATTGCAATTAGCATATCATAATTTCCTGTCGGCAGTCCATCGTAAAAGCACATTTTGATAATAATTACGCTAAGCTAGAGGGCTGTTACCTCTCGAGTATCGCCATGCCCAGCTTTGAACCATTCCAGCTGCACACTCCGCGCCTGACCCTGCGCTTTGTGGAAACCGCCGACGCCGCCGCCATGTTCCGCCTGTTCTCCGATCCGGAAGCGCTGCGCCACTGGAGCAGCGCCCCCTGGCTGGACATTTCCCAGGCTGTCGACAATATCGAACAGACGCAGCGCGCCTACCTGGACGGCAGCGCGCTGCGCCTGGCCATGGCGCTGCCGGACGGCGAGGTGATCGGCACCGCCACGCTGTACGCCTTCGACCGCCGCAACCACCGCTGCGAAATCGGCTACATGCTGGCGCGGCCGCACTGGGGCCGGCGCTACATGCAGGAGGCGCTGGCGGCGCTGATCAGCCACGGCT
This sequence comes from Duganella sp. Dugasp56, assembly GCF_047304105.1. Taxonomy (NCBI): domain Bacteria; kingdom Pseudomonadati; phylum Pseudomonadota; class Betaproteobacteria; order Burkholderiales; family Oxalobacteraceae; genus Duganella; species Duganella sp. Dugasp56. Next base: position 124,974 of record NZ_JBGLYQ010000008.1, read on the forward strand.
TCGGCCCGCTGGAGCTGCATCGCATCGAAGCCGATATCCATCCCGATAACATTGCCTCCGCCCGCCTGCTGGAAAGCCTGCATTTCCAGGTCGAGGGGCATCTGCGCGAACGCTGGTTCGTCGGCGGCGAAATCTCGGGCAGCACCATCTACGGCCTGCTGCGCAGCGACTGGACCACTCATCGCGTGGAATAACCGGTTCATTCCGCCGAAACCGCCGTTGGTCGGAATCCTCTGTTGGCCATGGGAAGGCTTTGTTACAGTGATTCCATCGCAACGATTTGATGGAGACACGACATGAGCAAATTCAACAGCCAGGCGGTGGTCGATCTGCTGGAAGAAATCTTCCACGCCCTCGCGCAAACGATACGGTACGGCGTGCGCCTGGTGCAGCGCATGTCGCCGCCGGCGCTGCTGGGTGCGGCGCTGATCCTGGCCTTCATCCTGACCATCCTGCCGCTGGCGATGGTGCTGTTCGCCTTCTTCCTGCTGCTGAAGATCGCGGTCGGCGCGTGCGTGGTCGGCAGCCGCCGCCAGCGCCGCCACCAGGAGCACAAGCAATGAAGAAATCCCGGCTGGCCAAGGCCGGCTACGACAACGCCAAGAGCCTGCTCGACATCGTCCGCGAGATAGGCGAAACCGCGGTCAGCCTGTGGTGGCGTTTCTTCGACTGGCTGGCCCAGGTCGAGTGGCGCAAGCTGATGATGATCTGGCTGCTGTTGCTGATCTTCGGCCTGACGCCGTTCGGCCTGCCGAAGCAGACCGGCGCCTTCATCCTGCTGTCGTTCGGCCTGAAGGTGCTGGCCGGCGGCAAGCGCAAGGCCGAGATCGAGGCGCGCCACGCCACCAGCCACGCCGACGAGGAAGGCATGGAACGGCGCGTGGTCGAGGCGCGCATGGCCGCGCTGCAGGCCCAGGTCGAACCGCACTTCCTGTTCAACACGCTGGCCCTGATCGGCCAGCTGATCGAAACCGATCCGCCGCAGGCGGCGCGCATCCACCAGAACCTGATCGACTACCTGCGCGCCACCTTGCCGCAGATGCGCGCCAAGGGCGCCGGCACGCTGGGCCGGCAGATCGAAATGTCGCGCGCCTACCTGGCCATCATGCAGGCGCGCATGGGCGCGCGGCTGGCGGTGTCGATCGACGTGCCGGCCGAAATGCTGAGCGCCACCTTCCCCGTGATGATGTTGCAGATCCTGATCGAGAACGCCATCAAGCACGGCCTGGAACCCAAGATACAAGGCGGCCGCATCGACATCCGCGCCAGCGTCGACGGCCAGATGCTGCAGGTCGACGTGCTCGACGACGGCATCGGTTTCAACATCCACGCCGGCGACGGCATCGGCCTGGCCAATGTACGCGAACGCCTGCGCATCCTGTACGGCAACCGCGCGCAGCTGGTGATCGAGGCACCGCTGACGGGCGGCACCCGGGCCAGCGTGCGCATTCCGTATGCGCCGGATATTTTTGCCGGGAGCAGCAAATGAATTTCACCGCAAGCAGCGGCCAGCGCCGCGCCACCGCGCTGATCGCCGACGACGAGCAACCGATGCGCCAGCAGCTGCGCGCGCGCCTGCTGGACGCCTGGCCGGGACTGGAGATCGTGGCCGAGGCGGCCAACGGCATCGAGGCCGTGGCGCTGGCCGGCCAGCACCAGCCGGACATCGTGTTTTTGGATATCCGCATGCCCGGCCTGTCCGGCATCGAGGCGGCGCGCATGTTGTTCAACCGCTGCCACCTGGTGTTCGTCACCGCCTACGACCAGTACGCGATCGAGGCGTTCGAACAGGGCGCGCTGGATTATCTGCTCAAGCCCGTCGGCGGCGACCGGCTGAAGACCACCTGCGCGCGGCTGCAGACCTTGATCGGCCAGCAGCCGTCGAACATCGAACGGCAGCTGAGTCAGTTGCTGTCACACCACAGCAAGCCCGAGACCAAGCCCGAGTACCTGCGCTGGATCCAGGCGGTGGTGGGCAGCAACCTGCGCATGATCAGCACGCGCGAAGTGCTGTTCTTCCGCGCCGATGAAAAATACACGCGGGTGCAGACCGAGGGCTCGGAAGTGTTGATACGCAAGACGCTGAAGGAGCTGGCCGACGAGCTGGACCCGGACGAGTTCTGGCGCATCCACCGCTCGACCTTGGTGCGCGTGGATGCCATCGAAGAAGTCACGCGCGACCTGCGCGGACGGCAGATGGTAAAGATACGCAATTTCGCCGAGCAACTGGAAGTCAGCCGTGGCAACGCGCATTTATTTCAGCAAATGTAAGCCCTGTCTGATCGTTATCAATATATACTTTTATTTCTCATCCGCTCGCCCCAGCCCGGCGAACGGCAGGGTGTCAAACGCGATCGAATCTGTTCCACTACCCAGGATAGGGAGAGAACAATGTCCAGCATACCCAAGCAGACTCTCTGCAACGTCATCCCCTGCATGCGCTATCGCGATGCGCCCGCCGCCATCGACTGGCTGTGCACCACCCTCGGCTTCGAAGCGACGCTGGTGGTGCCCAACGAGGACGGCACCATCGCCCACGCACAGCTCAGTTTCGGCAACAGCATGATCATGCTGGGTTCGGTGTTCGACACTGAATACGGCCGCCTGATGAAGCAGCCCGGCGAGGTCGGCGGCTTCAACACGCAAAGCACCTACCTGGTCGTCAACAACGCCGACCTGGTGTACGGCCGCGTGCTTGAATCGGGCGCGAAAATCCTGCTCGACATCAAGGATGAGGACTACGGCGGACGCGGCTTCACCTGCCGCGATCCCGAAGGCCATATCTGGAGCATCGGCACCTACGATCCGGAAGACTAAGGAGCAAACCATGGGACGTCCAGTACATTTTGAAATCCAGGCCAGCCAGCCGCAGGCGCTGATCGATTTTTACGGCTCGCTGTTCGGCTGGAATTTTCACCGCTGGGAAGGCGGCGAATACTGGCTGATCGACACCGGCGACGGCAGCAAGCCCGGCATCAACGGCGGCCTGCTGCCGCGGCGCGGTGCGGTGCCCGAGCCGATGCAAAGCGTGAACGCCTTTGTCTGCACGGTCGACGTCGAACAGCTGGACGACACGCTGTCGCAAGTCGACCAGCTGAAGGCGGAAGTGGTGGTGCCGAAAATGGCGGTGCCCGGCGTCGGCTGGCTGGCCTACGCCAAGGACCCCGACGGCAACATCTTCGGCATGATGCAGGCCGATACGTCCGCAGCCTAAAGGCCGGCGAACCAGTTGTAGCCGTGCAGGTCTTCCCAGTAGCCGCTGGTGAATTGATCGGTCACGGTGATCCCGGTCAGGTGCTTGGGGTTCTTGAACCCCAGCTTGGTCGGGATACGCAGCCGCAATGGAAAGCCGAATTCGTCCGGCAGGCTGGCCGAGCCGTTGAAGCTGAAGGCCAGCATGGTTTGCGGGTGCAGCGCGCTGGCCATGTCGATGCTGGTGTAGTAGCCGTCGGCGCAGCGGAAGGCGACATATTTCGCGCGCGTATTGGCGCCGACCAGGCCGAGGAAATAGTGCAGCGGCACACCGGTCCACTGGCCGACCGCGCTCCAGCCTTCGATGCAGATCAAGCGGGTGATTTCCGTCAGCGGCGGCAATGATTTCAGCTGCGCCAGCGTCCAGTCGCCGGGGCTGAGCACCATGCCGTCCACGGCCAGCCGCCAGCCGGCCTCGTCGATTTCCGGCACCGACGCTTCCGAATAAAACGCATTGAAGCGGAACGGCAGCGTCAGTTCGCTGCGCGGGTACAACGGCGCCAGCGTTTGCGGCGAAAACAACGCGGCCTGCGCCGCGTCGTTGAAGCGCGATACGCCGCGCAGCGCGGCGGCAACAGTGTCGTTGTCGGTGCCCGCGCAGCCTTGCAGCAGCGCGGCGGCACCGCCGCCCAGCGCCAGCCGCAGGAAGCCGCGTCGTCCGGGATCCGGTTCTTTCACGTCGTTCTCCTTCTTAATCCCAGCATCGCCAGCAGCAGACGCGGCGACGACAGCGCCAGCACCACATGGCCGGCAACAAACATGCCCAGCAGGGCCATGCAGATGAAATGCACTTCGCGGGCGCGCTGGAAGCCGCCGGCCAGTTGCGTCAGCGCTTGCAACTGCACCGGCTTCCAGATCGCCAGGCCGGACAGGATTTCCAGCGTCAGCAGCACCAGAACGCCGAGGTAGGCGATCTTCTGCACCCGGCTGCGCTCGCCGCCGGGCTTGTGGCTTCGGCCCAGCGACAGGTACAAGTGACGCAAGCGGCCGCTGGCGGCCAGCAGCGTCAGCGCGACGATGCCGTTGGCGGCCAGCACCCACATGCCGGCGAAATGCCACAGCAAGGCGCCGGGCAGGCTGCCGCCCAGCGTCAGCGCCGTGGGAAAATGGTCGATCCAGAACGGCGAGGCGTTGAACACCTGCCAGCCGCTGGTCAGCATCAGCAGGAACACCACGGCGTTGGTCCAGTGGCACAGGCGCACCCAGAGCGGCGGGCCGCCGCCGATGTCGGTCGATGCGGTCGTCATGCGGCGGCCTCCTCTCTATGCGGCTCAGATCGGCGGCAGGAAGCCGTCGCGGCCCACCATCACAGCGTTGGCGGCGGTGGCGCCATCGGCGGCCGATGCGCCGATCACCAACACCTTGGCGCCGACGACGATCAACTCGCGCTTGCCGGGAACGAACTGGCCGTAGACGGTGTCCTTGTCCAGCACCACCTGCTGCGCCTTGCCGCCGAAGCGCATTTCCAGCTCGGTGGCGCTGGCCTTCTTGACCACCTTGGCGACGGTGGCGTTGGTCATCGTGCCGCGATCACCGAGATCCCATGGGAAATGGCCTTCGTTCAAGCCGCGCGCCGCCTCGGGGAACACCATCACGCCCATGGCGCGCACCTTGCCCTGCGGCGCCGGCGCGGCGGCGATGCCCAGGTAGCTGTTTTCCTGGATGGCCGCCTGGCTGCTGCGCGAGACGTCCAGCACTTGCGCCTGCTCCGGCAGCTTGATGGTGGTCTTGGTGCCCTTGCGGTCGGTGACGACGAAATCACCCGTGCCGACGGCGGTGACTTCGCCGCGCAGGTGCACCGGGCGGTCGGCGGCAAAACTGGATCCGGCCAGCGCCAGCGTGGCGACGGCGATCAGGGTGGAGATGCGTTTCATGGTGCTTCCTCGTATGGTTGAAGTGAAGCCGCACTATGCTCCACCCGGGAGCGCCGGGGAATCGGTCGAATGTCCGATGCCTGCGATGCCGCGCCGCTCGCTATAATCGGTCCATGAACCTTGATACCCCCGCCTCCGTCACCGACACCATGCACGCGCTGGCCTATATCGGCGACCTGACCATGGGCCAGCCCACCGACCACTCGCTGCGGACCGCGTGGCTGGCCTCTCGCATCGCCGAAGCGGCCGGCTGCGGCGATGCGGACTGCACGGCCGTCCCGCAAGTCGCGTTGCTGCGCTGGTCGGGCTGCACGGCCAACGCCCCCGAATTCAGCGAGCTGCTGGGCGACGACGTCGAAGGCAGGGCGCTGATGCTGTCGCAGAAGCTGGACGATCCCGCCTATGCACTGATGGGCCAACGGCTGCACGGCGACATGCAGCGGCTGGCCGAGATCCATTGCGAGGTATCCGGCGACGTCGCCCGCATGCTGAATGTATCGGACGACGTTGAACTGGCGCTGCGCTCGATCTTCTCCACGGCCGACGGCGCCAGCCCGAGCGTCTTCATCGTTGCCCTGGCCAGCGACGTGGAAGTGCTCAGCCGCGTGCAGGGGCTGGAGCGGGCCTTGTCCATCATCGTCCACAAAAGCGGGCACGCCTACCCGGCTGCGCTGGCCGCGGTGGCGGTGCGTCATGCCTCGCAGTGGCTGGAGGTACTGGACCGCGACGAGAGCTGGCACGCCGACCTGGCGTTCGGGGCCGCCACCGGGGACATGGTGCCGCTGGAGTTGCTGGCCGACGTGATCGATCTCAAGCTGCCCTGGATGACGGGCTATTCGCGCCGGGTGGCGGAAGCGGCCCGTTGCGGCGCGCTGGCCATGGGTCTTGAAGCGGAGACCGCGCAGCGCTGCTACCGGGCCGGCCTGCTGCATGGCATCGGCCGCGCGGCGGTGCCGAACACGGTGTGGAATACCGTCGGCCGGCTGTCGGCGGCGGCGCGGGAGCAACTGCGGCTGGCGCCATACTGGACCAGTCGCTCCACGGCGCGCCTGGGCACCCTGTCGGACGCCGCCCATATCGGCTCATATGCCGCCGAGCGGCTCGACGGCAGCGGCGCGTTCAGGGCCTGCGCCGGCGCCGCCATCCCGCTCGAGGGCCTCATCGTCGCCGCTGCCGCCGCATGGGTGGCGCTGCAATCGGCGCGGCCATGGCGGGCCGCGATGACTCTGGAACAGGCCCGCGCAGTGCTGGAATCGGAAGCAGCAGGCGGCCGCTTCGACGCCGGCGCCGTGCGCGCGGTGACCGGCGGCACGATGCCGGCGGCGGTTCACACCAACATCGTGTTGACGGAGCGGGAGATTGAAGTCTTCCGGGGCATCAGCCTCGGACAGACCAACAAGGAAGTGGCGCGCGCATTGGCCATCAGCCCGAGCACCGTGCGCACCCACGTTGAGAATGTGTTCCGCAAGCTGGGATGCACCACACGTGCCGCCGCCACGCTGAAGGCATCGACGCTACGGCTGTTGTAGCTCAGGACAAGGCCGCGACCAGGTCCGGGTCGGCGACTTGGGTCGGGCGAATGCGGATGACGCTGCGGTACAGCGGCGGCATGGCGGCGCACAGCGCGGCCAGTTCCGCTTCGGGCATGGCCGGCAGCACGTACTGGAACTGCGTCGGATTCTTCAGCGGCAGCGGGCCTTCCATGGTCGAGCCGTAGGCGCCCAGGTTCATGAAGCTGACCGCGCCGGCATCCGGCCCCTTGGCGAAGACGAAGGTGCCGTCCTTCGGATGGCCCAGGTAGCGGCGCACTTCGTCCTGCTGCGCCACCGTGGCACCGGCCATCAGCTTGTAGCGCAGCTGCGCGTAGGCGCGCGTGGTTTCCATGAAGGCGCTGCGGATGCCAGACTGCGTCATCCGCCCCGGCATGCACAGCAGCAGGTTGCCGAACGAATCCAGCAAGGCCACCGCATCCCCTGCCCCGCCATGTTCGCGGTCGCGCGCCATCGCCTGCTTCAGGAACGGCGCCAGGCCCACGTCCGGCTGATGCGGGGTGCAGCGGTAGGCCAGCGCGTCGGGATACAGCTGCTTCAAGGCGTGCACGATGGCGTGGTCGGGCGGCAGAGTCAGTGGGCACTTCAATTGCTGCTGCGGCAGATCGGTATTGAACAGCTCCATCACCTCGCCGGACGTGGCCTCGAACACCAGTGCGCACAAGGCTTGCGTCGGTTCGGAGATGGTTTTGCCGATGAAGAAGGACTTCGGCGTGGCGCCCGAACCGGCGCGCGCGTACAGCGACGATCCGAGGATGGCCGGGTAGCTGAAGCTTGCCGCCGCCTGCTGGCGCAGCGCTTCCGGCAGCGCGTTGAAGCCAGCGCTTTCGTCGAAGTTGACGCCGGCGTTGCGGTCCGGCGCCGCCACCACCACATTGAAGCCGCCTGCCAGGATCGCGCCGCTGCACATGCAGCAGGGGTCGAGCGAGGTGACGATGGTGATGTCTTCCGGCGCGGGCAGTTCGCGGCCCTTGGCGCGCTCGGCGTAGTACCAGTCGATCAACTGGCGTTCACCGTGCGCGGTCGGGTCGAAGATCAGGCCCTGCTTGATGACGTTGTTGTGCAGCGACTGCAGCACGTTGCCGTGCTGGTCGAGCATCAGGCCGCCGACGCCGAAGGTGCCCTGGGTTTTCGCGGCAATGGCTTCAGCCGCCGCGATCGCGACGGCCGCCTGCACATCGATAGTCTTCTTGAAGGCCAAGGTGGCTTACTTCCTTTTCAGGTCGGCGCCGCCGAACGCGTTCGGCAGTTGCCCGGCTGCGGTGGTCTCGAAGATGTCGCCTTTGAGATTGGTCAGCAGCACCGGCAGCTCGTTGCCGCCCAATTCCAGGATCACCTGGCGGCAGGCGCCGCACGGCGCGATAGGACCGTCGGTCTCGCCGATGACCACCAACTGGTTGAAATCGCCCGGCTTGTAGCCGTGTGCGAAAGCGCTGAAGAAGGCGGTACGCTCGGCGCAGTTGCACAGGCCGTAGGAAGCATTCTCCACGTTACAGCCATGGAAGACCTTGCCATCGTTGGTCTGCAGCGCGGCGCCGACCTTGAAGTTCGAGTACGGCGTGTAAGCCTTCAGGCGCGCGGCGGCGGCTTCGGCGATCAGTTCTTGTTTGTTCATGACCGGCTCTCTTATGGACGGATCGTGCGGTAGATGACCGGATTCGCGGCCGGTGCGGCGTCGGCAATCTGGTAGGCCGCCTGGATTTCACGAATGGCCTGCTCGGCGGCTTCCTGCGTGCGCGCATGCACTATCGCCAGCGGCTGGCCGGCTTCGATCTTGTCGCCCAGGCCGGCCAGATCGGTCAGGCCGACGGCGAAGTCGATCGGATCGGCGGCGCGGCGGCGGCCGCCGCCCAGCGACACCACGGCCAGGCCGATGTCGCGGCAGTTGGCGGTGGCGGCATAGCCGGAGACCAGCGCAGGCGCCGGCACGATGATAGGCGAGCGCTCCAGGTACTTGTCCGGATTATCCATCAGGTCGGCCGGGCCGCCCAGCGCCACCACCATGCGCGAGAAGCGCTCGGCCGCTTCGCCGCTGTCCAGCGACGCCTGCAGCTTGGCGCGCGCTTCTTCTTCGGTGGCGGCCAGCTTGCCCAGCACCAGCATCTCGGCGCACAGCGCCATCGTCACTTCGTGCAGGCGCGCAGGACGCGATTTTCCGGTCAGGTAGTCCATCGCGCCGCGCACTTCCAGCGCGTTGCCGGCGTATGGCGCCAGCGATTCGTTCATGTCGGTCAGGATGGCCGAGGTCATCATGCCGGCGCCGTTGCCGACCTTGACGATGCTGTCGGCCAGTTCCACCGATTTGTCGTAGGTCGGCATGAAGGCGCCGCTGCCCACCTTGACGTCCATGGCCAGCGCATCCAGGCCCGCCGACAGCTTCTTCGACAGGATGGAGCCGGTGATCATGGCGACCGATTCCACGGTGGCGGTCACATCGCGCACGCCGTAGAAGATCTTGTCCGACGGCGCCAGTGACGAGGTCTGGCCGATGATGGCGACGCCGACTTCCTTGACTACTTTGCGGAACTGCTCATTGGTCGGCACGGTGGTGTAGCCGGGGATGGAATCGAACTTGTCCAGCGTGCCGCCGGTGTGGCCCAGGCCGCGGCCGGAGATCATCGGCACGAAGCCGCCGCAGGCTGCGACCATGGGGCCGAGCAGCAGCGAGACCACGTCGCCGACGCCGCCGGTGGAGTGTTTGTCGACCACCGGGCCTGGCAGGTCCAGCGAGCGCCAGTCCAGCACTTCGCCGGAATCGCGCATGGCCAGTGTGAAGGCGACGCGTTCGTCCATGGTCATGTCGTTGAAGAAGACGGCCATCGCCAGCGCGGCGATCTGGCCTTCGGTGACGCGGTTCGAGGTGATGCCTCCGACGAAGAACTGAATCTCCTCGGCGCTCAGGACGCCGCCGTCACGCTTCTTGCGAATGATCTCTTGGGGTAAAAACATGGAATTCTCCACTTCAAATTATTGGGTATTGAAAGCACAAGGGCGGGTCCGCGGACCCGCCCGTATTACTGAGCTATTACTTAGACGCCGTAAGGAATCCAGACGTTCTTGACTTGCGACGCATGCGCCAGCACCGCGCGGCCGCCGGCTTGCGCCGTGCTGTACCAGTCGCGGCCCTTGGCCCCGCCAACCCAGGTACGCTTCAGCGATGCGGCCGACAGGCGCTCCACTTCCGCGCAACCTTCGGCCGAACCGTCGTGACGCCATACCGCGTCGATATCCGAGTGCGAAGCCAGCGTACGCGCCAGCTCGTCCGCCGAACCGGTGACGATATTGACCACGCCGTCCGGCAGGTCCGACGTGTCGAGCACCTGGTACAAATCGGTCGCCGACAGCGGATGCGCTTCCGATGGCACCACCACCACGCGGTTACCCAGCGCGATCGCAGGCGCCACCAGCGAGATGAAGCCCAGCAGCGGCGACTCGTTCGGGCAGACGATGCCGATCACGCCGACCGGCTCGTTCAGCGCAACGGTAATGCCGTGCATCGGCGGCTGGTGCGCCAGGCCGTCGTACTTGTCGGCCCACGCGGCGTAGTAGAACAGGCGCTCGATCGAAGCTTGCACTTCTTTTTCAGCGTTCCTGGTGCCGGTCATGGCGGCGATGCGGGCGGCGAACTCCTCGCCGCGCGCGGCCAGGTTTTCGGCGATGTAATACAGCACCTGCGCGCGGTTGTGCGACGTGGCTTTCGCCCAGCCGCCCGCCTTGTGCGCCGCTTCCACCGCGTTGCGGATGTCTTTGCGGTTGCCTTCGCCGACTTCGCCGATGAAGGAACCGTCGGCGCCGTGGATGGCGCGGCTGTAGGCGCCGTCAGGGCGAGCCTGTTTGCCGCCGATGTACAGCTTGGCGGTGCGGTCGATGGCGAACGCGCCACCAGATACAGGAGCGGCTTTAGGCTTGGCCTTCGCCTCAACCACCGGCGCCGCAGGGCGCGCATCTTCCGACAGCGCGGTCATGTACTCGTACATGCCTTCGCGGCCGCCTTCACGACCGAAGCCGGATTCGCGGTAGCCGCCGAAGCCGCAGGCGGCGTCGAACTGGTTGGCGGTGTTAATCCACACCACACCGGATTTGATCTGCGGCGCGACATCCAGCGCCAGCGAGATGTTCTCGGTCCACACGCAGGCGGCCAGGCCGTAGACGGTGTTGTTCGCCAGCTGCACGGCTTCCGGCGGAGTGCGGAAGCTCATCGCCACCAGCACAGGGCCGAAGATCTCGGCCTGCGCCACAGCGGCGGAAGTCGATGCGCCGGTGATCAGCGTCGGCGGGAACCACGAGCCGTTGGCAGGGATTTCGCACTTCGGCTGGTACACATCGCAGCCTTCGGCGCGGGCCGACTCCACCAGGCCGGCGATGCGCTGCTGCTGCACCGGATCGACCAGCGCGCCGATATCCATCGATTTGTCCAGCGGCGAACCGAGAGTCAGCTTGTCCATGCGGGCGCGCAGCTTGGCCAGGAATTTATCCTGCACCGATTCCTGCACAAGCAGGCGCGAACCGGCGCAGCAGACCTGGCCCTGATTAAACCAGATCGAATCGACCAGGCCTTCGACGGCGGCATCCAGGTCGGCGTCGTCAAATACGATGAACGGCGACTTGCCGCCCAGTTCCAGCGACAGCTTCTTGCCGCTGCCCGCCGTGGCGATGCGGATCAGGCGGCCCACTTCGGTCGAACCGGTAAAGGCCAGCTTGTCGATGCCGGGATGGTTGACGATCGCTTCGCCCACGCGGCCGTCGCCGGTGACGATGTTGATCACGCCGGCCGGCACGCCGGCTTGCACGCAGATCTCGGCGAACAGCATCGCGGTCAGCGACGTGAATTCGGCTGGCTTGAAGACGATGGTGTTACCGGCGGCCATGGCCGGAGCGATTTTCCACGACAGCATCAGCAGCGGGAAATTCCACGGCACGATCTGACCGACCACGCCGACGGCGCGGTAGTCGCTGAATTCTTCGGCTTGCAGTTGTGCCCAGCCGGCGTGGTAGTAGAAGTGGCGCGCGACCAGCGGCAGGTCGATGTCGCGGGTTTCGCGGATGGTCTTGCCATTGTCCAGCGTTTCCAGCACCGCGAACAGACGCGCATGCTTTTGCATCAGGCGCGCCAGCGAGTACATGACCTTGGCGCGGCCGTGACCGCCCAGCGCCTGCCAGCCCGGCTGCGCGGCGCGCGCGGCTGCGACGGCGCGATCGACGTCGCTGCCGGTGGCTTGCGTCAGGTCGGCCAGCTTGGCGGCATCGGCCGGGTTGGTCGAGGCGAACAGTTCGCCCGGCTCGCTCCACTGATTGTCGATGAACAGGCCGAAGGTGCGGCCGTGCTGCTCCAGCCACGCTTGCGCTTCTTTTTGGCTTTCGGGTGCTGGGCCGTATTCCATAGTGTTCAGGATCTCTTTAATTGATGGCATGACGTGTCCGTAGTCTTGTAAGCTGCGTTATGGTTGCGCGTGGCGGTGAGCGGCGGAGTAGTTGCCGGTCACATAGTGCTCAAGCTGGCGTTCGATGTCGGTCAGCAGGCTTGATGCGCCGATGCGGAACAGGTGCGGCTCGAGCCACTCGTTGCCCAGTTCTTCCTTCATCAGGGTCAGGTACTGCAGCGCGGCCTTGGCCGTGCCGACGCCGCCCGCAGGCTTGTAGCCGATCTTGAAGCCGGTCTGCTCGTGGTACTCGCGGATCGCGCGCACCATCGTCAGCGACACGGGGATCGTCGCGTTCACCGGCTCCTTGCCGGTCGATGTCTTGATGAAGTCCGCGCCGGCCATCATGCACACCCACGACGCCTTGGCGACGTTTTCCAGCGTGACCAGTTCACCGGTCGCCAGGATGGCCTTGACGTGCGCTTCGCCGCAAGCCTTGCGGTAGGCGACCATCTCGTCGTACAGCGCCTGCCAGTTACCCGTCAAGACGTGCTGACGGGTGATGACGATATCGATCTCGGTCGCGCCCGCGGCCACCGACAGCTCGATCTCGCGCACCTTGGTTTCCATGCTGGTCAAACCGGCGGGGAAGCCGGTCGACACGGCGGCGATCGGCAAACGGCCTTGCAGCACCTGCACCGCCGGCTTGATCATCTCGTGGTAGACGCAGACGGCGCCGGTGGTCAGCTTGACGTCCTGCAGGCCCAGCGCCTCGACCAGGTCCGAACGCAGCGGACGCATGGCTTTCATGCACAGGCGCTCGACGCGGCCCGGGGTGTCGTCGCCGGACAGCGTGGTGAGGTCGATCAGGCCGATGGCCTTGACCAGCCAAGCGGCCTGGAACTCCTTCTTCACCGTGCGGCGGTTCGCCAGGCTGGCGGCGCGGCGGTCGGCCGCGCTCTTGTTGATGTGGATGTGGTTGATCCAGCCCAGGTCCAGTGGGACCGCCTCGTTGCGCTTGAAATCAATGCTCATAACAGGTTGCTTCCGTGGGAAAGTGGTTTGACGCCGAGGTGATGGGCCAGGGTCTGGCCGATGTCGGAGAAGGTTTCGGAGATCGGCAGCTGGCGCGCTTTCACGCCCGGACCGAAGAAGATCATCGGGATGTGCTCGCGCGTGTGGTCGGAGCCCGGCCAGGTCGGATCGCAGCCATGGTCGGCGGTGATGACGACCAGGTCGCCCTCTTTCAGCTTGCCGATGAACTCGGGCAGGCGCGCATCCATCTCGTGCAGCGCGTTCGAATAGCCGGTCACGTCGCGGCGGTGGCCGAAGGCCTGGTCGAAGTCGACGAAGTTCACGAACGTCAGCGACTTGTCGCCGGCTTCTTCTTCCACCTTCAGCAGCGCGTCGAACAGCGCCATGTTGTCCTTGCCCTTGACCAGGCGCGATACGCCCTGGGTCGCGAAGATGTCGCTGATCTTGCCGAGGGCGATCACTTCGCCGCCGTCGTTCTTCACGTGGTCGAGCAGCGTAGGCGCCGGTGGCGCGACCGCGTAGTCGTGACGGTTGGTGGTGCGGGTGTAGTTGCCGTTGGCGCCGGTGAAAGGACGCGCGATCACGCGGCCGATGTTGTACGGCTCGACCAGCTTGAAGGCGATCTCGCACACTTCATACAAGCGCTCCAGGCCGAACGATTCCTCGTGCGCCGCGATCTGCAGCACCGAGTCGGCGGAAGTGTAGATGATCGGTTTGCCGCTGGCGACGTGCTCGTCGCCGTGCTTGTTGATGATCTCCGTGCCCGATGCGTGGCAGTCGCCGAGGAAGCCCGGCACGCCGGTCAGTTCCTGCAGCTTCTGGGTCAGCTCGGCCGGGAACGACGGCATCGTTTTCGGGAAGTAGCCCCAGTCGAATTCCACCGGCACGCCGGCGATTTCCCAATGGCCGGACTGGGTGTCCTTGCCGGTCGAGCGTTCGCGCGCGGCGCCGTAGGCGGCGGTGAATCCTTCGCGTTGTTCGAAGCCGGCGGCCCACTGGCCGCTGGCGGTATGGGCGGCGGCGGCCAGTCCGAGTTTTTCCATGGTCGGCAGCGACATCGGCTTGCCGCTCTTGGCGGCCCACTCGGCGATGTGGCCGAAGGTGTTGGCGCCGACGTCGTTGTACTTCGCGGCATCGGGCGTGGCGCCCAGACCAAACGAATCGAGCAAGAGGATAAATGCGCGTTTCATAATATCGAACTCCTTAAAAACAAAGGGGCGGACCAGCCGCCCCTCGGGAATCTTACGCCTGCGGCGTTTTGGCCACGTTGGCCAGGAAGCCCAGGATCACTTCAATCAGCGACTTCGCCGCGACGGCTGCGTACTTCAGGGTCTGCTCGTGCGACAGCGGGAACGGCGACAGGCCTTCTGCCAGGTTGGTGATGGCGGACACGCCGACCACCTTCAGGCCGCAGTGGCGGGCCGACACCACTTCAGGCACCACCGACATGCCGACGACATCGGCGCCCAGCGTCTTGAAGGCGCGGATTTCCGCAGGCGTTTCGAAGTTCGGACCGGCGTAGGCGATGTACACGCCTTCGTGCATCGGGACGTTCTTCTCGGCGGCCGAGGACTTCAGCAGCGCGCGCAGGTCGGCATCGTAGGCGTTGGCCATGCTGAAGAAGCGCGGGCCGAAGCGCTCGTCGTTCGGGCCCATCATCGGCGTGCCAGGCAGGAAGTTGATATGGTCGGTCAGCGCCACCAGCGAACCGGCGTCGACTTCGGTGCGCAGCGAACCGGCGGCATTGGTCACGAACAGCATCTCGCAACCCAGCAGCTTCATGGTGCGCACGGCGCTGGTCATCACGCCCAGGCCGTAGCCTTCGTAGACGTGACCGCGGCCCTTCATGCACACCACCTGCACGCCCGACAGCGTGCCCACCACCAGTTCGCCGGCGTGGCCGTGCACGGTGGAGATCGGGAAGCCCGGCAGTTCGTTGAAGCTGATGGTGACCGCGTCGGTCATTTGTTCGGCCAGCACACCGAGGCCCGAACCAAGGATCATCGCCACGCGCGGCTTGAAGCCGGCTGGGATACGGGCGCGAATAATGTCAGCTGCCTGGAATGGGGAATTGTTAGACATGTATATCCTCTGTTTTTCTGTTGTGGCTGGGGAAGCTGACACTATGCATCATCGTCCATATGTATGGCAAATACCATTTTTCTTCATCATTTATACAAAAACCATATAAATAAGGGGTATTATAAATCAATGAAAACTGAGCCGCAGAGCGCGTTTGACTCGGGGTTTGACTCAGAATGAACAAATGTTTATCATGACGGACAATTGTCTAAAAGATGCTGCCGTGACCGATTCTTCCAAAAAGGAACAGCTGTACCAGCTGATCCGCTCCAACCCCTTCATCTCCCAACAAGACCTGGCGGTCGAACTGCGCCTGTCGCGTTCCGCCGTGGCCGGCCACATCGCCGGCCTGATACGCGAGCGTCGCCTGCTGGGCCGCGCCTACGTGCTGCCGGACCAGCGCCCCGTCATGTGCATAGGCGCCGCCAACCTGGACCGCAAGCTGCGCACCATCGCACCGATGCAGCTGGGCACCTCCAATCCCGCCACCGCCGAGGAAGTCTATGGCGGCGTGGCCCGCAACATCGCCGAGAACCTGGCGCGCCTGAACCTGCCGACCTCGCTGCTGACGGCGCTGGGCGACGACAGTGCCGGCCGCACGCTGCAGGACCACGCAGAGAGCGCCGGCATCGACACGCGCGGCAGCCTGAAGCTGTCGGAAACAGCCACCGGCACCTACACCGCCATCCTCGACGACCGCGGCGAGCTGGTGGTGGCGCTGGCCGACATGGCGCTGTACGACCGCATCACGCCCGCCTTCCTCGACAGCCGCCAGCCGCAGCGCGCCGCCGCCGCGATGACGGTGGTCGACCTCAACCTGCCGGCCGACAGCATCGCCACGCTGCTGGCCGGCGCCCGCGCCGACAAGGTGCCGCTGGTGATCGTCGCCGTGTCGCAGCCGAAGATGGCGCGCCTGCCGGCCAGCCTGGACGGCCTGCGCCTGCTGATCCTCAATCGCGGCGAACTGGAAACCCGCGCCGGCCGCGCGCTGCCGACCGAGGCCGACGTGCGCGCCGCCTGCCGCGACGTGCAGGCGCAGGGCGCGCGGGATGTCATCGTGACCTGCGGCAGCCAGGGCGTGTTCCACACCAAGGGCGGCGAGCTGGTATGGCTGGCCGCGCACCAGGTCGAGGTGGTCGACGTCACCGGCGCCGGCGACGCCTTCTCGGCCGCTGTCTGCTGGTCGCTGTACCAGGGCAGCGACGACCTGACGCTGGCCTGCCGGCGCGGCCTGAAAGTCGCCGCGATGACGCTGGAAAGCCCGGACACCGTTTCCCCCCTGCTCGCCGCCGACGTACTCGACGAGATCCACGATTTCGATATGAGCGCTCCGCTCTTCCCTCTCCAAGGCTGAACACCATGCACCAATTCCTACTCTTCTCGCCGGAAGTAGCCGCCGCCCGCGCCGCCGGCAAAGCCATCGTCGCGCTGGAATCGACCATCATTTCGCACGGCATGCCGTATCCGCAAAACGTGCGGATGGCGCGCGAGGTCGAGCAGATCATCCGCGACGGCGGCGCCGTGCCGGCCACCATCGCCGTCATCGGCGGCAAGATCTGCATCGGCCTGTCGGACGAACAGCTGGAACTGCTGGGCACCTCGCCCGACGCGATGAAGGTCAGCCGCCGCGACCTGCCCTACGTGCTGTCGCAAAACAAACTGGGCGCGACCACCGTCGCCGCCACGATGATCTGCGCCGAGCTGGCCGGCATCACCGTGTTCGTCACCGGCGGCATCGGCGGCGTGCACCGCGGCGCCGAGACCAGCTTCGACATCTCGGCCGACCTGCAGGAACTGGCGCACACCTCGGTGGCTGTGGTCTGCGCCGGCGTCAAGTCCATCCTCGACATCGGCCTGACCCTGGAATACCTGGAGACGCACGGCGTGCCGGTGATCAGCGTTGGCCAGCGCGGCTTCCCCGCCTTCTTCACGCGCGAGAGCGGCTTCAACGCGGACTTCCAGCTCGATACGCCGGCCGAGCAGGCGGCCTTCATCCACACCAAGTGGCAGCTGGGTTTGAAGGGTGGCGTGGTGGTCAGCAATCCGGTGCCGGCGGCGGAGGCGATGCCGAAGGCGGAGATCGACGCCATCACCGCGCAAGCCTTGCAGGAAGCCGATGCGCAAGGCGTCACCGGCAAGAACGTCACGCCGTTCCTGCTGGGCCGCATCAAGCAGCTGACGGAAGGCCGCAGCCTTGCCACCAACATCGCGCTGGTGAAGAACAACGCCCGCTGCGGTGCGGCGCTGGCCGTCGCCATGCAATCGAACTAAACTCGAACCCACATCGCCCAAGACCCGCCATGTCCATCGACCTGAAACAACTAAAGTACTTTCTCGCTGTGGCCGAAGAAAAGAGTTTCAGCCGCGCGGCCGAACGACTGCATATTTCGCAGCCGCCACTGAGCCAGCAGATCATGAAGCTGGAGAGCGAGCTTGGCGTCAAGCTGTTCGCGCGCACCACCCGCACCTTCGAGCTGACGGTGGCCGGCAAGGCGCTGATGAACGAGGCGTCCGACCTGCTGGCCAAGATGCGCATGACGATCGACACCATCCGCCAGATCGACCGCGGCGAGGTGGGCCGACTGCGCGTGGGCATCGTCGGCTCGGCGATGTGGGGACCGATCCCCAGTTTGCTGGAAGAGTTCCAGACCAAGTTCCCGCGCGTGACGTGGACGCTGCACGAGCTGGGACCGACGCTGCAGTACGAGGCGCTGCGCGCCAAGCAGGTCGACGTCGGTTTCTGGCGCGAGCCCAAGCTCGACGAGGACGACCTGAAGCAGGACAACCTGCGCCAGGAACTGTGCTTCCGCGAAGACGTGTGCGTGGCCATCAACGAGCATCACCCGCTGGCCAAGCATGAATCGATAGAGCTGATGGATATCGCCGACGAGCCGATGCTGACGCTGGCGCTCGACAAGTCGTCGTTCCCGCGCTACCTGATCCAGTGCTGCGTGAAGGCCGGCTTCCAGCCGACGATCTTCCAGGAGGCGTCCGAACCGCAAACGCTGCTGGCGATGGTCGGTGCGGGCTTGGGAGTGGCGCTGCTGCCGGAGACCACCAGCCGCATCGGCTGGCCGGGCGTGGTGTTCCTGCCGATCCGTACCAATCCGCCGTCGGCGAATTTGTACATCACCTACACCACGCTGGACGATGCACCGGTGGTGCGGGCCTTCCTGAACATCCTGAATCCGCCCGCGCGCGCCGATTGATTACTCGGTAACTAATGGGTAACGCCGCCCGCCTCGCGCATGTCGACGTCGTGGGCGAGCGTGGTGCGGATGGCGATGCGCAGGCCTTCCACCATGTCCTCCAGCTTCATGCTGGCCGAACCCGGATGCGCAGCAGCCTGCTGCGGCAGGTACGGGATATGGATAAAACCGGCGCGCATCGTCGTGCCCCACTCGTGGGCCTGGTGCATCAAGCCGTAGAACACGTGGTTGCAGACAAAGGTGCCGGCCGACTGCGATACCGACGACGGCAGGCCCGCTTCACGCAACGCATGCACGATGGCCTTGATCGGCAGCGTGGAAAAATAAGCCGCCGGACCGCCGTTGACGATGGGCTGGTCGACGACCTGCCGCATCTGGTTGTCGGCGATCGGCGCGTCGTCGATATTGATCGCCACCCGCTCGATGGATAAATCCACGCGGCCACCGGCCTGGCCCACCGCGATCACAATACTCGGCTGCAGCTCTTCCACCGCCTGGTGCATCACCTTGTTGGCACGCCCGAACACGCATGGCAGCTGTCGCGCGTGGACGATGAAATCGCCTTCACGCCAGCCTTGCAGGGATCTCACCGCTTCCCACGAGGGATTGATGGTCTCCTGGTTGAAGGGCTCGAAGCCCGTCAACAATATTATCTTTTCCATCTACGTTTGCTCCGATTGCATCCTGCCAGAGCATTACTCTACTCCAACTTCTTGCTTCGCACATGTTCATCACATGTTCATCAAGAAATAGAGCAGTGCAATATTAGCAAGCAGCAAAGGCAACGCGGTCGGCACCTGTATCTTCACCACGGCGTTCTTGTCGGGCAGCTCCAGCAAGGCCGCGGGCACGATGTTGAAGTTGGCGGCCATCGGCGTCATCAGCGTTCCGCAGTAGGCGCTGAACATGCCGATGGCCGCCATCACCGCCGGATTGGCGTGGTACACGCCGACCAGCACCGGGATGCCGACGCCACCCGCCATCACCGGGAAGGCCGCGAAGCCGTTGCCCATGATGACGGTGAACAGCGCCATGCCGACGCAGTACACCGCCACCGCCACCAGCCGCACATCCATGTTGATGTACGAGGTGACCACGTGCGCCACCGCCTTGCCCATACCGGCCTCGGTGAACAGCAGTCCAAGCACCGCCAGCATGTGCGGCAGCACCACGGCCCAGCCGAGATGGTCGACGAGGCGGCGCGATTCGCGCATCGCCTGCAGCGGCGTCGAGCGCGTCAGCCAGCACGCGGTGGCGACGGCGAACAGCGAACCGCAACCGAGGCTGACCAGCGTGGCGTTCTTCGGATCGAGCAGTAACAAATCGCCGAGGTGCACGTCCTTCAGCAAGGTCGAGCCGATCACCGTGGTGAAGGGAATGATCAGCGCCGGTATCAGCAGGCGGTGGCCGAGGCGCTGCGCGCTGCTCTTGCGTTCCTGCGGCGTGCGGTCGCCGTAGCGGCCCAGCGCGACGCCGCCGAAGCCGGCGATCAGCGCCATCACCACCATCAGCACGCCCGCCGCCACCGGAGGCAGATAGTCGCCGGCCAGGTAGACCACCGCATACAGCGCCCAGAACAGCGCGCTGGAATAGCGCTTGGGATTGTGCGGATCGCGCAGCGCCATCAACGCGACCACCAGCAGCATCACGCCGAGGACGTCGTAGAAGTACTCCAATTTGAGGATCATGCTCCCTCCTTCAGCATCGCGCGCGCGATGTGCGCGTCGAGCCGGTGCAGGCGCCACGAGTGGATGATGAACGCGGTCACCGCCGTCGGTATGCCCCACATCGCCATGTGCAGCGGATCGACTTCCAGGCCCTCGCCGCGCAGGATGGTCTGCATCAGCAGGATGGCGCCGAAGGCGACGAACACGTCCTCGCCGAAGAACAGGCCGACGTTGTCGGTGGCGGCGGACATGGCACGGATGCGGTGCCGCAGTTCCTGCGTCAGCGCCGGATAGCGCACCTCGGCGGCACCCTCCGCCATCGGCGCGATCAGCGGACGCACCATGTTCGGATGGCCGCCGATGCTGGTCAGACCGAAGGCCGCGCTCAACTCGCGGATCGCCAGGTAGACGATCAGCAGACGGCCGGTGGTGGCGGACTTGATGCGCGCGATCGAGGTCTGCGCATGCTCCTTCAGGCCGTAGCGCTCCAGCAGGCCGATGGCCGCCAGCGGCAGCAGCAGGATCAGCGGCAGGTTGCGGGTCTTGATGAAAGCCGCGCCCAGGGTGGCCAGCAGCTTTTCGACCGGCATGGCGGCGGCGATGCCGGTGACGGCGCAGGCGGCGATCACCACCAGCACCGGATGCGCGCGCAGGGCAAAGCCGAGAATGATGACGGCCACGCCCAGCAGCGGCCACAGGTTGACGACGGTGTGATTCAAGAGAGGCTCCCCAATGTAAAAATCCCCGCACGCCTTGCGGCAGTGCGGGGATTTTAGCGGTTATCCTGGATTAGAAGTTAACCTTGAAGGTGCCGCCCCAGGTGCGCGGCTCGTTCAACATGCCGGTCAGGTTGTCGAAGTCGATGGCGCCGATCAGGACTTGCTTGTCGGTGATGTTGCGGCCGAACAGCGCCACTTCATACTTGCCGTTGCCCCACTTGTAGCCTGCGCGTACGCCGCCTTCGGTCAGAGGCTTGGCCTTGTACTCAGGCGCCTCGTACAGGAAGAAGTTGTAGCTGCTGCGGTAGGTCCAGTCGGTGTAGGCGTAAAACTCGCCGTTGCCGATGTCCTTGCTGTACTTCAGCGTGAAGTTCAGCTGGGTCTTCGGTGCGCGTGGCAGCGGGTTGCCGTCGATCTTGGAGGTGCCGGCGAACGGACCTGGCGCATTGGTCGGGGTGCAACCGCTGCTTGGGTTGTTGTTCACGTTACCGCAGTACTGGACGAACAGGTTCTTGTCCTTGATCTCGGTATCGTTGTAGCTGCCGCCCAGGGTCATGCTGAACTCGTCGCTCAGGTTGGCCTGGAAGTCCACCTCGACACCCTGGCCGGTCACTTTCTCAGCGTTGATCAGCTGATTCATGTTGACAGCGCCGCTACCTGCCGTCAGCTGCTTGTCCTTGACGCGGTACTGGAACACCGAGGCGCTCAGGCGCGCGCGCTTGTCGAACAGGTCCTGCTTGATACCGGCTTCATACGACAGCGCTTTCTCGGCGCCGGCGAACGATGGCTTGTCGGTCAGGCCGTTCAGGCGGCCCTGCATCGACGGTGCGCGGTAGCCGGTGGCGACGCGGGCGAACAGGTTGGTGGTCTTGTCCAGCTCATAGGTGCCGCTCAGGTCCCAGCTCACGTTGTGCGAGGTGTTGTTGATGTTGAACGGGCCCGAGCTTGCAGGCGGTTCATAGCGCGAGGCCGAGAATTCCTTCTTGTCGCTGGTGTAGCGGATACCGCCGCGCATCTTGAACTTGTCGGTCACCGTGTAGTTCAGCGAGCCGAAGGCGGCCCACGACTTGGCGTTCTGGAACTGCTGCGCGTAGGCCGCGTTCTGTGGATTGCCAGGGGTGAAGGAGTCGAAGCTGATGCTGTCGATCTGGATGCTCTCGTCGAAGAAGAACAGGCCGCCGATCCACTGCAGCGGCCCCTTGTAGTTCGACTCGGCGCGGAACTCCTGCGAGAACTGCTTGTGGTTAGGCAGCACGTCGGCCGTCTCGACCGGGAACGGGATCACGCCAGGGCCGCTGCCCTTGGCCGCTTGCACAGGGCCGCAGAACAGCGTGCAGCCGTAGCCGCCATCGACGTCGCCGCGGCTGTAGAACTTCAGCTTTTCGTAGCCGGTGATCGAGTGCAGCGTGATGTCGTCCATGTTGTACTTCAGGCGGATGTTGCCGCCCTTGGTGCTCAGGCTCTGGTAGTTCTGGCCGTCGGTCGGGTAGGAACCGTAGTCGAAGCCGTCGACCAGGTCGTTGGTACCCTTCTTGATGATATTGGCGCGGAACAGCGTGGCGCTGCCGTGGTAGTCGCGCTCATGGTAGTTGAACAGCACGTCCAGGTCCTTGTTCGGCTTGACCAGGGCTTGCAGGCGGAAGGCGTTGTCGCCGTAGCCTTCGAAGTCCTTGGTGCCGGTGTTGGCGACCGGATTGGTGTTGTGCACGCGGTTGTCGCGGTGCTGGGTGGTGCCGGAGAAGCGCAGTGCCACGGTGTCGCTGACCGGGATGTTGAACATGCCTTCGGCGGTCTTGGACGAGTAGTTGCCCACGCCCAGGGTGACATAGCCTTCCTGTTTGAACACCGGCTTGGCGGAGTCGAACTTGATCACGCCGGCCGGGGAGTTGCGGCCGAACAGCGTGCCTTGCGGGCCGCGCAGCACTTCAACCTGGTCGACGTCGAACACAGGGAAGCCCTTCAGCATCGCGTTTTCCTGGACGATATCGTCCATCACCAGACCTACGGGCTGGGAAGCGTTCAGGTCGAAGTCGGTGTTGCCCAGGCCGCGAATGTAGAAGCGCGGGAAGGTACGGCCGTAGTCCGATTCCACGTTGACGGATGGCGAGCGGCCGGCCAGGAAGCGGATGTCGGCGGCGCCGGAAGTCAGCACGTCCAGCTTGTCGCCCTTCAGCGTGGCGATCGACATCGGCACGTCCTTGATGTTTTCCGCGCGGCGCTGCGCGGTCACGATCACGGTTTCCAGTTGGCCCTTGGTGGCGGTGTCCGGGGCGCTGGCCGCTGCGGCCTGGCCTTCGGCGGCTTCCGTTGCTGCTGCGGCGGCGGCGTCGGCCGCCATTGCTGCGTGCAGCGGGAAGGCGCTTGCGACAGCCAGGGCGATCAGCGATCGCGCTGCGTAACCACTACTTTTTTTGCTCATGAGTGCTGCTCCCTATTTATTGTGTAGGCAAGTTGTAAATACCATCCGTAATCCCGTCCTCCCCCGCGCTTGGCAGCGGGACGATGTCTTTTTATTGGCAAAACTTATTGCTAAAACAGTACTAAAACTACTAACTTCCGCATAACAATATGCAGATTGCCAACCATGCTAGCATGGAAAAAAATGACAGAAACTCACTTTTTGAGTGTTTCGATTCATATATATTTTATATAAATAGCTAAGTAAAATCGAATTTGTCGTACATATCGCCGCTGATGCATAGTAGTGGATCGCCTGAAAAAGCCGGCCTCCGAGGGCGAAAACACCCTGGCTTGCAATGAAAAAGCCGATTTTCGGCAGGCTTGGGAGGCCGCTGCAGATTTATCCAATCAGCAGGAAATTTTTCCAAACGGACAAAAAAGCAACAATATAAAAATATTTAATTTGGCGTCGACTGTTGCGGCGGTGCGACATGCGCGGACTCTGCGGGCCCCGAGGGGCCGGCGCGGAGGCCGGCTGACGCAAACACCGCCGTCATGATGCGCTGCGTCACATACTTGGAACGGTAGATGAACAACATGCTTGAACACAGCCGCCTGCGCGCGGTGGGCGACCTGGGACAACAAATCTGGCTCGATAACCTGAGCCGCCACCTGCTCGCCTCCGGCCAGCTGGCCGAACTGATCGCCGCCGACGGCATCCAGGGCCTGACCTCGAACCCGGCCATCTTCTACAACGCCATCCGCACCGACGCCGCCTACCAGGCCGCCCTGCCGCTGCTGCGCACCGCGCTGGCGACGCCGGAAGCGCGCTTCGAGGCGCTGGTGCTGCCGGACGTGCAGCGCGCCTGCGATTTGTTCGCGCCGCTGTACCAAAACTCCGACGGCAAGGCCGGCTTTGTCAGCTTCGAAGTGGCGCCGCGGCTGGCCCACGACACCGCCGGCACCGTGGCCGACGCCAAGCGCCTGTGGGCCGTCATCGGCCGCCCCAACGCCATGATCAAGATTCCGGCCACGCCGGCCGGCATCGCCGCGCTGGAGGAAGTGATCTACGCCGGCATCAACGTCAACATGACGCTGATCTTCACCGCCAGCCAGACCCAGGCCGTGCGCGCCGCGCACCGCCGCGGCCTGGCCCGCCGCCTGCAGGACAAGCTGTCGGTGCAGCGTATCGCCAGCGTGGCCAGCGTGTTCATCAGCCGCATCGACGTTGCCGTCGACGCCCTGCTGGAGAACGCCGCCGACAGCACCGCCGTCGCCGTGCGCGGCCGCGCCGCCATGGCCGCCGCCCGCCTCGCCTATCACGACTGGAAGAACGACAGCGGCTTCGCCGTGTTCGCCGCCTTCGGCGCCACGCCGCAATGGCTGCTGTGGGCCAGCACCGCGACCAAGACGCCTTCCGAGCGCGACGTGCGTTACGTCGAGGGCCTGATCGGCTCGGGCACCATCAACACCGTGCCGGACGCCACGCTGGACGCCTTCCGCGACCACGGCGTGGCCGAGCCGACCCTGGATGGCGACGTGGAAGCCGAGCGCGCCGTGCTGGCGCAGCTGGCGCACCACGGCATCGACCTGGAAACCGTGGGCAGCGAGCTGCTGGCCGCCGGTTTGCTGCAATTTGAACAAGCTTTTGACAAACTGCTGGCGCTGACCGCGTGATACGCCGGTGATTACCGGCGTATCCCCGAGGCAAACCTCTAAAAATCAGGGGTTTGCGGCGATAAAGCGGCGCCGTATTACATGTTTCGTCCAATAAAAATATACAATATCGTTCTTCCAGGAGCCTATTCATGAAACTTTCACAACTTAGTTTGACGCTTGCAGCACTCTTCATCGCTGGCAGCGCGTCCGCGGCTGACCCTAAGCTGGGCATCGTGTATGACGCAGGCGGCAAGTTCGACAAGTCGTTCAACCAGTCCGCTTTTGAAGGCGCCTCGCGCTTCAAGAAGGAAACCAATATCAATTTCATCGAGGTGCAAGCCTCCAGCGACACCCAGGCCGAACAGGTGCTGCGCGGCCTGGCCCGCAAGAACCTGGACCTGATCGCCTCGATCGGCTTCGCCCAGCAGGCGGCCGTGCAGAAGGTGGCCAAGGAATTCCCGAAAGTGCACTTCGTGCTGATCGACGGCGTGGCGCAGGGCGCCAACATCAACTCCATCACCTTCAAGGAAGAAGAAGGCTCGTACCTGGTCGGCGTGGCCGCCGCGATGGCCTCGAAATCGAAGAAGCTGGGCTTCATCGGCGGCGTCGACATCCCGCTGATCCGCACCTTCGCCTGCGGCTACGCCCAGGGCGCCAAGTCGGTCAACCCTAAAGTCGAAGTCAGCTCCAACATGGTCGGCACCACCTCCGACTCGTGGAACAACCCGGCCAAGGGCGGCGAACTGGCGCGCTCGCAATTCGATCGCGGCGTCGACGTGGTGTTCGCCGTCGCCGGCGGCTCCGGCCTGGGCACGCTGCAAACGGCCAAGGAAAAAGGCAAGCTGGGGATCGGCGTCGACTCCAACCAGAACAGCCTGTACCCGGGCACCATCCTGACCTCGATGGTCAAGCGCGTGGACAACGCCGTGTACGACTCCTTCATGCAGATGAAGGCCGGCACCTGGAAGGCCGGCGTCACCGCCAAGGGCCTGAAGGAAGGCGGCGTCGATTGGGCTCTGGACGAGAACAACCGCAAGCTGATCACGCCGGAAATCGAGAAGCGCGTCACCGGTGCCCGCAAGGACATCATCGACGGCAAGGTCAAAGTGATCGACATCCGTTCGGGCGCAGCCTGCCCGGCCTGATACCTGTTTGAACATGAGAGCGCGCCGGCGGAGTCATGCTCCGTGCGGCGCGTTTAACGTTTTAAGCATTTTACTTAACTCCGCACCGAAAACGATCCTATGCAGCCAGCAGTAGAATTTCGCGGCATCTCCAAGCATTTCGGAGCTGTAAAAGCGAACACGGACGTCAGCTTCGCCATCGCCAAGGGTTCGATCCATGGCCTGGTGGGCGAGAACGGCGCCGGCAAATCGACCCTGATGAGCATCCTGTACGGATATTACCGCGCCGACGGCGGGGAGATCCTGCTCGATGGCCAGGCGCGCCGCATTCACAACAGCCAGGAGGCCATCGCGCTCGGCATCGGCATGGTGCACCAGCACTTCATGCTGGTCGAGAACATGACCGTGCTCGATAACGTGATGCTGGGCAGCGAAGGCGGCTTCAAGCTGAAGCCGAAACGCGCCGCCGTCGAAGCGCAGCTGCGCGAGATCTGCACCCGCTACCGCCTGGACGTCGATCCGCTGGCCACCATCCACGACCTGTCGGTGGGCGCCCAGCAGCGCGTGGAGATCCTCAAGCAGATCTACCGCAGCGCCAACATCCTGATCCTCGACGAGCCGACCGCCGTGCTGACCGCGCAGGAGACCGAGTCGCTGTTCGAGATCCTGCGGCTGTTCAAGGAACAGGGCAAGACCATCATCCTGATCACGCACAAGCTGCAGGAAATCCTCGACATCACCGACACCGTGACCGTGATGCGCGGCGGCCGCGTGATCGGCGCCGTGCCGACCGCCGGCACCACCAAGGAAGACCTGGCCAACATGATGGTCGGGCGTCCCATCGAGAACAACCTGCCGCGCAAGCCGTACAACCCGGGCGCGCCGGTGCTGCACGTCGAGAACCTGCTGCTGCAGGACGAACAGCAGGTCAAGCTGCTGGCCGACATCGGCTTCACGCTGCGCGCCGGCGAGATCGTGGCGATCGCCGGCGTGTCCGGCAATGGCCAGAGCGAGTTGATGGAAATCCTGTCGGGCATGCGCCTGCCGACTTCCGGCAAGATCGACTTCCAGGGCAAGGCGCTGCCGTTCGCCGGCCGCTCCGACGCCGACGGCCTGCCGCGCACCTTCCGCGAACTGGGCATCGCCCACATTCCGGAAGACCGCCTGCGCGACGGCGTGGTGAAGGCCTTCTCGGTCATGCACAACACCATCCTCGGCTACCAGGACAAGCTGAAAAACCGCTGGGGCCTGTTCGACTTCAAGGCCATCGCCGCGCGCTGCGCGGAACTGATGAAGAACTTCGACGTCCGCCCGAACAACCATGATTTGCGTATCGGCCTGCTCTCCGGCGGCAACCAGCAGAAGGTGGTGATCGCGCGCGAAGTGCTGGCGCAGCCCAAGCTGATGCTGGTCGGCCAGCCGACGCGCGGCGTCGACATCGGCACCATCGAAAGCATCCACACCCAGCTGCTCGCCCTGCGCGACGCCGGCGTGGCGATCCTGCTGGTGTCCGTGGAGCTGGAGGAAGTGCGCGCGCTGGCGGACCGTATCCTGGTCATGTGCGGCGGCCGCATCACCGGCGAACTGAAAATTGAAGAATTCGACACGACCCGTATCGGCTTGCTGATGGGCGGGATGCACAAATCATGAACAACCAAGACCTGCCACGCTGGGCAACCGGCTTTGTAATGCCCGTACTGAACCTGTTGTCGGCCCTGCTGGTGGCCGCGCTGGTGATCTATTTGCTGGGCGAAAGCCCGGTCGAATCGATGGGCATCCTGATCAACAGCGCCGTCGTCAATCCGGAAGGCTTGAGCTACACGCTGTTCTACGCGTCGACCTTCATCTTCACCGGCCTGGCGGTATCGATCGCCATGCAGGCCGGCCTGTTCAACATCGGCGCCGAAGGCCAGATGTACTTCGCCGGCCTCGGCCTGACCTTGGCCATGCTGGCCTTCGACAGTTCGCTGCCGATGTGGATACTGATCCCGGTCGGCATGATAGGCGCGGCGCTGTTCGGCGCGCTGTGGGCCTTCCTGCCCGGCTACCTGCAGGCGAAACGCGGCAGCCACGTGGTGGTCACCACCATCATGTTCAACTACATCGCCGGCGCGCTGATGAACACCGTGATCGTCAAATACCTGGTGCCGGCGGGCGAGCAGAATCCGGCCAGCCGCGCCTTCAGCGCCGCCGCCGAAATGCCGCGCCTGAACCAGTGGTTCCCCATCCTCGGCGAGACGCCGCTCAACATCAGCTTCTTCCTGGCGATCATCGCGCTGGTGATTTACGGCGTGATGGTGTCGCGCTCCTCGTGGGGCTTCAAGCTGCGCGCCACCGGTTTGAACAAGCATGCGGCGCACTATGCGGGCGTCCGCATCAGCAAGATGATCATCACCGTGATGCTGATCTCCGGCGCGCTGGCCGGCCTCGGTTCGGTCAACTCCATCATGGGTTCGACCCACTACCTGTCGCTCAACTTCGTCGGCGGCGCGGGCTTCGTCGGCATCGCGATCGCGCTGATGGGACGCCAGCATCCGGTAGGGATTTTCCTGTCGGCGGTGCTGTTCGGCGCGCTGATCCAGGGCGGCTTCGACCTGTCGCTGGAAAAGCAGAACATTCCGCCCGAGACCTTCATCTTCATCCAGGGCTTGATCATCCTGTTCTGCGGCGCGATGGAAAACTTCTACGCCCCCGCCATCGCCGCCCTGCTCAAACGGAAAAAGTGAGACTGTCATGACTTTTGAAGACCTCCATATCGGCAGCATCCTGGTGTCGACCGTGCGCAATGCGCCGGTGCTGATTTTCGCCGGCATGGCCGGCCTGTTCGCCGAACGTTCGGGCGTGATCGACATCGGCCTCGAAGGCAAGATCCTGGCTTCGGCGTTCGTCTCGGCGGCAGTGGCCTTCGCCACGCAGAATCCGTGGTACGGCGTGGCCGCCGGCATGCTGGTGTCGGTGCTGCTGGCGACCTTGCAGGGCTATGTCGCCATCTCGCAGAAAGGCAACCAGCTGGTGGCCGGCATCGCGATCAACATCGCCATGAGCGGGCTGACTTTCGTGGTCGCGCAATTCTTCTTCCAGCAGGGCGGACGCACGCCGGACCTGGGCCAAGCGCGCCTGTTCGACGTGGTGCTGCCGGGCAGCGCCGCGGTTGAGGACATACCGTTCGTCGGCTGGCTGTACGCGCACCTGATCGGCGGCCACTCGGTGCTGGTGTACCTGGCGTTCGCTCTGGTGCCGCTGGTGCACTG
Source organism: Duganella sp. Dugasp56 (assembly GCF_047304105.1). NCBI lineage: Bacteria > Pseudomonadati > Pseudomonadota > Betaproteobacteria > Burkholderiales > Oxalobacteraceae > Duganella > Duganella sp. Dugasp56. The sequence goes on from NZ_JBGLYQ010000008.1 coordinate 154,156, forward strand.
GGTGCTGTACCACACCAGCTTCGGCCTGCGCCTGCGCGCCTGCGGCGAGAACCCGCATGCGGCCGATGCGGCCGGCGTCAGCGTCGAGCGCCAGCGCTACATCGCGATGCTGATCGCCGGCGTACTGTGCTCGTTCTCGGGCGCCTACCTGGCGATCGTGCAGAGCGGCTTCTTCCTGCGCGACATGTCGGCCGGCGCCGGCTACCTGGCGCTGACGGCGATGGTGTTCGGTAACTGGCGTCCGCTGTACACCTTCCTTGGCTGTCTGATGTTCGGCTTCTTCGGCGCGGTGCAGATCCAGATCGAGGGTGTGGACCTGCCGCTGGTCGGCCGCCTGCCAGGCTCGCTGATCCAGATGGTGCCTTATGTGGTGACGGTGATCGTGCTGGCCGGCCTGATGGCCAAGTCGGTGGCGCCGAAAGCGCTGGGTACGCCGTTCGTCAAGTCCCGTTAATCTCTCCCGCCGATCACTTCAGCGTGCGCATATAGGACAGCAGGTCGGCGACCTGCTGTTCATCCTTGATTCCCCAAAAACGCATACTGGTCCCCGGCACCACGTCGTGCGGCGCGCGCAGGAATGCGGCCAGCGTTTTTTCGTCCCACACCAATCCCGATTTCCTCATCGCTTCCGAGTACTTGTAGTCCGTGGTCGACGCGGCGTGGCGGCCGATGATGGCGTTCAGCTGCGGCCCGAAGCCGCCTTGTGCGTAAGGGCCGATCTGATGGCAGGAGGCACAGCGCTTGAACAGTAACTCGCCCGCCTTCAGATCTCCCGCCGCAACGGCGTGAGCGGCGGCCAGCAGCGCCAATAGAAGATATGCTTTCATGCGCCGATGTTACTGCTTTTCGATACACCCCGACAGCTTGGCCAGGAAGCGCGTGCGAAAGGCGTCGAACCACTCCATCCCTTTTTCGGGCGCATTGTTCAACAGGTACACAGTGGCGACGGTATTCGTGCGCTTTTGTATCAGCGTCTCGATGCTTGCAGGACCAGGGGAATCCAGCTTGGCCTTGCGCAGCGCCAGATGCTCCAGCGTACCCAGCTCACCCTCCGTGTAGGTCACCGTTTTGCCCTCGTCGCGCGCCGCCAGATAGCGGAACTGGCCGACCACGGCGGCACGGTCCTCATCTAGACGACCTTCCTCCGAGCGCTCCAGTTTCAGGTTCACCGCCGGCGCCGTGCCATCGCTGTAGATCATCAGCCGGTAGCCGTCCGCCATCGAGATTTTGGCCTGGCCTTCGGCGGTTTCCACCATGCGCCATTTCATCGTCGCCGGCAGCCGGTCCCTTGAACCTACGCGGAACTCGCTGCCTTTGAAGCACGCCGCCAAAGGCCCCAACGGATCATCCGCGCGCTGCTGCGCCGACACCGCCGAGATGAACAGCAAAGGAGTGACTGCGAACAGGATGCGCCTCATGAAATCTCCTAACATTTACAATTTTGCAAATGTATCAGCAATTCGACGTCGCAGGTGGAGGCGCTCCTCTACATCAGATGCAGCGCCGCATATTGCAGCAGCATGATGGTCTTGCCGTCGGCTATGCGGCCGTCGGCCATCATCTGCATCGCATCGGTCATCGCCAGTTCCAGTACTTCGATGTCCTCCCCCTCTTCCGCTATGCCGCCGCCGTTGCCGGCGCGCGATGCGGGGTCGTATTCGGCGACGAAGAAATACAGCCGCTCCGTGACCGAGCCGGGACTCATGAAGGCTTCGAACACCTTGTTCACTGCGCCGACGCGGTAGCCGGTTTCCTCTTCGACCTCGGCGCGGATGCGCTCCTCGGGACTGGCCTCGTCCAGCAGGCCGGCGGCGGTTTCGATCAGGAAGCCGTCGTGGCCGTTGCCGTAGGTCGGAAAGCGGAACTGCCGCACCAGCACCACCGTGCGCCGTTCGCGGTTGTACAGCAGGATGGTGGCGCCGTGGCCGCGATCGTAGGTCTCGCGCGTCTGGCGCTGCCATCTGCCGTCGTTGCGGCGATAGTCGAAAGTGGTCTTCTGCAGCAGGAACCAGTCGTCGGACAGGGTTTCCACCTTGTGGATGCGGATGCGGTCTTCGGGCATAGCAATACACTCCTTGGTTGCGTTTTTTTACGATATCATGCAATATCGTGCAACATCAAGATATTTCATGCATATGCTGACACGCCAACGCAAAGAACTGCTGCTCGCCCGCCTCCGGCAGGATGGGCAGATCGTCGCCAAATCCCTCAGCGAGGAACTGGGCCTGTCCGAGGACACCATCCGCCGCGACCTGCGCGAGCTGGCGGCAGAAGGACTGCTGCAGCGCGTGCACGGCGGCGCCCTGCCCCTGGCTCCGCCCCTGCCAACTTCGCCGGCCATGGGCGACTTCGCCCAGCGCCAGCAGATTTCCAGCGACGCCAAGCCCGCCATCGCCCGCGCCGCCGCCGCGATGATCGCGGACGGACAAGTCGTCTTCATCGACGGCGGCACCACCGCCGTGCAGCTGGCGCGCGCCCTGCCGCGCGAGCTGCGCTGCACGGTCGTCACGCATAGTCCCAGCGTGGCGGTCGAACTGGTTGCACATCCGCTGGTCGAGGTGATCCTGATCGGCGGCCGCCTGTTCAAGCACTCGGTGGTCGCGATGGGCCCGTCGGCGCTGGAAGCCATTACACAAATCCGCACCGACATCTACTTCATGGGCGTCTGCAGCCTGCATCCTGAAGCCGGCATCACCACCGGCGATTTCGACGAAGCCGGCATCAAGCGCGCGATCAGCGCCATGGCCCAGCGCACCGTGGTGCTGGCCTCGCCCGAAAAACTGAACACCGCCTCGCCCTACCAGATCGCACCGCTGGCGCAGGTCAGCGCCATCGTCGTCAACAGCTCCGTGCCCGAAGCCCTGCTTGCCCCCTATCTCAACATGGACATAGCCATCATCCGCGCCTAGCGCTACTTGATGGATCGCGGCAGGCCGTGACATACTCGCAGGATGAAACAGTCCTGGGGCTATCGAAAGCGCGTCTGGTTGGGATTACTGCTGGCGGCATTGTGCCTGCACGCGGGCGCGGGGACGCATGTCGTCTATCCGCTCACCAGCGCCGACGACAGCGACAGCCGCTACGACTACGATTGGGCCGTGCTGCGCACGGCGCTCGACAAGACCGTGCCGCGCTTCGGTCCTTACGAACTGCAGCAATCGACCCATGTGATGTCGCCGCCGCGCGTGGCGCAGGAAGCGCTGCTGCCGGGTGGCCGCATCAACATCTTCGCCCGCGCCACCTCGCCCGAGCTGGAGCGGCAATTCATCCCGGTGCGCCTGCCTATCGATCGCGGCCTGCTGGGCTACCGCACGTTCCTGGTACGCGACGCCGACCTGCCGCGCTTCGCCGCCGTGCGCACGCTGGACGATCTGCGCAAGCTGCGCGTCGGCCAGGGCAAGGACTGGATCGATGTGCCCATCCTGCGCGCGGCGGGCTTCGAAGTGGAGGAAGGCACCACCTACCGGGGCTTGTTCGCGATGCTCGACGCCGGACGTTTCGATTTTTTCTCCCGCGGCATCGACGAGGCGCGACGCGAGTTCCAGGAACGCCGCGCCAGCCATCCGCACATGGCGGTCGAACCGACGCTGCTGATGTACTACCCGCTTCCCTTGTACTTCTTCCTGCGGCGCGACGCCGAGGGCAAGCTGCTGGCGCGGCGCATCGAAGCCGGCATGGAGATGATGATCAAGGACGGCTCGCTGAACGCGATCTTCCAGAAGTACAAAGGCGAAAGCCTCAAGAACGCGGGGCTGGGCAGACGCCGCGTGCTGACACTGCCCAATCCGACGCTGACGCCGGAGACGCCGCTGTCGCGCAGCGAACTCTGGTTCAATCCCCTGACCGGCAAGTAAAGGCCGCAGCCATACCCATTCCGGTATCGCAGATCGCGAAGATGTTATTGGAGACGCAAGGACAATCGGCATAAGATCGTCTCAAACAATAGATCAAGAGACAATCATGAAACGCCATCTGCTTGCGCTCGTCCTCTGCGGCGCGGCCGCCCTGTGCCACGCGCAATCCGCGCCCGTCGCCATCCATGTCGACGCCAACGCCGCCACCGGGCCGATGAAGCCCTTCTGGGCGTGGTTCGGCTACGATGAGCCCAACTACACCACCGCGCCCAACGGCCGCAAGCTGCTGGGCGATATCGCCGCGCTGTCGCCGGTGCCGGTCTACGTGCGGGCCCACAACCTGATGAGTTCCGGCGACGGTAGCTACGCGCTGAAATGGGGCTCGACCAATATGTACACCGAAGACAAGGACGGCAACCCGGTCTACGACTGGCGCATCGTCGACGCCATCTTCGATACTTACATCCAGCGCAAAATGAAGCCGCTGGCGCAGATCGGCTTCATGCCGGAGGCGCTGTCCGAACACCCGCAGCCCTACCAGCACCACTGGAAGCCGGGCACGCCGTACCAGGAGATCATGACTGGCTGGGCGTATCCGCCGAAGGACTACGCCAAATGGTCGGAGCTGATCTACCAGTGGGTCAGGCACAGCGTGGCGCGCTACGGCCAGGCCGAGGTGGAGAGCTGGTACTGGGAAGTGTGGAATGAGCCGGACGGCTGGTACCTGATCGCGCCGGACGTCAAGCGCACCTATTTCAAGATGTACGATTATGCGGCCGACGCGGTCAAGCGCGCCCTGCCGACCGCCCGCATCGGCGGCCCGCACACCGCAGCCGCCGGCCAGTTCCTCGACGACTTCATCGTCCACTGTCTGCACGAGACCAACTACGCCACCGGAAAAACCGGCAGTCCGCTGGACTTCGTGGCCTTCCACGCCAAGGGCAGCCCGACCGTGAAGGACGGCGTCGTACAGATGGGCATGGGCATCCACCTGAAACGCATACAGGACGGCTTCAACATCGTCGCCAGCCATCCGGAAATCAGGCATCTGCCGATCATCATCGGCGAATCCGACCCGGAAGGCTGCGCCGCCTGCGGCATGCAGACCAACCCGGAAAACGCCTACCGCAACGGCACGCTCTATGCCAGCTACACCGCCGCCTCCATCGCGCGCGAGTACGACATGGCCGCGCAGACTGGCGTCAATCTGCTCGGCGCGGTCAACTGGTCGTTCGAGTTCGAAGACCAGCCGTGGTTCGCGGGCTTCCGCGACCTGGCCACGAACGGCGTCAACAAGCCGGTGCTCAACGTGTTCCGCATGCTGGGCATGATGGGCGGCCAGCGCCTGAAGGTGGAAGGCGACCTGGCCTACGACGCCGCGAACATCATCGCCGGCGGCGTGCGCGGAGAGCGCACGGACATCAACGCCCTGGCCAGCAGGGACCGGCACCGGATCGCCGTGATGGTATGGAATTATCACGACGACGACCGCATCGACGACGGCACGCCGGTGGCTGTGACCATCACCGGCATACCCGGCAAGCGCGCGGTGCTGCGGCACTACCGGATCGACCAGCAGCACGGCAACTCGTATGCGTTGTGGAAGAAGATGGGGGCGCCGGCGCAGCCAAGCGGCGAGCAGATCGCCCAGCTGGTCAAGGCCAGCGAACTGGCGCAGCTGGACAAGCCAAGAACGGTGGCGCTGCGCGATCACAGCACCACCGTCACGATGCAGCTGCCGCGCCAGGCAGTCTCGCTGCTGACGCTGAGCTACTAGACCGCCGTTACTGTGGGAAGATCGCTTTCAGGATCGCGGCCAGGTGATAGCCGCCCTGGATCAGCTGCGTCTTGGCGGCGGCAGAACTGGGGACCGGATAATTGTCCGGCACCGTCAGCGACCACACGTTGTAGACCTCACCGTTCTTGCTCGTCTGCTGGGTGGCCACGCCCGGCACCACGTCGGCGTAGGCCAGCTTCGACACGGCCAGCGACTGGTCGGCCCACTCGTACGGCCAGCTGATCGGATCGCCGCTGTTCGGCCCCACCGCCGGATTGCCGGCGATGACCATCTGCGCGAACTGCTCCGGCGTGCGGGCGCCGATGCGGCGGAAGGCGTAGTTCACCACCGTGGTGTCCCAATACGAATGGAACGGACGCGTGGTCTGCGGCGCGCGCGGCGGGGTGGCCGGGGTAGCCTGCTTGGCCTCCGCGTCCGCCGGAGCCACCGGAATCAGCTGCGCGCTGTTGGCGCTCAGTTTGACATCGTCCAGCAGCAGGTTGTTGCCGCCGCGCGAATCGAACATCTCCACCGCATCGATCTGGCCTTTCTTCTGCGGCACGACGAAGCCGCCGTTCTTGCCGACGTAGGCGGCGCCCACGTGCAGCGGCTGCGCGATGTCGCCGGTCAGGTGGGTCAGCATCAGCAGCGCCTGGCGCGGCGTGAAGTTGTGCGGGTTGCTGATCTTGTCGCCCTTGCCCTGCAAGGTGGCGATGCACTGCTTCAGCGTCTGCACGATATCGTCATCGGCGGTGCCGACGTCGTGGTCGTGGTAGTGCTGGTTCTGGAACGGCACGTCGGTGTAGTGGTACTCGCTGTGCTTGGGATTGGCGGCCACGTAGGCCACCATCTCTTCGCTCTGCGGTCCGCAGTAGGTGCCCTTGACGCAGTCGGCCCAGTTGGCGACCTTCTCCAGGCTTTCGCCCGGCAGCAGCAAGGCCTGCACACGCTTCTCGGCGGGCGTGCCCTTGATCAGCTGGTCGGCGATCGCGCCGACGGCGCGGTGTCCGTCATTGCCCCAGGCATGGGCATTGAAGGAGACGAAGGCGCCGCTCAGCGCCACAAACAATGCAAGCTTTTTCATTCCGGGCTGCCTTTCGCGGGTTTCGCATACTTCTTGTTGATGTCCAGCGGCTGCGCGTATTGCGAAGCCCAGGTCTGTTCGTGCAGCGCGGCCAGGCGCAGCGCCATTTTCTCGTTGCGCATCACCACCTCCAGGTTGCGCGACAAATCCATGTAGCCGCCGCTCCAGTTGCTGGTGCCGACCCACGCGATCTGGTTGTCGATCACCATGGTCTTGCTGTGGATGACGCGAGCGAACGGAATGAAACCGGTGGAGGCCGCCGGCAGCGTGACCACGCGGATCTCCACGTTCGGCAGCACGGCCAGGCTTTTCAGGTAGGCCTGGGCCGGTTCCTCAAGGTTCCAGTTCGACACCATCAGCTTGATCTTGACGCCGCGGTTGGCGGCGGCTCGCACCGCGTTGTCGATCACGGCGTAATAAGGGCGCGTGCCTTTCGGGCCGTAGCTCAGCGGCGCATAGTCCAGCAGTTGCACGCGCACTTCGCTTTTGGCTTCGGCCAGCAGTTGCGGCAGTCCGGCTTCGGAATCGCCGACGCCGGCCGGATTGAACTGATTGGGGCTGGACAGCAGGAAGACGTCCTGGTGGATGTTGGCCGCTTCCTTCTTCACGTTCAGCGCCGGCGCCACCAGGCCCTGCGTGCTGAGCGCCTGCGCGCGCCAGTCCTGGTTAAACACCGCCATGATCTGGCCGACGATCTTCGCGTCGCTGATGCGCAGGCCGGTCTCGTGGATATGCTCGAACGAGCGCCAGTCGAAGTTCTGGCTGCCGACATAGGCCGTCGCTCCGTCGACCACCATGTACTTGGCGTGCAGGATGCCGTTGCCGGTCAGCTTGTTGACATCGATGATGCGCAGTTCCAGGTTGGGGATAGCCTTCAGCTGCTCGATGGTGCTTTTCTCCGACAGGCCGACGCCCTTGGCGTCGAGCAGGAAGCGGATCTTGACGCCGCGCTTGCCGGCGGCCGCCAGGTGCTCGACCACCTTGCTGAATACGCTGCCCTCCTTGTTCACCGCGTAGAACTGACCCAGCACGATTTCGCTTTTGGCGTTGTCGAACAATTCGGTCCATACGGTGGCCGGGTCGCGCAGGTCGGCGCTGTGCAGCGGCGTTTCGACCGGCGCGGTCTGCACCAGCTCAAAGCCCGGGATGGAGAAGTCGGCGCGCGCCGGCGCCGCCAGCGACACCAGCAGCGCGGGCACTACAACAGAAAGCAAAACTCGACGCATGATCATCCTTAAAGTGGTTGCCGCCGCTTGATGCGGCCCTGTACTTCCGCCCTGCCGGCGGGCTTGCCGTTCTGTTCGCGCTTGACCAGGTAGTCGGTCAGCGCATCGATGTCGCGGATGCTGGTCTCGGCGCGGTTGCTGCCGGAGACGAACATCGGGAAGGCGTCGCCGCCTTCGGCCAGGAAGTTGTTGACGACGATACGGTACGAGGTGTTGTCGTCCAGCGGCACGCGGTTGAGCATGACGCTGTCCCGCACCACCTTGTTGCCTTCGCCGCGCCGCGGATCCCATTCGTAGCTGAAGCCTTCCGACACCTGCAGCAGGCCGCGCGTGATATCCCGGCCGCCGGTCCATTGCTGCTCCAGCAGTTCGCGGATTTGCGCGCCGCGCAGGTTCATCACCACCAGCGAATTCGTGTACGGCAGCGACGACAGCAGCTGGCCCACGCTGACGCGGTTGTCGGCGCCGGTGTCGAGGTCATGGCGCAGCGAGCCGTTATTGACGAAGGCGATCTGCGCGCCGTAGGCCCGGCCCGCCGCCAGGGTGGCGTCGGTCACCAGGTCGCCCAGCGCCGATTCGCCGTCGTCCTGCTTTTCGCGCGGCACGCTGGGCACGGCCAGCCTGGCGATCGGGCGCGCCAGCGCGGTGGCGCTGCGCTCGCGGATTTTTTTCAGATAGGCGTCCAGCGCCGGATTCGCCGGCCAGGTGCCGGGGATCATCACCTCCTGCCTGGCGCTGACGTCGCGCAGCGTGTTGGTGGCGGTATCGACCGTCAGCTTGATGCGCGACATGACGTGGCCGCCCATGTCCGATTGCGTCACCAGGCGGCCGTCCACGCGGCACAGGTAGCCGCGGTGCGAGTGGCCGCTGATCACCAGCCGGATCGCCGGATCGAGACGCTTGACCACGTCGACGATCGGTCCGCCCAGATGGGTGCAATCCTGCTGGTCGAATTTGTCGGTGGTGCGGCCGCCCTGGTGGATCAGCACCACGAACACGCCCACGCCCTGCTTGCGCAGTTCCGGCAGCTGGCGGTTGATAGCGTCGGCCTCGTCGGCGAAGTCCAGGCCGGCGATGCCGGAAGCCGGCGCCTTCTCGACGGCGTCGCGCAGCACGGCGCCGATGAAGCCGATCTTGACGCCATGCGCCTGCTCGATTTTGTAGGCCGGCAGGATGGGCTTTTTGGTCACCATGTCGATGACGTTGGCGGCCAGGTATTGGAATTTGGCGCCGCCGTAGGAGGTTTCGAATTTGCAGGCCTTGTCGGCGCGCGGCGAATTGCAGCCGCCTTTTTGCTGGCGCAGCAGTTCCAGCCGGCCGGTGTCGAATTCGTGGTTGCCCACCGAGCTGATGCGCAAGCCCAGCAGGTCCATCGCGCCGATGGTCGGCTCGTCGGCCCACATCGACGACATCGCCGGACTGGCGCCGATCAGGTCGCCGGCGCCGACCAGCAGCAGTTCCGGGTCTTGCTTGCGCCATGCCTGCAGCGCGGCGCCCAGCGTATCGATGCCGCCGGCGACGACGGTGCGCGGCGCGGCCGCATAGGCGCTGTCGATCACATACTTGGTGGCTTCGATATTGCCGTGGAAATCATTCAGCGTCACCAGCTGGACTTCCGCCATGCCGGGCGGCGCATGCCGGAACAGGCCGCAGGAAGACAGGACCAGCGCGGCGCCGCAAGCGAGCAAGGGGCCCAGCGCGCGCGCCGGCTTGGAAAACTTGTTCATGTAACCGCGTTCCAAAAATGAAAAACAGGCCCGAAGGCCTGCGAAACGACGCTAATCCGCGCCAGATCCAGCCGGCGCCGCAGCGCCAGACCGGTATATTAACGTAGAACTCAGCGTAGAACTCAGCTTAGAAGTCGACGCGCAGAGTTGCCGACAGGAAGCGTGGAGCGCCCAGGTAGTAGAACACGGACTTCGCGGTAACGCCTGGGTAGGCGGTAGCGTTGGTCACGGACTGCGACGATGGGTTGCGGTACTGGCGGTCCAGCAGGTTCGACACGTTCAGGGTCAGCTTGGGATTCTTGAACATGCCGGCGCTGGCGAACTGGTAGCCTGCGTCGAAATCAACCGTGGTGTAGCCTGGAACCAGTTCGTCGTTGGCCAGCGTAGCTTGCTGGTTGCTGGTGACTTTGGCTTTCAGACGGGTGTACCAGTTGTTGGTCTCGTACGAAGCGGACAGGCCGCCTTTCCATTTCGGGGTCAGTGGGAACTGGTTGCCCTTGGTCGGCAGGTACACGCCCTTGGCTGCCTGCAGATCGGCCTGGATCTCGCTGCTGCTGTAACCCAGCGAAGCGTAGAACGACCAGCCGTTCACAGGGGTGTTACCCGCTTCCAGTTCGAAGCCCTTGTTGCGCACTTTGCCGACGTTGGTCAGCGTCGAGGTCTGTGAGCTAGGATCGAAGGCGGTAGCCTGGCGGTCCTTGAAGTCGCTGAAGAAGACGGTGGCCTGGGTGGTGATGGCGGTCGTCTGGTGACGGTAGCCCATGTCCAGGTTCATCGAAGTTTCGGCTTTGACATCGCCCAGCAGCGTCGGGATGTTGTTGACGATCTGCAGGTTGCCGTTGGTGGTCGAGAACACGAAGTTAGGTGGCGCCTTCATGTTCTTGGCCAGGCTGGCGAACAGCTGATCGTCGTTGGTGATGCGATAGCGCAGGCCCAGTTGCGGCAGGACCGTCGAGTAGGTCTTGTTGTACTGGTAGGTCACGCCCGAGTTCGGCGTGGACTGGCTGTTGCCTTCGTTGGCGTAGTTGGTGAAGTCGCGCTTGATGTGCGGGGTACGCAGGCCAACGTTGACGGTCAGCTTGTCGTCGACGAAGGTGGCGGTGTCCTGGATGAAGCCCTGGAACGCGGTCGAGATCGATTTCCAGTTACGCGATTCGTACAGCGAACCGTCCGGACGGGTCACCAGGTTGTCGCGCAGCCAGATGTCGGTAGGCTCGCCGTTGTTGTCGAGCTTTTCCATCGGACCGGTTTGCTGGTGCTTGGCGCGCTCGTACCAGAAGCCCGCCAGGATCTGGTGGTTGCCCCAGTTCTGGGTCAGCGATACGGAACCGCCCGGACGCTGGGTACGGGTGATCGAGCCGCTGTACACCCAGACCTTGTCCAGGGTGTCGCCGTCGCCGTTCAGGTCGACGCCGGTGAATTTGCCGGTGGCCGGATTCAGGAAGGCATTTTCCTGTTGCAGTTTCTGCTGCACGCCGCCGGTGCCGTAGCCGTACCAGTAGTAAGGCACGATCTTGATGTCGGTGTTCTCGCCCAGGCGGAACTTGGCCGTTGCCGAGGCAATGACGTTCTCGAACGGGTTCAGCGACAACTTGTAGTAGGAGTCGGCGTTGTTCTGTGCCGGATCGCTGACTGCCTTGCCTGGGCTCGCTGGTGCGTGGCCGATGAAGGTGGTCGAGTAATCGTAGTAGTAGCCGTGCGACTTCAGGTCAGCCAGGTTGAAGCTGCTGAAGTTGTTGTTCTTGGCGTTGTTGTACAACACGGTGCCGTGGATGAAGTTGAAACGGTCCCAGTCGTAGTTGAAGCCGATGTCGACGTGCTTGCGGTTAGCTTCGCCGGCGCCTTTCCATTTGTCCGACTTGGCCTGCGATACCGAGACGAAGACCTTGGCCTTGTCGTTCAGGAAGCGGCCGCTGTCGTAGCGCAGATAGGTTTTGAACATGCTCAGCTGACCCAGGGTCTGGGCTACGCGGAAGCGCTGCTCGTCTTCTGGATCGCAGGTGGTGATGCCGAAGTTACCGCCGGTGGCGCCAACTTGTGGCGAGTCGACGTCGGTCGAACCCTGGGTCACGAAGGTGGTGCAGGTGTTTTCCTGGTCGACGTATTCCTGTGGGAACACAGCGAAGTTACCCGAATCGTTCACTGGAACGCCGTTGATGGTCGCGCCGATCTGGTCGGAGTTGAAGCCGCGCAGGGTCAGGCCGCCGCCGAACAGGCCGGTCGAGTCGTAGCTGTAGGTGTTCACTGCCGGCAGCAGGGCCAGAGCGTCGTAGGCGTTACCGGTAGGACGCTGTTTGGCCAGTTCCTCGGCGGTAACGGTCGAGCGTGCCTTTGGTACGTCTTCCTGCACCATCAGGCCCATACCGACTTTGCGGCCGGTAATGGTCACGGTTTCAGTGGCTGGCTTGGCGGCGTCGGCGGTTGCGTCTTGCGCGAACGCGGCGCCCATGCAGACCATCTGGCATGCCAGAGCGACCAGGCTCAGACGCAGCTTCGGATTGTGTTTCACGGCGGATTGCATTAAGGGAACTCCCAGTTTATGTAAAAAAATTTATTGTGTTTTACGATGCCTGGACCTGGCCGGGCTTGTGGCCCGCGGTCACATTCTTGACACAAAGTGCCCATGACATCACAAAATTGTAATCAGTAAATATTTCACCACCATGACAAGAAAGTCAGGTCGATCAGACTGCCACTGCTTGCCGGACTGAATGTGGTATCAACACCTTCGAAACCACAACAAAGTTGACGGTTTGGAAGCATCTTCAACAACTATGCATCAGCAAAAAATGTGTGACAAATACGATTTACTTTAGGGATTTATATGAAAGCCATATAAATGAGGCGCTGAACCGCGCTGGTTTCCACTCTATGAGCAGACAGGCATCTTTAAGGGGAGAATTATAGTAGACGGATAAAGGCTTGAAATTAATTCATGCGTAAAACGCACTAAGACGGTGCAGGCAAGTCTGTTTATGTCGCAATGTTGCCACACTCACTCTGGAGTGTGGCAAACATGGCAAGCCGCGTAAAGAACGAATTTAGATGTGTAACACCAGCGATTACGTCGTGCCAGCGCAACAGGATCAGCGCTTGGCGCCGGCGATGGCCGCCTCGAACCGGGCGAACTTGCCGTCCAAAGCTTTCAGCAAGCGCTGTTTATCGGCGTCCGCCAGGAAGGAATAGCGGATGCTGTCATATGACAGCTTTTTAACTTCGGCGTAATCGGGCTGGTAGCGCGCGGCGTACAGCACGTATTCGCCGGACAGGTTGTTGCGCGACACGCCGGCATCGTCGGTCGCCAGCACGAACGGCACGCCGTATTTGCGGTACAGCGTGACAGGGTGGGCGGCGCCCTTGATGCCGAGGATGAAGTCGTTGCTGCTGAGGTTAACCTCGACGGCGATCTGCTTGTCGTGCATTTTTTTCATGATGCCCAGCGGATCGGTCTCGTGGGCGATATCCATGCCGTGGCCGATGCGGCTGGCGCCGGCCACGTCGATCGCGTCCTTGATGTGGAAGGTCAGGCCCTCCGGCGGCACCATGCCCAGCGCCAGCTCACCCGCATGCAGCGCCAGTTTCACGGATGGATACTTGGCTTTCAGGAATTTATACATCTGCATGTGCATCGCGTAATCGCGCATCGACACGTTGACGCTTTCCTGGCCGACGATGTTGACGCCGACGATCATCGGGCTGGCCAGCGCCAGCTTGAAGCTCGACACCATCTGCGAGAACACCTGCGACGGCGACAGGAAGCGCAGCGCGAACGGCTGGTAGCGCAGCGTGAAGTTGGCGTCGTCGATGCCGGCGCCGTTGGTCTGCACGCCCTCCAGGTAGCCGGCGATCCAGCCCTGGAAGGCGGCGTCATGGTCCAGTTTGGCCGCCCAGGCTTCCAGGTCGGCGTCGGTGACGCCGCCGCCGGTGGCCTTGCGGTCGAACTCCAGGTCCTGCGCGATCGGCGCGATCTCGTAGATGGTCTCGATGTAGCTCAGGTTTTCCTGGATCGCACGCTGCTTCAGGCGCTGCAGGCCGTCGGCGCCGTTGGTCGACGACACCGGATTGAAGTAGGCGAAGGTGTCGAAGAACTGGCGGTCCGGCGGCGACTGCAGGCCGCTGTGGTTGTAGAAGTCCTTGTCCGACCAGCGCTGCAGCAGGTTGGCCAGCACGGTATTGTTGTTCATGACGTCCTGGCCGGACAGGCAGGCGCGCTCGGCCAGCGGCTTGGCGGCTTCGGCGGCCGCCACGTCCGGCTTGATGTCGATGGTGTAGCTGGTCTTGTTGACGCAATAGCCCTGCTTGTCCACCCATTCCAGGTACTGCTCGGCGTACAGCGCGCCCGAGTAGTGGTGATGCAGGTCGCCCCCCTTGGGCATCATGGTGAAGAACATCGTCAGCTCGGCCAGCTTGGGCTCCTTGCCCGAGACCAGCGCGGCGAAGTGGCGCTTGGTGATCTCTTCATTGCTGGCGGCCTGCGCGCCGTGCGGCATGGCGCAGAACACGGCGGCGGCAATGGCGGCGGCCTTCAGGACGGCGATTTTTTTCTTCATGTGTGATCCCAATGTGAATTAATTCGTTTCGCGGGTATGGACTTTGCGGCCGGCCGAATAAGTAGCCGCCACGGCGCGGTCGTCGCCCAGCAAGGCCAGCGCAAACAGCAGCTCTTCCAGGCTCTCGCCGCGCGCGGTCCGCCGTTGCAGCAGCGGCGTCGCCTGCGGATCGAGGACGATGAAGTCTGCCTCGGCGCCGGCGGCGAAATTGCCGATCGTGCCTTCGAGCTGCATGCTGCGGGCCGCGCCCAGCGTGGCCAGGTAGAACATCCGCAAAGCCGGCAAATAACTGCCGCTCAAGCGCGCTACTTTATAGGCTTCATTCATCGTTTGCAACATCGAGAACGAGGTGCCGCCGCCCACGTCGGTGGCCAGCGACAGCGGCACGCCGGCCTGGTCGGCGCGCTCGAAGTCGAACAGGCCGCTGCCGAGGAACAGGTTGGAGGTCGGGCAGATGGCGGTGGCCGAGCGGGTTTCCGCCATGCGCAGGCGGTCCTGCTCATTGAGCCAGATGCAGTGGCCGTACATGGCGCGCGGGCGCAGCATGCCGTAGCTGTCGTAGACGTCGATGTAGCTGCGCGACTTGGGGAACAATTTGCGCACCCACGCGCATTCGGCTTCGTTTTCCGATACGTGGGTCTGGATGAAGGTGTCCGGATACGCGCGCGCCAGCTCGCCAGCCAGTTGCAGCTGTTCCTCGGTGGAGGTGGGCGCGAAGCGCGGTGTGATCGCGTACAGCGAGCGGCCGCGCTGGTGCCAGCGCTGGATCAGCGCTTCGGTGTCGCGGGCGCTGGATTCGGCGGTGTCGCGCAGGAACTCGGGGCAGTTCCGGTCCATCATCACCTTGCCCGCCACCATGCGCAGGCCGCGTGCCTCGCTCGCGGTGAAGAAGGCGTCCACCGATTGCGGATGCACGGTGCAGTAGACCATGGCGGTGGTGGTGCCGCAGCGTAGCAACTCGTCGAGGAAGAACTCGGCCACGCCGGCCGCATGAACGGGGTCCTCGAACTGGCGCTCGGTCGGGAAGGTATAGGTTTCCAGCCAAGGCAGCAGGCCCTCCGACGGCGAGGCGATCATGTCGGTCTGCGGATAGTGCACATGGGTGTCGATAAATCCGGGCAGCAGCAGCTTGCCGCTGTAGTCGTGCAGCTCGGTGCCCGGCGGCAGCGCGGCGTGCAGCGTGGCATAGTCGCCGGCCGCCTGCACCTTGCCGTCGGCGACAACCAGCAGGCCGTCTTCATGCCATGCATATGACTGGTCGCTGAAGGCGGGATCGGCAAGAAAGTGCAGCAAGCTGCCACGGTAGGCTTGCAGGGTGTTTGGCATGAAAGGCCTTCCTGGTTGGGAATGCTCAGTTTAACGCGAAGCGACCAGGCGCACCGGCGCGCCTTGCACGGCGGCCTGCTGCGCCTCCCACACCATCAGCAGCTGGGCACACACGGACGTGGCGATGGCGGCGGGCAGTTTATTGGTGATGCCGGCCACGCCGATGGGGCAGACCATGGCGTCGATGCGGTCCTGCGGCAGGCCGCGCGCGGCCATTCGGCGCTCGAACTGGACGCGCTTGGTCTTCGAACCGATCAGGCCGAACCAGCCGACGTCGGCGCGGCGGAGGATGGCTTCGCTCAGGCGCTGATCGAGTGCGTGGCTATGGGTCATGACGAGGTAGCTGGCGTTTGCCGGTGCGGCGGCGACCAACGCTTCCGGCGCGTCGGTAGCTTCGACGGTGACGTTGGCGGGTATGGACTGCGGGAACATGTCATCGCGCTCGTCGATCCAGGTAACGGTGCACGGCAGCTCGCCCAGCATGCGGATGATGGCCGCGCCGACGTGACCGGCGCCAAACAGCAGCAGATGCGCGCGCGGTGCCAGGCATGGATCGGCCAGCCAGCGACGGCCGGCGGTGTCGCGCAGGACGTGCGTGCCGCGCTGGTGGTCGATTGCCGGGAAGGCCGGGCCGAACGGGGCGGCTTCGTCCGCGCCGGCGACGATTGCACCATCGGCATCGAGCAGCAGCGAGACCGGCATGCCGTCGATGGCGCTAAGGCGCCAACTGTCCTCCCGCTGGCGTTTGCGCAGACTGGACATCACCCTGGCCAGCGCGGGGTCGATCAATTCAAAGGCCAGGTGCACGACGCCGCCGCAGCACTGGCCCAGCGTCGGACCGAGCGCGTACCGCTCCAGCCGGGCGTGGACATCCTCTCCCCTGGCGGCGCCTTTCAACATGCTGCGTCCGACATCCACCGCGCACATTTCCAGATGTCCGCCGCCGATGGTGTCGACCTGGCCATCGGCCGTCACCAGCATGCGGGCGCCGGGTTCGCGCGGGCCGGAGCCCTCGACGATGGCCACCGTCACCAGCACCGCCGGTTCCGTGATCGCAGCTGTCAGCCATTCGTTCATGATGACGTCCTCAGGCCGCGGCTTCCACCGCCGACACCGCGCGCAAGATCTCTTCGCTGGTCGCCGGTGCGTTCAGCGGCGGATTGACCCGATGTCCGCCGACAGCGGAAATCGCATCGCGTATCGCGAAGAACACCGAGAACGGCAGCAGCAGCGGCGGCTCGCCGACCGCCTTGGAACGGTGGATGCTGTCCTCCACGTTGCCGTTGTCGAACAGCCGCACGCGGAAGTCTTCCGGGCAGTCCGACACGCCGGGAATCTTGTAGGTCGACGGCGCATGCGTCATCAGCTTGCCGGCCGGATTCCACCACAATTGCTCGGTCGTCAGCCAGCCCATGCCCTGTATGAACGCGCCCTCCACCTGCCCCAGGTCGATGGCGGGATTGAGCGAACGGCCGGCATCGTACAAGGCGTCCGCGCGCAGCAGCTTCCATTCGCCGGTCAGCGTATCGACCACCACTTCCGAAACAGCGGCACCGTAGGCATAGTAGGAGAACGGGTGGCCGTTCATCGTCTTCGGATCCCAATGCAGGCCCGGCGTCGCGTAGAAGCCGTCGGACCACAGCTGCACGCGCGCCAGATAGGCTTTCTGCACCAGTTCGGGGAACGGAATCGAGTGGCCGTTGGCGTGCACCGCGTTGTCGAAGAACTGCACCGGCACGCCGTCGTCATCACCATACAGCCTGACCGCGAAGGCGGCCAGGCGTTCGCGGATCTGGCGCGCCGCGTCCTGCGCCGCCTTGCCGTTCAAGTCCGCGCCGGTGGAGGCGGCCGTGGCCGAAGTGTTGGCGACCTTGCTGGTGTCGGTGGCCGTGGCGCGTACATGCTCCGGATCCAGACCCAGTTCGTGCGCCACCACCTGCAACACCTTGGTGTTGATGCCCTGCCCCATCTCGGTGCCGCCGTGATTGACCAGCACCGAGCCGTCCACATACACGTGGACCAGCGCGCCGGCCTGGTTCAGGTGAGTGACGTTGAAGGCGATGCCGAACTTGAGCGGCGTCAGCGCCAGCCCTTTCTTCAGCACCGGGCTGGTCTTGTTGTATTCCTCGACAGCGGCGCGGCGCGCGCGGTAGTCGCTGCTTTGCTCCAGCTCCGCCGTCAGCGCCTCGATGACGTTGTCGACGATCTCCTGGCCGTATGGCGTGACGTTGCGCTCGGTCTTGCCGTAGAAATTCAGGCGGCGGATATCGAGCGCGTCGCGGCCCAGGTTGCGGGCGATTTCGTCGACGATGTATTCGATCGCGATCGCGCCCTGCGGACCGCCGAAGCCGCGGAAGGCGGTATTCGACTGCGTGTTGGTCTTGCCGCAGCCGGCGCGGATGTCGACGTCCGACAAGTAGTAGGTGTTATCGAAGTGGCAGACCGCGCGCGTGGCGACGGGACCGGACAGGTCGGCCGAGAAGCCGGCGCGCAAGGTCATGTCCACCTTGGCGGCGAGGATCTTGCCGTTGTCGTCGTAGCCGACTTCGTACTCATAGAAGAAGCAGTGGCGCTTGCCGGTGACGAGCATGTCGTCGTCGCGGTCCGCGCGCAGCTTGACCGGCCGGCGCAGCTTGGCCGCGGAGATAGCCGCGGACGCGGCCCACAGCGCCGATTGCGATTCCTTGCCGCCGAAACCGCCGCCCATGCGGCGGCATTCCACCAGTATTTTGTGCGAATGCACGCCCAAGGCATGCGCGACCACGTGCTGCATCTCGCTCGGGTGCTGCGTCGAACACTGCACCAGCATGCCGCTGTCCTCCTTCGGGATCGCGTAGGCGATCTGGCCCTCCAGGTAGAACTGCTCCTGGCCGCCGACGAACAACTGGCCCTTGACCACGTGCGGCGCCATGTCGAAAGCGGCTTGATAGTCGCCGCGCTTGAGGTGCATCGGCGGCAGTACATAGGAATTGGCCGCCTTGGCTTCCTGCGGTGTAAAGATCGCCGGCAGCTCGTC
This sequence comes from Duganella sp. Dugasp56, assembly GCF_047304105.1. Taxonomy (NCBI): domain Bacteria; kingdom Pseudomonadati; phylum Pseudomonadota; class Betaproteobacteria; order Burkholderiales; family Oxalobacteraceae; genus Duganella; species Duganella sp. Dugasp56. Next base: position 172,716 of record NZ_JBGLYQ010000008.1, read on the forward strand.
GTAGCCGATCACGGCGCGGCGCGCGGCGCGGCGGGCGTTGTCGTGGGTGTCGGCGACGACGATGAATATCGGCTGGCCGACATACTGCACCTCGCCCGCGCACAGGATGGGATCGTCGTGGATGATCGGACCGCAGTCGTTGGTGCCGACGATATCCTCGGCCGTGTAGACCGCCACCACACCCGGCGAATTGCGTACCGGCGCCAGGTCCATCGCGCCGATGCGCGCGTGCGCCTTGGACGACAAGCCCAGCGCCGCATGCAGCGTGCCTTGCAGCTCGGGGATGTCGTCGGTGTAGGTGGCCTGGCCCAGCACGTGCAGCTCGGCCGATTCATGCGGACGGGCGACGCCGACCGCCTTCCATGCCTGGGCGGCGAGCAGCGCGGGAGCGACTGGTTGATTCATGATGGCTCCTTTCAGGCGCGGCAGGCGAAAGCGTTGACGGCGTCGGCCGCCAGCGGCGCCTCGGCGCAGGTTTCGAACCAGAAGCGGCGCAGCAGGTTCTGCGCCGTCTGCATGCGGTAGGTGCTCGATGCGCGCATGTCCGACAGCGGCGCGAAATCCTGCGCCAGCATGTCCATCGCCACGCGCAGGTTGGCTTCGTTCCAGCGCAGGCCGGTCAGCGCCGCCTCGGCGCGAGCGGCCCGGCGCGGCGTGGCCGCCATGCCGCCGAAGGCGATGCGCGCGTCGACGATGTGGTCGCCATCGAGCTTGAACGCGAACGCGGCGCAGACGGCCGAGATATCCTGGTCGAAGCGCTTGGCCAGCTTGTAGGTGCGGAACTGCACGCCCGCGCGCGGCAGCGGCACGCGCACGGCGGCCACGAACTCGCCCGGCTGCATGTCCTTTTTCTGATAGTCGAGATAGAAGGCTTCCAGCGGCAATATGCGCTGGCCATTGGCGCCCTGCAGCACCACTTCGCTGCCGACGGCGATCATCCACGGCATCGAATCGCCGATCGGCGAACCGTTGGCGACGTTGCCGCCCAGGGTGCCGGCGTTACGAATCGGCAGCGAGGCGAAGCGCTGCCACATTTCGCTCAATTGCGACGGATACAGGCGGCACAAGGCTTCGTACGCGTCGTTGAGCGAGACGCCGGCGCCGATTTCCAGCATGCCGTCCGCCTCGCGCACCGACTGCAGCGCGGCGACGTGGCCCAGGTAGATGATGTCGCCCAGCTCGCGCATCTGCTTGGTGACCCACAGGCCGATGTCGGTGGAGCCGGCCAGCAGCGTGGCTTTCGGATGTTCGTTGCGCAGCGCGACCAATTCGTCCAGCGTGCGCGGGGCGTGGAAGGACTGGCCCTGCGCCGTGTAGGTGACGCCGACGCCGCGCTGCAAGGCGCGCAGCTGTTCGGCCAGCGCGGCGCGCTCGAAGCCGACCTTCGGCAACTCGGTCATGCGCTGCGCGGCATCGATGATCGGGCGGTAGCCGGTACAGCGGCACAGGTTGCCGGACAGGCAATCGTCGATCTCCTTGCGCTGGGCCGGCTGGCCGTCTTTGTCGAGGTACATGCCCCACAGCGACATGACGAAACCCGGCGTGCAGAAACCGCATTGCGAGCCGTGGCATTCCACCATCGCCTGCTGCACCGGATGCAGCGCGCCGTCCGGCTGCTGCAGGTCTTCCACGGTGAACAGCGCCTTGCCGTCCAGCGTGGGCGCGAACTGGATGCAGGAGTTGACCGCCTTCATTTCCAGTTCGCCGGCGGCGTTCAGGCTGCCGACCACCACGGTACAGGCGCCACAATCGCCCTCGGCACAGCCTTCCTTGGTGCCGGTGCAGTGCAAGTCCTCACGCAGGTGCTGCAGCACGGTGCGGGTTGGCGCGGCGGCGGAGATTTCCTGAACCGCGCCACGGTAGTAAAAACGAATCGGTTCGGACATCGTGGCCTCAAGCTGCGTATGGATGTGTTTTGCGCCAGTGTTCGGCGATATCGATGCGGCGCGTGATCCAGACATTATCGTGCTTTTGCACGTAGTCGAGGAAGCGCGCCAGCGCGGCGGCGCGCGCCGGGCGGCCGACGATGCGGCAGTGCAGGCCGATCGACAGCATCTTCGGCTGGTTCAGTCCGTTGGGGTCGCCCTCGGCGTACAGCACGTCGAAGGCGTCCTTCAGGTAGTCGAAGAACTGGGTGCCGGAGTTGAAGCCCTGGGCGGCGGCGAAGCGCATGTCGTTGGTGTCCAGCGTGTACGGCACGATCAGCTGCGGCGCGACGGCGGCGCGGCCTTCGGCGTCGGTGTAGTCGACCTTCTGCCAGAACGGCAGGTCGTCGCTGTAGTTGTCGGCGTCGTAGCGGAAGCCGCCGTGTTCGACCACCAGGCGCTTGGTCTGCGGCGAGTCGCGGCCGGTGTACCAGCCCTGCGGCGCGCTGCCGGTCAGGTCGCGGATGATCTCGACCGCTTCCTTCATGTGGGCGCGCTCGGTGGCCTCGTCCATGTTCTGGTAGGTGATCCAGCGCAGGCCGTGGCAGGCGATTTCGTGGCCCAGGTCCTTGAACGCGGCCACCGCGTCGGGATGGCGCTTGAGCGCCATCGCCACGCCGAAGACCGTCAGCGGCAGCTTGCGCTCCTCGAACATGCGCAGCAAACGCCACAAGCCGGCGCGCGAGCCGTACTCGTAGATCGATTCCATGCTCATGTGGCGGTTGCTGAACGAGGCCGCGCCGATGATCTCGGACAGGAAGGTCTCGGAACCGGCGTCGCCGTGCAACACGTTGTTTTCGCCGCCTTCTTCGTAGTTCAGCACGAACTGCAGGGCCACGCGGGCCTGGTCGGGCCACTGGGCGTGGGGTGGTTTCGGGCCGTAACCGATCAGGTCGCGCGGGTAGTTGTCGTAAGTGGTCATTGGCGCAAGCGAGTCTATGAGGAATATATCTGCAATCATATATGCGTCGAACCATGCCGGTATATGATTTGTGCAATAGCTACTTATCACTTAAACATATAGGACTAACGGGGACTAATCATGGGCAAGCTCAGCACACACGTTTTGGATATCACAGTCGGCAAGCCTGGCGCAGGCGTCAAGGTGGCGCTGTATGCGGTGACGGCGCAAGGCCGCGAGCTGCTGAAGAGCGACGTCACCAACGCCGACGGCCGCTGCGCGGTGCCGCTGCTGGAAGGCGAGACGATGAAGCCGGGGAAGTATGAGCTGGTGTTCGGCGCGGGGGAATACTTCGCGGCGCGCGGCGTCGACCTGCCGGAGCCGCGCTTTATCGACGAGGTGACGCTGGCGTTCGGTATCGCCAGCGCCGACCAGAACTACCACGTGCCGCTGGTCGTCTCGCCGTGGGCGTATTCGACCTACCGCGGCAGCTGATTACTTCGGCTTGCCCAGGTATTTGGCGAAGAAGGCTTCCAGCCGCTTGTAAACCTCGGTCTGGTTTTCGGTGTCGTAGAAGCCGTGGCCTTCGTAGTCCACGTAGTACCACTCCGGCGCATGGCCGGCCTTCTCCAGCGCCTCCTTCATCAGGAACGCGTGCTCCTTGGGGGCGGTTTCATCGTGTCCGCCATGGATCAGCAGCACGCCGGCCTTGATGCTGGCCGCGTGCTGCGCCGGCGAATAACGCGCCAGTTCGGCCGCATCCTCGCCGATGTAGCGGACAAAAGTACTGGACATGCGTGAGTTGCCCTTCACCTGGTCTTCCTTGTGCAGCAGCGGCAACTCGTAGATGCCGGCATAGCCTACCGCGCACTTGAACATATCCGGCTCGCGCGAGGCCAGCATCAGGGCGGCGTAGGCGCCGAAACTGCCGCCGTAGGCGCACATGCGCGTGCCGTCCACCTCCCCCTGGGCCACGGTCCATTTCACGCCATCGACCAGGTCGTCGAGTATCTTGCCGCCCCACTCGCGGTAGCCCAGCGTCTTGAAGTGCTCGCCGCGCCCGCCGGAACCGCGATAATTCACCTGCAGCACGGCATAGCCGCGGCTGGCCAGGAACTGCGCGTCGGTGTCGAAGTACCAGGTATCGAACAGGCCGTGCGGGCCACCGTGTGGCAGCAGGATCAGCGGCGGCTTGGCGCCGCTGGCCAGCTTGGGCAGGGTCAGGTAGCCCTCAAGCAGCAAGCCGTCGCGCGCCTTGAATTTGATTGGACGGCGCGGCGCCATCTGGTCCGGGTCGATGCCGCCCATAGACACATACAGCTGGTCGGCCTTGTTGGCTTTGCGGTCGTACAGATAAACCACGCCGGGATCGCGGTCGCTGTGGACAAACGCCAGCAGCTTGGAGCCGTCGTCCGTGGCGCTGACCAGATTGACGGTCGCATCGGGGAACTGGGCACTCAACGCCTGGTGCAGCGCCACGTCAGGATGCGACGGCTCCAGGTAGATCACGCGCGGACGGCCCGTGTGCGTGAACGCGGCGACCGGCAAGGCATGGCTCGATGCGTGCATCACCCGGTCGATGCTGCCGATTTCGTCTTCGGCCACCACACGGCGCTCGTCGCTGTCCAGTTTCTGACGCACCAGCTTGGACGGACCGCCATGTTCCGAGTACCAAGCCAGGAACTCCTTGTTGTCCGCGCTGAAATCATTCGGCGACAGGCGCGAGCCAGGCTTCTCCTCGACCATCGCCCATTTGCCGGTGGCGTCGCTATAGCGCCACAGCTTGAGGTAATTCTGTTCGTCGGTGGCGATGACGAAACGGGGCTTGCCGTCGTTCTGTATGACGAAGGTGGCGTTGGCGACCGGAATGGTCGTGAGTTCCTTGCGGATGGCCGAGCGGGTATCGACGTCGTACAGCGAGCTGGCCTCGTTGCGCCAGAGGTAGGTCCCCAGCTGCACATGGTCGTTGCGGGTATCGGGGAAGTAGGCTGGAGAGGCGTAGCCCCAGTCGTTGCCGTAGCGTCCGCCCTGTTTGGAATAGGTGGTCATTTCATGGCCGTACAGATAGGCCTGGTTGGTGCCGTCGAAGTCCATCGCCAGCACCTCCCCTGTCGCGCGCGGCGCTTCGCGCGAGCCAACCTCGATGCCCTTTTCCACCACCAGGCGCGTGTTGCTGACCCACTGGTAACTCACCGGCACCGAGAACAGCGGCATGCGTATCGTGCTTTCCAGCTTCAGGTCCGGCAGGCTGTAGAAAGTCACCATCGGTATCGTGCGCTTGCCCACGGGCGTGCGCACCGTTACCGCCAGATGCTTGCCGTCGGGCGACATCTTCGGATTGAAGTACTGGTCTTCGCGCACGAAGCTCTCGATCGGTATCAGCCCGGGCGCGGCCTGGGCGTGGGCCAATGCAGGCGATATCGCGCTGATGGCTAAGGCTAACGGCAATTTCAAGCGCATGATCGACTGGCTCCGGGAAATGATATTGCCTGAAATGCTATCACGCCATACAATGTTTTCATATTGCAATATTTGGAGAGAATTCAGGCATGCGGATGCGCCATCGGCTAAGATGCGCACTATGAATGGATCCCACTCGGCGCTGACCGCGTCTTTTCTGCAACAAGCCGTGGCGCTGCATCAGCAGGGCCTGCTGGAACCGGCGCAAGCGCTGTACCGCCAGGTACTGGAACTCGACCCCGCGCAATTCGACGCCCTGCACCTGCTGGGCGTGATCGCGCGCCAGTCCGGCGATGCGCAAACGGCCATCGCACTCATCTCGCAGGCCATCGCCGTCGACGCATCGCAGGCCAAGACCCATTGCAACCTCGGCGTCGCGCTGCTCGACTCCGGCCGTGCCGACGAAGCCTTGGCCAGCCACGACCGTGCGATCGCCCTGCAGGCAGACTACGCGATGGCGTGGAGCAATCGCGGCAACGCCCTGCGCAAGCTGGGGCGACCGGACGAGGCGCTGCTCAGCTACCAGCGCGCGCTGGACATCCAGCCGAAGTACGCCGAAGCGCACTGCAACCGCGCCATCGTGCTGCAGGACCTGGGCCGCTACCTGAACGCGCTGGGCGCGGCGGAAAACGCGCTGCACATCCATGACCGCAACGCCGACGCCTGGTTCGCGCGCGGCAACGCGCTGCACTGCCTGCGCCTGCTGCCTGAGGCGGTGGAGAGCTTCGACCGCGCCATCCATCTGCGGCCGCGCTGGGCCGAAGCGTACAGCGGGCAAGGCGCGGCCTTGCAGCGGCTGGGCGAATTCGGCGCCGCGCTGGACAGCTACGACCGCGCGCTGGAACTCAAGCCGGATTACGCGCTGGCGCACTACCACCGCGGCAACACGCTGCGCTCGATGGGCCGCAACGACGACGCCGTCGCCGCCTACCGCGCCGCGCTGGCGCATGGCGACAATCCGGAAACCATCGCCTTCGCGCTGGCCTCGGTGGGCGCGGGCGACACACCGGCGGCGCTGCCGGCCGAATACGTGCGTTCGCTGTTCGACCAGTACGCCAACCACTTCGACCAGCACCTGGTGGAAGTACTGGACTACCAGACGCCGGCCTACCTGGACGGCCTGATACGCCGCACCGTGGGCACCGCCGGCCTCGATACGCTGGACCTCGGCTGCGGCACCGGCCTGTGCGGCCCCTATTTGAAGGCCTACTCGCGCAGCCTGTACGGCGTCGATCTGTCGCAGCAGATGCTGGACAAGGCGGCCATGCGCGACCTGTACGACCAACTGGCCTGCGACGACGTCGTGGCCTGGCTGGACGGCCAGCGGCAGGCCTGGGACCTGGCGGTGGCGGCCGACGTGTTCGTCTACATCGGCGACCTGGCGCCGGTATTCAACGGCGTGCGCGGCGCGCTGCTGCCCGGCGGCCACTTCTGCTTCACGGTAGAGGCCGGCGACGGCGCGGATTACGTCTTGCGTCCCTCCAACCGCTACGCCCACACGCTGCCATATATAAAGCGCCTGGCCGCCGCCCACGGCTTCGACATCCTCGCCGCGGAACCGCTGTCGGCCCGCCAGGAAAACGGCGCCCCCATCGCCGCCCTCGCCATGATGCTGAGGAAAGCAACATAGGCAAACTTGCATGTCAGCCGGGCTTGCCTTAGAATCCGTAGCTCTGTGGCCGCGTTTTGGGCCATGCCGTCTGGGCCGGCGCCGTGATCAGGCCGACCAGTTTCCCATGCAAGATTCTTTACGGTGACCCTTGGATACCGTGCCGTTTTGGGTGCAATTTCTTGCGCTCGCCCTCCTGATATTGTGCTCGGCCTTCTTCGCCATGGCCGAAACCGCCCTGATGGCGGCCAACCGCTATCGTTTGCGCCACATGGCCAAACGCGGCAGCCGCCGCGCCATCACCACGCTGTGGCTGCTCGACCGCACCGATAAGCTGCTGTCGCTGGTGCTGATCGCCAATACGCTGATCAACGCCATGGCCACCGCGCTGGTCACCGCCATCGCCATCCAGACCTTCGGCCACGACGACAACGTCATCACCATCTCCACCGGCGTGGTGGCCTTCCTGCTGATCGTGTTCGCCGAGATCTCGCCGAAAGTGCTGGGCGCCACCTTCCCGGAAAAAATCGCGCTGCCGACCAGCATGGTGCTGAAACCGCTGATGACCCTGGCCAAGCCGGTGATCTGGTTCGTCAACCTGTTCGTCTCCATCGTGCTCAAGGCTTTCCGCATCAAGGCCGGCGCGCACGCGCACGAGGCCCGCCTGTCGCCGGAAGAGCTGCGCTCGATCGTGCTCGAGGGCGGCAACTTCATCCCGCAAAAGCACAAGAGCATCCTGCTCAACCTGTTCGACCTGGAAACCATCTCGGTCGAGGACATCATGACGCCGCGCTCGCAGATCGAGGCGCTGAACCTGGAACTGACCGTCGACGAAATCAAGCGCGAGCTGACCACCTGCTACCACAACAAGCTGCCCGTCTATGAAGGCGAGATCAACCGTATCATCGGCATCCTGCACGTGCGCAAGGCGGTGGCGCTGCTGAACCAGGAAGACGAGCTGACCGTCGAGCATTTCCGCGAACTGCTGACCACGCCCTACTTCATCCCGCAGGACACCGGCGTGTTCACCCAGCTGCAGTACTTCCAGGAGAACAAGGAGCGCCTGGGCATCATCGTCGACGAGTACGGCGAGGTGCAGGGCCTGGTCACGCTGGACGATATCATCGAGGAAATGATCGGTGAATTTACGACATCGATGCCGGGCGCCGCGCGGGCCGACACCTTCGGCTGGAACGAGCAGGGAGAATGCCTGCTGGAGGGCTCGACGGCGCTGCGCGACGTCAACAAACGCCTGGGCCTGAACTTCCCGCTGGACGGCCCGAAGACGCTGAACGGTATGCTGCTCGAGTTGTTGCAGGAAATCCCGGACGCGCCGATCAGCATCAAAATCGACCAGTGCATCATCGAAGTGGTGCAAGTCCACGACCAGGCCATCAAAGTCGTCAAATTGATACGTCCGGGTAGCAAACGCAGTCACTAATCCGCATCAATCGCGTGGGCTTAAGCAACATTGCGGAGTACAATCGTTTCTTGGGAGCGACAAACGGCTTTACAAATATGATGCCTGAGAGCATCATTCCGTGATCCGCCCTCCTCCATCCGACGAACGCTTCTATGGCAGCAGTCCTACCCAACGCCGCGCCAGGCGCCCCGATGCCGGGGTTGGCACGCGCATTGCTGCAAGCGGGACGCCTTTCCGCCGTCCAGGCCGAGGCGCTGCAAAAAAAAGCCGTGGGCGAGAAACTGGCGTTCATCGACGTGCTGCTGGCCAGCGGCGCGATCGACTCGCGCGCGCTGGCCACCTTCTGTTCCGAAACCTTCGCCTATCCGATGATGGACGTGCAGGCGCTGAACGTCGAGGCGCTGCCGGCCAAGATCATCGACAACAAGCTGATGCAGGCGCAGCGCGTGATCGCGCTGGCCAAGCGCGGCAACAAGATGTCGGTGGCGATTTCCGATCCGACCAATATACAAGCGCTGGACCAGATCAAGTTCCAGACCGAGTCGACGGTCGAACCCATCATCGTCCCGCATGACGCGCTGCTGCAGCTGCTGGCCAGGCTGAACAAGACCAGCGAGCAAAGCATCAGCGACCTGGCCGGCGACGAGGCCGACATCCAGTTCGCCGAAGAGGAAGACGCCGCGGCGGCAGCCTCGGCGGCGGCCGACGCCGGCGCCAACGACGTCGAGGACGCGCCGGTGGTGCGCTTCCTCAACAAGATGCTGATGGACGCCGTCAACATGGGCGCCTCGGACTTGCACTTCGAACCGTTCGAAAAATTCTACCGCGTGCGCTTCCGCGTCGACGGCGTGCTGATGGAGCACGCCCAGCCGCCGATCTCGATCAAGGAAAAGCTGGTCTCGCGCATCAAGGTGCTGGCCAAGCTGGACATCTCGGAAAAGCGCATCCCGCAGGACGGCCGCATGCGCCTGATCGTGTCGCCGACCAAGACCATCGACCTGCGCATCTCGACCCTGCCGACGCTGTTCGGCGAGAAGACCGTCATGCGCATCCTGGACGCGACCCAGGCCCAGATGGGCATCGACGCGCTCGGCTACGATCCGGACCAGAAGGAATTGCTGCTCGACGCCATCCAGCGCCCGTACGGCATGGTGCTAGTGACGGGCCCGACCGGCTCGGGCAAGACCGTGTCGCTGTACACCTGTTTGAACGTCATCAACAAGCCCGGCATCAACATCTCCACCGCCGAGGATCCGGCCGAGATCAACCTGCCGGGCGTGAACCAGGTCAACGTCAACGACAAGGCCGGCCTGACCTTCCCGGTGGCGCTGAAGTCCTTCCTGCGCCAGGATCCGGACATCATCATGGTCGGCGAGATCCGCGACCTGGAAACGGCCGACATCGCCATCAAGGCCGCCCAGACCGGCCACATGGTGTTCTCCACGCTGCACACCAACGACGCGCCGTCGACCCTGACGCGGCTGATGAACATGGGCGTGGCGCCGTTCAACATCGCCTCGTCGGTGATCTTGATCACCGCCCAGCGGCTGGCGCGCCGGCTGTGCACCTGCAAGCAGCCGGTGGAGATTTCGCATGACCTGCTGCTCAAGGCCGGCTTCAAGGAAGACGAGCTCGACGGCAGCTGGAAGCCGTACGGCCCGGTCGGCTGCGAACGCTGCAACGGCGGCGGCTACAAGGGCCGCGTCGGCATCTACCAGATCATGCCGATCTCGCCGGCGATCGAGGCGATCATCCTGGCGCATGGCAACTCGATGGAAATCGCCGCCAAGTCGGAAGAGGAAGGCGTGAAGTCGCTGCGCCAGTCCGGCCTGGTGAAAGTGCGTAACGGTCTGACCAGCCTCGAAGAAGTGCTCGGCTGTACCAACGAATAGGAAACATACCCATGGCGACATCCGGCAACGCAGGCCACCAGGTCAAGGAATCGATTTTCGCCTGGGAGGGCAAGGACAAGAGCGGCAAGACCGTGCGCGGCGAGCTGCGCGCCGGCGGCGAGGCGGTGGTCAACGTCACCCTGCGCCGCCAGGGCATCATGGTCACCAAGGTCAAGAAAAAGGCCTACCGCAGCGGCAAGAAAATCACCGACAAGGATATCTCGCTGTTCACGCGCCAGCTGGCGACGATGATGAAGGCCGGCGTGCCGCTGCTGCAATCGTTCGACATCGTCGGCAAGGGCCACGCCAATCCGTCGGTGTCCAAGCTGGTGATGGACTTGCGCGCCGATATCGAGACCGGCACCAGCCTGAACCAGGCGTTCCGCAAGTTCCCGCTGTATTTCGATCCGCTGTTCTGCAACCTGGTCGGCGCCGGCGAACAGGCCGGCATCCTGGAAGACCTGCTGACGCGGCTGGCGATCTACAAGGAAAAAACGCTGGCCATGAAGGCCAAGATCAAGTCGGCGCTGATGTATCCGGTGTCGATCCTGGCGGTGGCCTTCATCGTCACGGCCGTGATCATGATCTGGGTGGTGCCGGCGTTCAAGGAAGTGTTCAAAAGCTTCGGCGCCAACCTGCCGGCGCCCACGCTGTTCGTGATGGCGCTGTCGGAATTCTTCGTCACCTGGTGGTACCTGATTTTCGGCGGGCTGTTCGCGGGGATCTACTTCTTCTTCCGCGCCTGGCAGCGCTCCTTGCAGATGCAGCGCTTCATGGACAAGCTGCTGCTCAAGCTGCCAGTGTTCGGCGACGTGATCCGCAAGGCCACCATCGCCCGCTGGACCCGCACGCTGGCCACCATGTTCGCCGCCGGCGTGCCGCTGGTGGAGTCGCTTGATTCGGTCGGCGGAGCTGCCGGCAACGCCGTGTACCTGGACGCCACGCGCAAGATCCAGAACGAAGTCAGCACCGGCACCAGCCTGACGGTGGCGATGCAGAACGCCGACGTGTTCCCCAACATGGTGACGCAGATGGTCGCCATCGGCGAGGAGTCCGGTTCGCTGGACGCCATGCTGGGCAAGGTGGCCGACTTCTACGAGGAAGAAGTGGACGAGGCCGTGGCCTCGCTGTCGAGCCTGATGGAGCCGGCCATCATGGTCATCCTGGGCGTGCTGATCGGCGGCCTGGTGATCGCGATGTACCTGCCGATCTTCAAGCTCGGTTCGGTGGTGTAGCCGGCGCGGGCGTTGCGGGGTCCGGCCGGCGCAGCGCCACGATCTGGTGGCGCGCCTCGGCCAGCACCTCGTCGGCCTGGTCGAGGATGGTTTCTATGGTCTCCCGCTCGGCGCTGCCGGGCGGCAGGCGGTGCGCGACGCTCTGAAAGCGCAGGATCATGCCCTGTATGCTTTGCAGCAGCGTATCGTGCAGCGCGGCCGCCGCGCGCGCGCGGTGCTCCAGCCGCCGCCGCATCCGCCGCATGCACACCAGCAGCAGCGCCGAAGGCACTGCGCAGGCCAGCAACAATAGCGGTATCAAGTAGGAAGGCAAGAGCGGCTCCGGGCCGGATGGGGCAGTTCATCACAGTGCCATAACTCCCTCGCGCGGCCCATATCTCCAACGAGGGAAGACGCGTATTGATTGCGATGGTAATCAATTTGACCTACAATCTGCCCATGCGCATCACCAGAGAAAAAGCCGAGGAAAACCGTAACGCACTGGTGCAGGCGGCCGGCCGCCTGTTCCGCGAGCGCGGCATCGACGGCGTCGGCGTGGCTGAAATCAGCAAGGAAGCGGGCCTGACCCACGGCGCGCTGTATGCGCACTTCCCGTCCAAGGAAGCGCTGGCGGCCGAAGCGCTGGGCTACGGCGTGCAGCGCGCGGCCGCGCGGCTGGGCAAGCACGCCAAGGACGGCATCCCCGACCTGGCCGAGTTCCTCGACTATTACCTGGCCCCCGCCACCCGCGACGACATGTCCGGCGGCTGCGCATTGGCGGCCTCGGCCAGCGAGATCGGCCGCCAGGACGCGGCCCTCAGCGCCCACTTCGCCGAAGGCTTCCTGCGCACCGCGACCGCGTTCGAGCGGCAGGTCGCCAAGGCCAGGCCGGAAGCCGACGCGCGCCAGACCGGACTGACGATCGCCGCCGCGATGATAGGCGGCGTAGCGGCGGCGCGCGCCGTCGCCAAGGCGGATCCGGCGCTGTCGGACGAGGTGCTGGCGGCGGTGCGCAACATCCTGGGCGAACTGGGTGGATTGCCTTGAAAAACGGCGCCGCAATGTTGCCGTAATGCTTTATTATGGGCTGGTGATTATCCTGCGGCCCTGAGCTTCTTTCCTATGCCTGAATCGACCCTGCTGTTCGCCCCCGCCGGCAACCTGGCCATCAGCCTCATCGCCGGCCTGTTCGGCCTGCTGTTCGGCAGCTTCCTCAACGTCGTGATCCACCGCCTGCCGAAGATGATGCAGCGCGAATCGGACAATTACGTCGCCTCCGAATCGGGCAAGCAATTGCCGCACACCGACCGCTACAACCTGATGGTGCCGCGCTCGGCCTGCCCGCACTGCAAGCACCAGATCACGGCGCTGGAAAACATCCCGGTGGTCAGCTACCTGGTGCTGCGCGGCCGCTGCAGCAACTGCAAGGCGCCGATCTCGGCCCGCTATCCGGCCGTCGAGGCGCTGACGGGCGCGCTGAGCGCCGTGATGATCTGGCACTTCGGCAGCGGCTGGGCCGGCCTGTCGACCCTGCTGTTCCTGTATGCGCTGATCGCCATGACCTTCATTGACTTCGATACCCAGCTGCTGCCGGACGACCTGACCTACCCGCTGCTGTGGGCCGGCCTGATCATGAACATCAACGGCACCTTCGTGCCGCTGCGCGACGCCGTCATCGGCGCGGCCGCCGGCTACCTGGTGCTGTGGTCCATCTACTGGCTGTTCAAGCTGGCGACAGGCAAGGAAGGCATGGGCTATGGTGACTTCAAGCTGCTGGCCGCGCTGGGCGCGTGGATGGGCTGGACCATGCTGCCGACCATCATCCTGCTGTCGTCGGTGGTGGGCGCCATTGTCGGCATCGCGCTGATCGTGTTCGCCAAGCACGGCCGCAACAACCCGATCCCGTTCGGCCCCTACCTGGCGGCGGCCGGACTGGTCGCCATGCTGTACGGCGCGCCGATCGCCGCCTTCACGATGAGCTTTGTACCCTGACCCCGCCATGAACACGCTGCCCACGCTGCCCTTCTCCATCGGCCTGACCGGCGGCATCGGCAGCGGCAAGAGCACCGTGGCCGACATGTTCGCCGCGCGCGGCGCCAGCATCGTCGACACCGACCAGATCGCCCACAGCCTGACGGCGCCGCACGGCGCGGCGATGCCGGCCATCGTCGCCGAGTTCGGCCCCGGGTTTGCCGACGCCTCCGGCGCGCTCGACCGCGCGCGCATGCGCAGCCTTGTGTTTGCCGACGCCGGCGCCAAGGCCAGGCTCGAAGCCATCCTCCATCCCCGCATCCGCGACGCCGCGCTGGCCGCGGCCGCAGCGGCCACCGGCAGCTACGTGATCTTCGCCGTGCCGCTGCTGGTCGAATCCGGTTCCTGGCGTGAGCGCGTCACGCGCATCCTTGCGGTAGACTGCCCGGAAGAAGTGCAAATTGCGCGCGTGATGGCGCGAAACAATTTGCCCGAAGCGCAGGTCCGCGCCATCATGGCAGCGCAGGCCAGCCGCCAGCAAAGGCTGGACGCGGCGGACGACGTGATTGAAAACGGCGGCGGAATCGAGGCGCTGGAGCCCCAAATCGACCGCCTGCACCATTTATATTTGGAAATGAGCTGGCATTTTCAAAAAGAACGGTAACAATACCTTCGCAACGTTTGTAATTTTGCTTCGCTTGCTTCAAAATCACGAGAATTCATCGCAAGTCCACCACACAGAGGGATGTTATTTTGATTGTCTACGAATATCCTTTCAACGAGCGCATCCGCACGTTGTTGCGACTGGAGGATCTGTACGAGAAATTCAAGTTCTTTGTGCATCAAGAACATCCCATGCAGCACCACGTCGCGCTGGCGACCATCTTCGATATGCTGGAAGTGGCCGGCCGCGCCGACCTGAAGTCCGACCTGCTGCAGGAACTGGAGCGCCAGCGCCAAAGCCTGCTGGGCTACCGCATGAATCCCAATGTACAAGCCGAAACGCTGGACGCCATCCTGGCCGAGCTGGACGGCGTCAGCAGCGCGCTGGTCGCCGCCCAGGGCAAGACCGGGCAGAACGTGCGCGACAACGAATGGCTGATGAGCATACGCGGCCGCACCATCATTCCGGGCGGCGCCTGCGAATTCGACCTGCCGTCCTACTACGCGTGGCAAAAGCGTCCGGCCGAGCAGCGCTTCAACGACATCGTCAACTGGTTCGCGCCGCTGGCGCCGCTGTTCGACGCGCTGGGCCTGGTGCTGCGCCTGCTGCGCGATTCCGGCGGCCCGGTCAAGATGATCGCCGTCGCCGGCAGCTACCAGCAGATGTTGCAGGGCAAGGTGTACCAGATGCTGCGGCTGACCCTGGACGAATCGCTGGGCGCGATCCCGGAAATTTCCGCCAACAAGTACATGTTGTGGGTGCGCTTTACCAGCCAGGGCGGCGACCTGAAACCCAAGCCGCTGGAAGATGATGTACCATTCGAGCTCACCCTCTGTAACTTCTGAAGATTGATCATGGCCACCGTAGTTGACTGCCCTACCTGCTCCGCCAAAGTGGAGTGGAAGGAAGAGAATAAGTATCGCCCGTTCTGCTCGGAACGCTGCAAACAGATAGACCTCGGCGCCTGGGCCGAGGAAAAATACACCATACCCGCCGAGCCGCCGAAGGATCCCTTCGACGAGGAATAAAACAGCGGGGTCAGTTCCGGCAATCGGACACGAGCTCGACGGCGTCGCTGTCGAGCTC